>NZ_WSEL01000009.1:305625-611250 GCF_009758015.1 Ramlibacter pinisoli
GACATGGTGGCGCCGTCGCGGATCCAGGAGCGCGTGTAGCGGCGCGGACCGGGCTGGATCGCAGGGCCGTCGCGATTGGCCAGGATGTGGCCGGTCGCCGTCCGCAGCGCCTGCGCGCACGCCGGTTCCTCGCCCCCGATCCGGATCGCCAGGCCGCCCAGCTTGTCTGCCCAATGGCGCTCGACGTCGGCCAGGCTCGCCAGCTGCGCCTCGCCGGCCGGGGTGGACGACACGGGACCGAGGGCGGGCCGCTCCGTGAACGGGATCGCCAGCTCCACCTCGCTCGCGGCACCTGCTGCAATCTGCAGGTCCCAGCAAAGCGCGCCGGATGCATGGCCGGAGGCATCGACGACCGCCGAACGCGGCGGCATCTCGCCGCGCACCAGGTGGGGCAGCACCCCGCCCTGCTCGAACGCCGCGGCGCCGAACCCGTCCGGAGTGGTCCGCGGCACGACGCTGGTTGCATCGTTGACGAGCACGGCACCGTCGCGCCAGGCAAGGCTGCGGATCGGCGCCATGCCGCCGACGCCCCGGTACGCCTGCCACGGCGGCGACACCTGGAAGGGGCGCAGCGCCACGAACAGACGCACGGTCCGCGGCTCCGGACCGGCATTCGCGACACGGTAGGACGCGCGCACTTGCGGACGGCCGGCCTCGATCGCCGCGAACGCCGTGATGGTCAGGGTGAGGTCGCGCCGGCGCCAGGTGGACGATGGGATCGGCAGCACGCCATGGGCCAGCGAGACCGTCACCTCGGCATCGGCCCACGTGATCAGCTCGCCGTCCGTGTGCAGGAAGGGCTCCAGCGAAAAGCTGGCACGGTCGGGCTCGAGCAGGCCTTCCTCGTTCAGGATCGCTGCGGTCGTCCCGCCGGCGATGCCCGCCGGCGTCCAGTACGACTGCTCGCGGTGCAGCCAGCGGGGATGGTGTCCGCGCGGCTCGCAGGCAGCGACGGCGTGGAAGAAATCAGCGACGGATCGCGAGAAGTCGAACGGCCGCACGTCGAGCCGGCGAATGGCATGGGGCCCGCCGCCGGCCGGCGGCTCGCGCAGCAACAGCCGCAGATGGCGCGAGCAACCGCCGCCCGGCAGGTAGACGTAGCTGCGCTCGCCCTCGGCCTGCATGGCGCTCGCCATCGGCGTCCACGTGGTGCCGTCGCCGGAGCCTTGCACGTCGAAGGCGCGGGCAGCGCCGGCCTCCGCCCAGTCGATGACCAGCCCGCCGTATTCCTGCTCGCGGCCGAAATCCAGCGCCAACCACGCGGGCGACGCGGCGTCTGCGCTGCGCCAGCTTGCCGCCGACGCATCGAACACATGCGCCGGCTCGCACCCCACGGCCGCGCTCGACGCAGCAATGCGCGGAGCGGAAGTGGGCGACAGATCCTCGAAGCGCAGGTCGCCCAGCGAGACCGTTCCGCGACCGCCCGGCCCGGCGGCGATCGCGATTTCGAGCGTGCCCAGCTCGCGCAGCGTTCCACCGCCCGCCGGCCCCCAGGCGAACGTCACCTCGCTGCTGCGGATGCGCAGCAGCTGCCAGTCGGCGGGGAAGTCGAACGCGTCCCGGTGCCACCACCACACGTTGCGGCCGCTGGGATCCGCGAACTTGATCTCGAGCTTGTTCCCGGGTGCCGCGCCCCGCACGGACATCGACAGCGCCCACGCGGCCGGCATGACGCGCGGCAGCCTCTTGCGCGCCACCACGAAGCCGCCCCCGCCCTTGAAGTCGTAGTCGAGCTGCAGCGCCGGCCGCTCCGCCGGGGCGGTGGCGGGCGCGATCGCGAGCTGTGCCTGACCCGAGGTCACGGCGCTCCAGCCGGAGACGTCGCGAAAGTCGTCGAGCAATTCGCCGGCTGGGGTCATGTCAGGCCACCTCGATCTCGATGACGTTGTCGCCGTCCCGCAGGTGTTGCCGCAGGGCGTCCATGGCAATCACGGCGCCGCCGGTCCGGTACGGGTGTGGTTCGCGCTCGAACGCCAGCGGCTGGCCATTGCACGTGATGGCCAAGGGCCCATGCCCGCGCGCACCGACCCGGTAGCGCACTGCCACCTCCCGGTCCTCCAGCGTGATGCGCGCGACCAGCCCATCGAGCGTCCGCGGCAGGACCGGATCGAGGCACACCGAGGAGCGGTGCAGGCGCAGGCCCAGCAGCGACTCGCGCAGGAGCCGCACGGCAATGCCGGCGCCGCTCGAATAGACACGCCAGCCGGCCTCGACCCCCACGGTGCCCGAACGCACCGCGTCGTAGCGTGCCGTCGCCTCGGCACGGTCCGCGAAGTCGGCGTCGGAACTGGAGGCGTAGCAGTTGGCCTGGCGCAGCCGCGCGTTCGGCACGACATCGCGCAGGCCGACCGGATTGGCCTGGCGCAACGCATGGAATGCGCCCTCGGCGTCGCCCAGGTGGGCCAGCGCCTGGGCCCAGCGCAGGTGCGCGTGCATGTACATGAGCCCGATCTCGCGACCGAAGAAGGTGCTGGTTTCGGCACGCTGGAAGTGGCGCTGCAGGCCGCCGTGGTACGGAAACGGCTGGTCGAACAGGCGCGCGCCATCGGCAGCCAGCAGGTGGCGGCGAACCAGCTCGACGTGCCGCACCGCCTGCTCGCGGGTGAAGAGGTTCGCGAGGACGGCGTGGATCATCGGCAGCAGGCTGTAGTGCACGCCCGTGACCCGGTCGTTCGGATGCAGCCAGTGCTCCGCGGCACCACCGGGGGGAAAGCGCACCATGCCCGCCACGACCCCGTCGGCGACCAGCAGGCGCTGGAAGTCGTCCTGGATGCCGGGCAGCGTGGCCTCCAGTGTCGCGGCGAACGCAGCATGGCGCGTTCGCCGCAGCGCTTGCGCCAGCGTGGCGACCGTCTGGTAGTGCAAGGTGACGGTCCAGGCGCTGCACAGCTCGCGGGCCAGCGCCGGATCGGCGGGCTGCAGGGAATCGTTCCAGTCACCATGGCCGTAGGCCGCCAGGCGTGTCCCGGCGATCACGCGCCGCCCGATCAGCGCCAGGGCGCGCTCGACATGCGCCAGCACGCTGGCGTGCTGCGCCCTGGCGGGCCCCTCGGGATGGAAATACGGCAGTTCCTGCTCGAGCACCGCGACGTCGTCCGTGGCCAGCAGGTACTGCGCGAGGGCGAGAAGCGGCCAGAACACGATGTCACCGTGCGAGTCCTGCGGGCGGATGGTGCGCTCGCGCTCGAAGAACATGAACCACTGCGGCCAGTCGCCGTCCTCGTCCTGGTTCCGGAAGACGCACAGCAGCAACTCGCGCACCGCGGCTGCGCGCCCGATCGCAAGCAGCAACTCGACGGGCCCCTGGCACACGTCCCGGGTGCCCCAGCCGCCGCCCGAGTACTGCTCGAGCCCGCGCGGCGCGAGGTGGTGGATCCAGGCGTCGTGCGTGAGCCAGGGCAGGATGGCCGTGACGCGCGTCACGTCCTGCGATGCCGGTGCCTCCAGCACCAGCGGCCCGGTCATGCCGTGCCAGAAGCGACCGGCCTTGGCGGCATCGGCAGCACACCGGTCGGCGACGTCCGCCTCCAATTCGGCGGGCGGCGCGCCGGTCAGCAACCCGGTGATGCGCAAACCCAGCGAGGTGGTCGGCGCGGTGACCAGCACCACGAAGGGCTGGCCGCGTGAGCGGCCGTCGCTGAAGAGCAGCTCATCTGCACCCACGCGCTCGATCGCGGGTCCGGGCGCGATGTTGATGCGGAAAGCGCCGTGGGGAAAGCGGCGTCCCACGTCGGTGTCGGGCAGGCAGCCGACGACCACGGCCCGGCCGTCGCGCGTCCAGCGGGCGGGCACGGCTTCCGAGCCGTCGTCGCCGTTGAGCGCGATGTGGTGCGACACGAGGAAGCGGCACGGGGCGCCGTCCAGCACGCGGACCGCGAGCCACAGTTCGTGCCGTTCCACTGCAGCCCAGCTGCGCACCTCGAGCAGCCGGTCGTCACTGGCGTACAGCCAGCGCGCGCCGCTCGGGGTCATCTCGAAGGCGGACGGCTCGCCGAGCAGGTGCCATGCACCCCCGACTTCGGCGAACACCCGCTGGCCGTGCGAGCGGTACAGGCCGAGGTACGAGTGCGTCGTCGAGAGGAAGCGGTTGATGCTGACGTGCCCTTGCGTGAGCATCGAATGGAAGACCCCACCCATCCAGACCGTCGTCGTCAGCGATGCTTCGTCCGGCTCGAGCCGGTCGCCGGTGCGCAGGATCTGCCCATGGGGCCGCAGGGTCGCGCGCTCCTTGGCCGGCAGCACGACGTGCGCCCCGTCGGGCCGGAAGAACGAGAGCAGAGCCCCGCCCTCCTCCTCGACCGCCACGCGATCGGCGCCGAAGTGCCGCACCAGCGCGTCTGGATCGAGGGATGTAGCGGCCAGCAGGGGGGCGTCGCTGAAGAGCGTGGCGGAACGCGGCGCCGCCACGCCCGCCCTGGAGCCTGGCGGCGCGGCCTCGGGCTGCGCCAGTGCCCGGTCGGCAAAGACGAGGTCGGCGGCGCTGCTGACGCCCGGGTGATCCGGTTCCAGCCAGGCGAAGAAGCCCAGGCCGACACCCGCGCCGGGGAGCAGCGACACGGGCGCATCCTGCAGCACGGCCATCGAATGCTCGTGCTGGCGGCGCACCCCGGGCAGGCGCTCGGCTTCCAGTGCGGCCGGCGAGCCGCCGGCACGCGTGGACAGCCCGTGGAACTGGAGCGCATCCGTGCAGAAGCTCTCGGCGTGCCGCAGCGATCCGATGCAGAGCCAGGGATGCCGCCCGCCGACCGCGAGGTTCTGCCGCACCGCCAGCACCGCGCCCTGCGAAGGATGGTGCAGCGGCGTGTGGTCGACGTACTGGCTGACGTAGTACTCGTTCAGCCGGACCGCGCCGTAGCTGGCCAGCGCGATGTCCTGGGCGAAGACGAGGTCGACCCGGCAGGGTTCCCCGGCAACGTTGTCCAGCGACACATGCCAGAACCACGCCGGGGCGGCTGCGGCCAGCGTCAGCGACACGCGAAAGCGCAAGCCCGCCCACTCGCCCGCGATCTCGAGGCCGCTCCCGTCGACCCGGACCTCGCCGGGGCTGTGCGGCCCGAGCAGTTCCGTCCATTCGACGCGCGTTCCGTGGCGGCGCAGGTAGAGGTTGGCCGCACCGCCCTCGAGCTCGTTGCCGAGGAAGGCGTTCACCATCACGTCGCGGTGGTCGATGCGACGGACGGAACCGTTCCTGTTCACCTGCACCACCAGGCCCGAAGGGCTGGCCAGGTTCAGCGGGCCGAATGCGCTCATGTGACCGGCCTTTCGATGTGGATGGGCTGCGTGCTCCACTTCCCGCCGGCTTCGATCGTGAGTCGCAGGTTGTGGTTGGCAGCGAGCGCCTCGTCGGAGGCGAAGGTGACGACGGTGACAGACCGCTCCTGCAGGAGTTCGATCAGGTGGGCCGCGACGTCGGTGCCGAGCAGGGTGTCGGGATCCTCGAGCAGGGCGATCCGCGGCGCAGCGAGCAGGACGCGCGCAAACGCAAGGCGCTGCCGGTCCGCCAGCGGCAGCAACTCATCCCAGTCGCCCACCGCCCTCAGGCCGCCGGCGCGGACCACCGTCTCCTCGGCCCCGACCGCGTGCAGCACGGCGGCAATGGTCGCGTCGTCGGCAGCACCTTCATGATGGGTGGGCAGGACCGCTTCGCGCAGGGTTCCCGGCGGCATGTAGGGCCGCTCGGGGATGAACGAGATCTCGCCGGGCGGCGGCCGCAGGATGCGGCCTTCTCCCGCCCGCCACAGGCCCGCGCTGGCCCGGAAGAGCGCCATGCGCCCTCCCTTGCCGGAACCGGTCACCAGCACATGCGTGCCGGCAGGGATGACAAGGTTCAGCGAGTGCAGCAAGGGCGTGCCGTCGCGCCGCATGCGCAACGACAGGCCGTCCCAGGCGAACCGCGGCTCGCCGTCGACGATCTCGATGCCGCCCGCACTGCGTGCCGTCACCCTTTCGGAGCTCGCGGCCAGGTCCGACAGCCGGGCAACGACGACGGCCAGGCCCGAGATCTGCTGGAACTGCGTCACGACCAGGGAGAACGCGCCGACCAGGTGGGAAAAGGCCATGGCCGATTGCGTGATCACCCCGAAGTCGGCCTGGCCCCGGATGAACAGCGGCGCGACGATGAGTGCCGGAATGATCTGGATGAGGTAGTTGTAGCCGGTGGTGAAGTAGCCGAGGTTGCGGTTCACGCTGATGATGCGCCTCGCGTTCGACACCAGGTCGTCCACCCGACGGTTCAGGCGTGCGCCGATGCGGCCTTCGCGGTGCAGCACGGCGACGGACTCGGCGTTCTCGCGCAGGTGGACCAGTTCCCCCCGCAGGCTCGCCTCGCGGTCCGCCTGGTGGTAGTTGAGCCCGATCAGTTTCCGGCCGAAGAGAACCGTCAGGCCCGAGCCGAGCGCCGCGTAGCCGACGGCCACGCCGAACAGCAGCGGGCTGATCGACCACATCACGCTCGAGAACGCGAGGATCGTGAAGGTCGTGTTGAGCAGCACCAGGGCGAGCGAGAGGGTGCTGGCGGAAAAGACGCGCACGTCGTCGGCGATGCGCTGGTCCGGATTCGCGAACTCGCGTTCACGCAGCCAGTAGTAAGTGGCACCCTCCAGGTACAGGCCCACCAGCCGGCGCGTCAGCCAGTCGCGCCACAGCAGCGCGAGGCGTTCCTCGGCGAAGCGGTACAGGACGGCCACGATCGTGGACAGCGCAAAGACGCCGACGTACAGCAGAGCCATGGAGACGAAGCGCGGCATGCTCTGCCGCTCGATCGCGGTCATGAAGTCGCGCCCGACGTAGCTGTTCACGACGTTCAGGCCGTTGATCGCCAGCAGCAACACGAGCAGCGCCGCGAACAGCGTTTTCGCCCGGCGCCCCGCATCCGGCGAACCCGCAAAGGCCCCGATGGCGTTGCGCCAGCGCGTCCATGTCAGACGATCGAACAGGATCTGACGGAATTCCGTCATCGCGGTCTGCTCCTGGCGCACGATGCGCGCATCAGGTTCGCCCGGCCCCTGGCCTTGCCCGCGGGATGGGCGAACGGGTTCCGGATCGGCGCGCCCCCGCCGTCCTCGCCCCCGGCGTCGACCTGGCGCGCCCGGGTTGCGACGACCCGGCGGACGCCACGCGGAAACTGGTCCTGCCTGCACGACAGGGGCGGTCTTCCCGCATTGAAGCAGCTTTGCGCAGCCGCGTGTCGGGCACCATGGGACGTTGGCCCAATGGCGGCTCAGCGGAAGGTGGGCAGCTTGCCCGCCCGACCTCAGCCGAGACCCGGAATCGACGGGGCCGGCTCACGCGCGCGGGGCCGGATGCACCACGCCAGAGCGACGCCCGAGCCAGGACAGGGCCCGGGCGTGGGGATCAGCCGGCGACCACCCGCTGCCTCTGCTGGCCCAGTCCCTCGATGCCGAGGGTCACCACATCGCCCGGCTTCAGGTAGGTCGGCGGTTTCATCCCCAGGCCGACACCAGGCGGCGTGCCAGTGGAAATGATGTCGCCCGGACGCAGGCTCATGAACTGAGACAGATACGACACCAGGCTGGCCACGCCGAACACCATGGTCGCCGTGGAGCCCTTCTGGCGCGACACGCCGTTGACCTGCAGCCACATGGGCAGGTGCTGGGGGTCCGGGATCTCGTCGCGCGTGACCAGCCAGGGACCGATGGGGCCGAAGGTGTCGGCAGACTTCCCCTTGGTCCACTGGCCCTGCCGCTCGATCTGGAACTCGCGCTCCGACAGGTCGTTGATCACGCAGTAGCCCGCGACGTGCTCCATCGCATCCTGCTCGCTGACGTACTTCGCCGTCTTGCCGATCACCACGCCCAGCTCGACTTCCCAGTCGGTCTTGACCGAACCGCGGGGGATCTCGATGTCGTCGTCCGGCCCGACGATCGCGGAGGTCGCCTTCATGAAGATGATCGGCTCGGGCGGCACCGTCGCGCCGGTCTCCTCCGCGTGGTCGGAGTAGTTCAGGCCAATGCAGATGAACTTCCCGGTGCCGGCGACGCAGGGACCGAGGCGCGGGGAACCCTGCACCAGCGGCAGGGTCGCGGGATCGATCGCCGCCAGGCGCGCCAGCCCCTGGGGCAGCAGCACCTCGCCCGCGATGTCGCCCACGAGGGCCGTGAGGTCCCGCAACTGGCCCCTGGCATCCAGCAGGCCGGGCTTTTCCTGGCCCGCCGGGCCGAAACGCAGCAACTTCATGATTCGATGCTTCCTTGACGATCAGATGGCCCAGCCGCCGTCGATGACGTGGACCTGGCCCGTGGTGTAGGTGGCAGCCGCGAGGTACACGGCGAGGTCGGCGATTTCCTCCGGCGCGCCGATGCGTCCCATGGGCTGGCGCGCGACGAAGTCGGCGCGCGCCTTCTCGAAGTCACCGGTCGCCTTCAAGCGCTCCTGGAGCGAGGGCGACTCCACGGTGCCCGGGCAGATCGCGTTGCAGCGGATGCCCTGCGCCACGAAGTCGGCGGCGACCGACTTGGTCAGGCCGATCACGGCGGCCTTGGTCACGCCGTAGGCGAAACGGTTGGCCACGCCCTTGACGCTGCTGGCCACCGAGGCCATGTTGATGATGGCGCCGTCGCGGCGCTCCAGCATGCCGGGCAGCACCGCCCGGATGGTGCGGACCATGGCCTTGACGTTGAGGTCGTAGGCGAAGTCGAGGTCCTTGTCGCTGGCCTGCAGCACGCTGCCGCCGTGCACGACGCCGGCGCAGTTGAACAGCACGTCCACGCGGCCGATGGCCCCGGCGAGGTCGCGCACGGCCGCTTCGTCCAGCACGTCGAGCTTGCGCACGGTGACGCCGGGCAACTCGCGCAGGCCGGCCATGCCGGCTTCGTTGATGTCGGTGGCCCAGACGCGGGCGCCGGCGCGGGCGAACGCTTCGACGCTGGCGCGGCCGATGCCTTGCGCGGCGGCGGTGATGAGGACAGTCTTGCCGGTGAGGTTCATGCGGCGGTTTCTCCAAGGGGATCGAGTTCGAATTCGGCGCGCAGCGCCGCGCTGTGCTCGCCGATGCGCGGCGCACCGCGCGCACCCAGTGCACGCTGGCCGTCGATGCGCAGCGGACCGCGCGTGGTGTGCACGGGGGTCCCATCGCCGCGCTGCACGGTCTGGAGCATGTCCAGGCGGCGGAAAGCTTCGCTGTCCAGCAGGCGCGGCCAGTCCAGCACCTCGGCGCACCAGACGTCGGCCGGCCGCAGGCGCCCGAGCCAGTGCTCCGTCTTGTGGCGGACCAGCTCGGCCGCGACCAGGCGCTTGATCTCGTCGCGCTTGCCGAAGGCGTCCTCGGCCGAGTAGCGGCGCAGGTCCGGCAGCGGCAGCGTCTCGGCCAGTTGCTCCAGCGGCATCATCGCCAGCGCCAGATAGCCATCCTGCGTGGGATAGATGCCGTAGGGCGCCGCGAGGTAGGCGTTGGCGTTGCGGAAGCCGGCCCGGCGCGGCAGGCGGCCGCCGTCGTTCAGGTGCGTGGTGAGCAGCTCGAACTGCAGGTCGATCAGCGCCTCGAGCAGGCTCGTCTGCACCAGCGCGCCCTTGCCCGTGAGTCCCCGGCGCACCAGGGCGGCCAGGATGCCTTCGGTGAGGATGTGGCCCGCCAGCATGTCGGCCACCGACAGGCCGAGCGGAACCGGGCCGTCGCCGTCATGGCCGTTGAGCCAGGTGACACCCGACACCGATTGCGCCAGCAGGTCCTGGCCCGGCAGGCCGACCCAGGGCCCGCTCTCGCCGTAGCCGGACACGCTGGCGTAGACCAGGCGCGGGTTGAGTGCTTGCACGTCGTCCCAGCCGAGCCCCAGTCGCTCGATGACACCCGGCCGGAAGTTCTGGATCAGGACATCCGCGCGCTGCAGCAGGCGGCGCAGCACGGCCAGGTCGTCCGGGTTCTTCAGGTCGAGCGCCAGGCTTTCCTTGCTGCGGTTGATGGCGTGGAACAGCGTCGAATCGCCGCCCAGGTCGGTGTCGGTGAGGTAGAGCGTGCGGCAGATGTCGCCGGTGCCGGCGCGCTCCACCTTGATCACGCGGGCCCCCAGGTCCGCGAGCCGCAGGGCCGCCGACGGGCCCGACAGGAACTGGCTGAGGTCGACGACCAGCAGCCCTTGCAGCAGGCTCATCGCGGCAGGGTCTCCCGGAACATGCGGTTCAGGTCGGCCACGATGGCGCCCGCGGGCTCCGTCCCGCGCAGTCCCGCCATCAGGCGCTCCGAGGCTGCGTCCTGGTAGGGCATGTAGCCATCGTGGCGCGGGCGGACCCAGGCGCCTTCCAGCGTGCGTCGCGTGGCGCGGTAGAAGTCGTGCGTCGCGGCGTTGGCGCCGTCGTCCTCCCATGCCCTGGCGTGCCCGGCCTGGCCGCCGGACGCCACGTACGGACCCGACTGCGCCTGCGGGCCCGCGACCCACAGCGCGAAGTCGAGCGCCTCCTGGGTGTGGGCGCCGCGGGCCGACACGGCGATGCCGGTGCCGCCGAGGGCGGAACCCGACGGTCCCCTGCCGCGCAGCGACGGGATGTCGGAGAAGCCGATGCGCCCCGGCCGGAACCCCGCGACGGCGTAGTTCACATACCCGTAGATGAGGGGCACGCAGCGGATGGGGGAATCGTCCAGCGCCATGCGCTCGAACACCGCAATGGGGTCCTGCGTGAAGTCGGCGTCGGCCAGGTGCGGCAACAGCGCGCGCAGCAACTCGATCGCCACCGAAGCGGTCTCGGGTTCGAACAGCTCGGGCCCTTCCACGCGGCCTGGCGCCCCGAGCTGTGCCGTGAGCGTGTACAGGCACATCAGGGCGTGCGGCGAGCGCAGCGGCAGCGCCACGTAGCCGGCCCGTGCGAGTTCCAGCACCTGCTCCCAGTTGGCCGCAGGTGCCGTCAGCCGGTCCGGACGCCAGGCCTGGACCTGGGTCGCGGCGTCGATCGCCAGCGCCCACTGCTTGCCCTGCCAGAAGTAGCTGGGATGCGAGGCGCCGACGCTGCCTGCAGCGATGTCCGCCAGGCGGTCCTGCGGCAGCGGCAGCAGGCAGTTCTCGCGCGCGACCTGGCCCACGTGCGGGTGGTCGATCACGATCAGGTCGTACTCGCGGGCCAGCTGGTCGACCGGGAAGGTCTCGAACTCCTGGAGCGAGCGCCGGTCCCACGTGATCGCCACGCCGGTGCGTTCCTGCCAGAGCGCCGAGCAGGCTTCCAGCGGCTGCCAGCCGCGCGGATGGTTCCAGGTCATGCCCCGCAGGGCCACTGTGTTCTTCGTCATTGCACTCCTCCGGTGCCGTACAGCAGGTTGGGCAGCCACAGCGACAGCTGCGGGAACACCGACAACAGCACCAGCAGGCCCATCATCACGGCCAGGTAGGGCGCGATCTCGCGGGAGTAGTCGCCCATCTTCACCTTGAGCGTCTGCGAGGAGATGTACATGAGGCCGCCCACCGGCGGCGTGATGCCGGCGATGGTGAGGTTGGTGATCAGCACGATGCCGAAGTGCACCTTGTCGATGTGCGCGCCCTCGATCAGGGGCAGCAGCATGGGCGTCAGGATGATCAGCGCCGCCGATCCCTCGATGGCGGTTCCCAGCGCGATCAGCACCAGGTTGATCAGCAGCAGCAGCATGACCGGGTTGGTCGTGGTGCCCGCCAGCCAGCCCGACATCGCCTGCGGCACCTGTTGCCAGGACAGGTAGAAGCCGAAGGCGGCGGCCGCGCAGATCATCATCATCACGCTGGCGGAATCGCGCACGGACTCGGCCAGCACTTCCGGCAGGTCGCGCAGCCTGATCTCGCGATAGCCGAACAGCGCCACCAGCACGACGTAGATCACGACGACGGCGCCGGACTCGGTGGTGGTGAAGATGCCGTAGCGGGTGCCGCCCAGGATCACCACGGGGATGGACAGGGCCCACAGGCCGTCGATCACGGCCTGGGTGATCTCGCTCGCCGTGGCGCGGCTGGCGCGCTGCGGCTGGTACTTGCGCCGGGTCGCCAGGAAGTGGGTGGTGAGCATCAGCCCGGCAGCCAGCAGCAGGCCCGGCACCACGCCGGCGGCGAACAGCCGGCCGATCGAGGCCTCGGCCAGGAAGCCGTAGACGATCAGGCCGATCGAGGGCGGGATCAGTGCCGTGATGATGGCAGCGGACGACGTGATCACGGCGGCAAAGGGCGCGCCGTAGCCGCGCTGCACCATCTGGGAGCCGATGGTCTTGGACAGCATCGCCGCGTCGGCGTTGGCCGAGGCCGTGAGGCCGCCCAGCAGCGTCGCCAGCACCGTGCACATCTGCGCCAGTGCGCCGGTCATGTGGCCGACCAGCACCTCGGCGAGATGGAGCAGGCGCCGGGTGATGCCCGACGCATTCATCACGCAGCCTGCCAGCACGAACAGCGGCAGCGCCAGCAGCGACACCGATTCGGTGCCCTCGGCCATCTGCTGGGCGAAGTTGGCCAGCGGCATCTCGCCCATGTTCATCAGGAAGAACGACAGCGCGGCGATCGCCATCGACCAGGTCACGGGCGTCTGCAGGGCCAGCAGCGCCAGCATCAGCACGGAGGGAAGCCAGAGTTGCAGCATGCTCACAGCGCGGACTCCGAGGAGGCCCGCCACTGCCAGCCATCGCGCCAGGGCGCCAGCAGCAGGTGCTGCACCAGCATGAGGATGGAGGCGACGGACATGGGCGCGTAGACGACGGAACGCGGGATGTCCAGCGACACCACGCGGATGGAATGGGCGATCACGCCCTGCCAGGCGAACATGGCCGCCAGCACGACGAACAGCACGGCAAGCAGCAGCCAGTTGCCGATGAACACGACGCGCCGGACCTTGGGCGGGAACATCGCGACCAGGGCATCGACGTCGGCATGCATGCGCCAGCGCACGCACGCCGCCGAGCCGAAGAACACCAGCCAGCCGAAAGCGATCACCGCGGCCTCGAAGGTCCAGGCGGCGGGCTGGGGGAACAGGTAGCGGGTGATGACACCCCAGGCAATGGAGGCGACGATGGCCAGCATGCAGGCAACGCCGATGGCCTCGTCGATGCGCCGCAGGCTGAGCAGCCGGCCGGCGCGCGAGGCACCGGCGGCCGGCACGGCTTCCTCCTGCCCCCCGGACGGGGGCGCGAGAGTTTGCACGGTCTGCATCTCGCGATCAGTGGGCGAGCGCCTGGCGCGCCTTGTCGTAGATGCCCGGCGTCAGGCCCGGCACTTTCGCATAGGCAGCCTTGGCCTTCTCGGCGAAGGCCTTCACGTCCACGTTCTCGACGATCTGCACGCCGTTCTTCTTCAACTCCTCGGCGAAGGCCTTGTCGGAGGCGACGGTGGCGGCGGTGAGTTCGGCCCCGGCCTTGCGGCCCTCCTCCAGCAGGATCTTCTGCAGGTCCGCCGGCAGGCTGTTGAAGAAGCTGGTGCTGGTGACGAAGGCGGCGAACATCATCTGGTGCGCGGTGTTGGACACCACCTTGCGCACTTCATACAGCTTGGAGCCGGCCAGCGAACCGTAGTTGGCCTCGGCGGCATCGACCACGCCCGTCTGCAGGGCGTTGTAGACCTCGCCCCAGGGCAGCGCCTGCGGACGGGCGCCCAGGGCGGTGAAGGTCTCCAGCATGATCGGCGACGGCGGCACGCGCAGGGTCATGCCGGCGATATCGGCCGGGGTGCGCACCGGCTTGCTGGCCAGGAGGTGGCGCACACCGAAGAGGCCGTCGGCCATGACCAGCTTGAGGCCCTGCTGCTCCAGCCTGGTGGACATCTCGCCGAAGACCGGCGAGGTGAACAGGCGCTTGGCCTCGTCCGGGTTGGCGAACATGTAGGGGCCGGCCACGACGGCCATGTCAGGCACGAACTGCGACAGCTGGCCGTAGTCGGTGACGCTGAGCACGCGGGCGCCGCCCTTGATCATCTCGTTGACCTTCTTCTGCGGGCCGAGCTGGTCGCCCGTGAAGATGGTCAGCGTGAGCTGCCCCTTGGAGCGCTCCTTCACGCGGTCGGCGAAGCTGTGCATGACCTTCACCACCGGTTCGTTCGGATTGACCTGCGAGGTGGAGAAGCGCAGCTGGTAGCTCTCGGCCTGGGCCGGAGCGACCGCGCCCAGCAGGCCGGCAAGCGCGGCGGCGGCGAGGAAATGGCGGCGAACGTTCATGCTGTCTCCTGAAGGATGAAAGGTGGAAAGGCTGTTCTTGCGCGAACGGAAGATTTATAGGTGAATGCTAGGTGCACAGAAGAATCAGCCGCCTAGGGGTTTCCACTGAACCTCAAGACCCATCAGACTGGTGTTCGCGTCTCTCTGATGAATCTATCATTCACCCATGAATCTCAATCAGGACGACACCGCCCTGCCTCTGGCCGGCCTGACCGTGCTGGACTTCAGCCAGTTCCTGGCCGGCCCGTCGTGCGCATTGCGCATGGCAGACCTCGGCGCCGACGTGATCAAGGTGGAGCGCCCGGACGGGGGCGACCTCTGCCGGCAACTGGTGCTGGCGGACCAGAAGGTGGGCGGCGACAGCGCCCTCTTCCACACCATCAACCGCAACAAGCGAAGCTTCGCGGCTGACCTCAAGGACCCCGCCGATCTCGAGCACGTGACAGCGCTGGTGGCGCGCGCGGACGTGATGATCCACAACTTCCGCCCCGGCGTGATGGAACGGCTGGGCCTGGATTTTGCCGCGGTGCAACAGCTCAATCCGCGCATGGTCTACGCGGCCGTCACAGGCTATGGCGAGGCGGGACCATGGCGCGGCAAGCCGGGTCAGGACCTGCTGGTGCAATCGCTGTCCGGCATGGCCTGGCTCAGCGGCCAGGGCGGGGACGACGCGCCGCCGGTGCCCGCCGGCCTCTCCGTGGTGGACATGATGACCGGCGCCCACCTGCTGCAGGGCATCCTGGCGCTGCTCGTGCGCCGGGGCATCACCGGCCGCGGCGGGCGGGTGGATGCCAGCCTGCTGGAAACCGCGCTGGACCTGCAATTCGAGCCCTTCACCGCCTTCCTCAACGGCGACGGCGAGGCGCCGCGGCGCAGCCGCGTGAACCACGCCAACGTGCACGCCGCCGCGCCCTACGGCATCTACCGCACGGCCGACGGCTTCCTGGCGCTGGCCATGGCGCCGATGGACGAACTGGCCCGCCTGGTCGAGAGCCCCCGGCTGGCGGAACTGGCCGCCGACCGCGCCAGCTGGTACCGCGAGCGCGACACGCTCAAGCAGGCGCTGCAGGACCACCTCCGGAGCCGCTCGACGCAGCACTGGCTGGCGCAGCTGGAGCCGGCCGGCATCTGGTGTGCCGACGTGCTGACCTGGTCGCGGCTGCTGGAGCACCCCGGCTTCGCCGTCCTCGACATGGTGCAGCCGCTGTCCGGTCGCGCCGCCGGCATGAAGACCACCCGCTGCCCGCTGCGCATCGACCGCCAGGTGCTGCGCAGCCCGCGGCCCGCGCCCGCCATCGGCGAGCACACGCAGGAGATCCTGCGAGAACTGGGGCTCGGCCCCGCCAGGGAAGGAAGCGTCGCATGACCGACGAGCGTTTTTTCGAGGAGTACGAGCTGGGAAGCACCCGTCGCACCACCGGCCGCACCATCACCGAGGGCGACATCGTGCTGCACGCCGGCCAGACCGGCGACTTCTTCCCGCACCACATGGACGCGGCCTGGTGCGCCACCCAGGAGTTCAAGCAGCGCATCGCGCATGGCACCCTCGTGTTCAGCGTGGGCATCGGCCTGACCGCCTCCACGATCAACCCCCGGGCCATGTCCTACGGCTACGACAGGCTGCGCTTCGTCAAGCCGGTGTTCATCGGCGACACGATCTATTCCCGCGTGGAGATCACCGACCGCCGTCCGCACCCCAAGCGCGCCGGTCACGGCATCGTGGTGGAAACGGTCACGGTCACCAACCAGCGCGACGAGACCGTGCTGGTCTGCGATCATCTGCACCTGGTCGAGCGGCGCGTGCCGCTGGCCGCCGCCGACAACCGATGACCGCCTCGACCCCGCCAGTCACCGACAGCGAGTCCCCGCGCAACAAGTACGCGGTCCCCGCGCTGGAGAAGGCGCTGGACGTGCTGGAGTACCTGTCCGAGCAGGCCGTGCCGCTCACGCAGGCGCAGCTGGCCCGCGCGCTGGGACGCGAACCCAGCGAGCTGTTCCGGATGCTGACCGTGCTGGAAGCGCGCGGTTACCTGCGCCGCGACGATGCGGGTGGCTACCAGCTCACGCTCAAGCTCTTCGAACTGAGCCGCACCCATTCGCCGCACGAGCAGCTGATCGACGTGGCCACGCCGCTGATGCGCGACCTGGTCGATCTCGCCCGCCAGTCCTGTCACCTGTCGGTGCTGCACCGGGACAAGGTGCTGGTGCTGGAGCAGGTGGAAAGTCCGCAACCCGTCCGGTTGTCGGTCCAGATCGGCTCCCTGCACTCCCCGGTGGCCACGGTCTCGGGTCAACTGCTCCTGGCCCACCTGGAAGCGGGCGAACGCACCGAACTGCTGGCGCGCCAGGCCGACTACCTGCGCATGGGTGCGCGGGAACGGCAGGAGTTCAACGAGCGGCTCGAGCGCGTGCGGGCCGATGGCTGGGCGTATGCCGAGGGCGCGCGGTTCATGGGCGGCATCGATCTCGGGGTGCCGATCGGGAGCGAGGGCGCCCGCACCCGCGCCGCCCTCACCATCGCCGCCCTGAAGGGCCCGGACTGCCCCGACCTGTTCGACCTGTTGCCCCGCCTGCAGCAGTGTGCGGGCGAGATCACGCGCATCTGCGGCCTCGGCTAGCCAGGCTGGCAGCCGGGCCAATCAACACGGGCATGTGCCTGATCCGGACGAGGTCATTCGCCTGGCGCTGACCGGCGCGCTCCCGTAGCTCTGCACATCAGCCCCCCCGACGCGGGGGGGCTCCGGCACCCCGCCTCCTCTTGCGCCGCCCCCCTGCGCGCAATAGAGTCGTTGGCTGCACTACTGCATGCGTTGGACAGAGGAAGAGATGAAGAACGACCAGCCGGATTCCGGCCGCCGCCGCCTGCTGGCGGGCAGCGCCGCCACCATCGCCGCGGCCACCCTGGGCCGCGAAGCCGCCGCACAGGCCGCGGCACCGGCCGCGCCCGCCGCCAAACCCGCCCTGCCCGGGTACGTGGCCTGGAAGAACCAGGACCACATGATCGTGCACACCAGCACGACCATCGAGACCAAGCGCAGCGCCTTCGGCACCAGCATCGTCACGCCGTCCGATCGCCTGTACATCCGCAACAACCTGCCCGCGCCCGACGCGTCCATCGTCGCCAACCGCGACGCCTGGCAGATGGCCGTCGAAGGCGTGCGCCAGCCGCGCACCCTGAGCGTCGCCGACCTCAAGGGCATGGGCCTGGAGACGATGGCCACCGTGCTGCAGTGCTCCGGCAACGGCCGCGGCTACTTCGCGGACAAGCCGAGCGGCACCAAGTGGTCCGTCGGCGCGGCCGGCTGCGTGCTGTGGAGCGGCGTGCCGGTGCGCACCGTCGTCGCCGCACTCGGCGGCCTGGCCGATGGCGCCCGCTTCATGACCGGCACCGGTGGCGAGACCCTGCCGGCGGGCATCGATCCCAAGACCATCATGGTGGAGCGCTCGGTGCCCGTGCGCACCTTCGAAGACGCGCTGCTCGCCTGGGAAATGAACGGCGACCCGCTGCCGCATGCGCACGGCGGCCCGCTGCGCCTGATCGTGCCGGGCTACAGCGGCGTCAACAACATCAAGTACATCAAGCGCCTGGCCTTCACCGAGCAGGAGACCGAAGCCGCGATCCAGAAGACCGGCTACCGCATGTCCCCGCCCGGCGCCAAGGGCGATCCGAGCCATCCCTCCGTGTGGGAGATGGACGTCAAGTCCTGGATCAACGGCCCCGCGCCGGAAGCCGGCACGGTCAAGGCCGGCTGGGTGCAGATCCAGGGGGTCGCCATGGGCGGCACGCGGTCCCTGCGCCGCATCGACGTCTCACTCGACGGCGGCCAGAGCTGGCAGGAAGCGCGCTTCGTCGGCCCGGACCTGGGCCGCTTCGCCTGGCGCCAGTTCGTGCTGCCCGTGCAGCTGAAGCCGGGCCAGTACATGCTGGCCTCGCGCGCGCAGGACGTGCAGTTCAACTGGCAGGTGGAAGCCAGCCCGGAGAACGGCGGCGGCTACCTCAACAGCGGCTGGCGCTCGCACGCGTTCCCGCTGACGGTGGCGTGATGGCGCGCATCCTTCCCGCCATCGCGCTGCTGCTCGCGGCGGGCGCGGCCCAGGCCGCCGAGGACGGCAAGGCGCTGTTCAGCAGCGTCACGCCCGCCTGCTCCCTGTGCCACGCCCTGAAGGACGCCGGGGCCACCGGCGCCGTCGGCCCGTCGCTGGACGAACTGAAACCGGATGCGCCGCGCGTGGTCAAGGCGCTGCGCAACGGCATCGGCCAGATGCCCGCCTTCCGGCACCTGAGCGACGAACAGGTGCAGGAACTGGCGAAATACATCGAGAAGGCGACGCGCTGAGCCGCGCCCCTTGAAACCCACCCTGGCGCCGCAACGGCGCCAGGCGGTGCGCACCGCCCGGCTGGCCCGGACCCGTGCGCTGAGCTTGTCCCACCCGGCGTCGGCGGCGTGCCGCGCACCGGTTGGACCAAGGTCCCATGCGCTCGCGCTGCGCGCGGGCGCATCATGGCGTCCAGCGCCGAGGAGCGGCCGCATCCGCCGGGGATGGTGATCGTCGGGGCCCGCGGCTGCGCCGCGAGGGTGCTTCCACCTGTCTGGAGGTGAAGCGTGGACCAGACGCTTTCCGTTGGCACCGTCCCCTTCGACCACGAACACCACCTGCCTGTCGGCCTGCCGGGTCGACGGCTCGAAGGAGCGACGTGGTGACCGCCGGCCCGGTCACGCCGGACCGCTTCGACGCCGTCCTCTTCGACATGGACGGCGTTCTCACGTCGACCGCCCGGATCCATGCGCGCTGCTGGAAGACGGTGTTCGACGAGTTCCTCTCGTTGCGGGCAGGCGATGCGGAGTCGTTCCGGCCGTTCGACATCGACACCGACTACAAGTGGTACGTGGACGGCAAGGCGCGCTACGACGGCGTGAGGAGCTTCCTCGCGTCCCGCGACATCACCCTTGCGGAAGGTGCACCTTCGGACCCGCCGGCTGCCGACACGGTCTGCGGCCTGGGCAACCGCAAGGACGCGCTGGTCGAGGCGGCGATCGACCGTGGCGAGGTCGAGTCGTACCCCGGATCGGTGACCTTCGTGCGGCAACTGCGCGACCGGGGCATCCGCACGGCCGTGGTCTCGTCGAGCAACCACTGCGAGCAGATCCTGCTCGCGGCGGGCATCCTCGACCTGTTCGATGCCAGGGTCGACGGAGTGGTCGCAACCCAGCTCGGGCTTCCCGGCAAGCCTGCGCCGGACGCCTTCCTCAAGGCCGCCGAGCTGGTGAACGCCAGCCCGGCCCGCGCGGTGGTCATCGAAGACGCCATTGCCGGTGTCCAGGCCGGCCGGGCCGGGCAGTTCGGCCTGGTGATCGGCGTGGCCAGGGACGCAGGTGCAGACACCCTGCGGGCGAACGGCGCCGACATCGTCGTGGCCGACCTGGCGGAGTTGCTCGATGCTTAAGCACGAGCCGGTCCTGCCGCCGGAGATCATCTACCCGATCGAGGAGTGGCGCTGGGTCGAAAAGTCGTTCGCGCCGGGCTTCCTGCCCCAGGCCGAGACGGTCTTCACCGTCTCCAATGGCTACCTAGGCATCCGGGGAGCGTTCGAGGAAGGCGGGCCGGCCTTTCGCCACGGCACGTTCGTCAACGGGTTCCACGAGACCTGGCCCATCCCCTACGGCGAGTGGGCGTTCGGCTTCGCCACGACCGGCCAGACGATCGCGAACCTGCCGGACGCCAAGATCATCCGCCTGTACGTCGACGATGAGCCCTTCGACCTGGCGAACGCCCGCCTCCTGAGCTTCGAGCGTGCACTCGACATGCGGGCCGGCACGCTCGAGCGGCGGGTGCTCTGGGAAACGCCTGCCGGCCGGCAGGTCCTGGTCGAGTCGCAGCGCCTGGTCTCGTTCCAGGAGAAGCATGTCGCCGCGATCTCCTACCGGGTGACGGTCCTCAACGCCAAGGCCGCGCTCGTCCTGTCGTCCGAGGTCGTCGAGCACCTGCCGACCGGCCAGGACGTGAAGGACGACCCCCGGCTGGCGCACGCGACCATGGATCGCGTGCTCTCCCTGCAGGCGGCCGAAGGCAAGGATCGCCGCGTGATCCTGGGCTACCGGACGACCCGCAGCGGCATGACCATGGCCTGCGGCATCGACCATGTCCTGGAGACCGACTGCACCTGGACGATGAAGGCCGACTGGGGCGGGCATGGCGCGCGCCTGGTGTTCTCCGTGGACGCGGAGCCGGGCAAGCCGATCGCGCTCACCAAGTACATCACCCACCACACCTCCCGGGACGACAAGACCGCCGAGCTCTGCCTGCGCGCAGGACGAACGCTGGATCGTGTGGTGGCCGAGGGGTTCGGGCGGCTCCTGGACGACCAGCGCGCCTACCTGGACGACTTCTGGCACCGCAGCGACATCCAGATCAGCTCGCGGCACCCGCGCATGCAGCAATGCCTGCGCTGGAACCTGTTCCAGCTGATCCAGGCCTGCGGCCGCGCCGATCGCGCCGGCATTGCAGCCAAGGGGCTGACCAGCCAGACGTACGACGGCCACTACTTCTGGGACATGGAAATCTACGTCCTGCCGTTCCTGATCTACACGTCGCCCAGCCTGGCGCGCAATGTCCTGCGGTTCCGCTACAGCATCCTGGACAAGGCGCGCGAACGCGCCCGCGCGGTGGGCCAGAAAGGCGCGCTGTTTCCCTGGCGCACCATTAGCGGTGACGAAGCGTCGGCCTACTACGCCGCCGGCACCGCGCAGTACCACATCAACGCCGCCGTCGCCCATGGCATCGTCAAGTACGTCGATGTCACGGGCGACCGGAACTTCCTGCTCGAATGCGGCGCCGAAATGCTGGTCGAGACCGCGCGGCTCTGGTTCGACCTGGGCTTCTTCTCGCCGCGGCGCGACGGGCGTTTCTGCATCCACCGGGTGACGGGGCCGGACGAATACACCACGGTGGTCAACAACAACACCTACACCAACCTGATGGCGCGCGACAACCTGCGGTTCGCCGCCGACGCGGTGGACGACATGCGGCAGCACAGTCCCGACCACTACCGGGCACTGGTGCTGCGGACCGGGCTCGATCCAGCCGAAGCGGACGACTGGCGGCGGGCGGCCGAGCGCATGTACGTCCCCTTCGACGAGCGTTCGCAGATCCATCCGCAGGACGACGACTTCCTCGACCTGAAGAAGTGGGACTTCGAGGGCACGCCGCGCGACCAGTACCCGCTGCTGCTGCACTTTCACCCACTGGTCATTTACCGGCACCAGGTCATCAAGCAGGCCGACGTGGTGCTGGCGATGTTCCTGCTGGGCAATGAATTCACCCTGGAACAGAAGCGGCGCAACTTCGACTACTACGACGAGCTGACCACTGGCGACTCATCCCTCTCGGCCTGCATCCAGAGCATCCTGGCGTTCGAAGTCGGTCACGACGAGCACGCCATCAGCTATCTCATCAGTGCCCTGCTCATGGACCTGGCCGATGTCGGCGCCAGGGACGGCTGCCACATCGCCTCGATGGGCGGAACGTGGATGGGCGTCGTCTACGGCGTGGCCGGCCTGCGCGACAACGGCGGGCGTCTCACGTTCCAGCCGCACCGGCAGGTGCAGGCCCTGCGCTTCCGCCTGAGCGTGCGCGGCCAGCAACTCGCCGTCGAGATGGAGAGCGGCAGCGTCACGTACCGGCTGGAGCAGGGTGACGGCCTGACCATCTGGCACCGGGACGAGCGGCTGGAGTTGCAGCCGGGACGACCGGTGCAACGTTCCTAGACCGGCGGACGGGCCACCGCTGGCCGCGAGAGTTTGTCGACGTGCACGAAGGCCCGCCTGGAACCCTGGAGGTGAAGCGTGATGCAGGACACCAAGATCGCGATCATCGGCGCCGGCCGGGTCGGCAGCACCTTTGCGTACACCCTGGCGACCTCGGGCCTGGCCCGGGAGATCGTGCTGATCGACGCCGACAGCGCGCGCGCGGAGGGCGAGGCCATGGACATCGCGCACGCGGTTCCCTTCCACCGCCCGGTCGTCGTGCGGCCCGGGGCGATCGACGACGCGCAGGGGGCGCTGGTGACCGTGCTCACGGCCGGCGCAGCGCAGCGGCCGGGCGAAGCGCGGACGGCGCTCTTCCAGCGCAACGTCGAGATGCTGCGGGATGTCCTCCAGGGCGTCATGGACGTGAACCCGGAAGGCCTCTTCCTGATGACCACCAACCCCGTGGATGCCCTGACCTATGTCGCGTTGCGGCTGACGGGCCTGCCGCCTGGCAGGGTCTTCGGCTCGGGCACGGTGCTGGACTCGGCCCGCCTGCGGGCGGAACTCGCTGGGCACTGCGCGGTGGACGCCAGGAACGTCCACGCCTACGTGCTCGGGGAGCATGGGGACAGCGAGTTCGTCGCCTGGTCCACGGCGAGCCTGGGCAACGTGCCGATCCCCGACTACTGCAGCCTGGCCGGCATGGTCTTTTCACGGACCGAGATGGACGCCATCGAGCAGCGCGTGCGCCGGGCGGCCTACGAGATCATCCAGCGCAAGGGGGCGACCAACTTCGCCATCGCCACCTCGCTGACCCGGATCGTCGAGGCGATCGTGCGAGACGACGCATCGGTCCTCACCGTCTCCACCCTGCTGCACGGCGAGTACGGCATCTCGGATGTCTGCCTGAGCCTGCCGGCCATCGTGGGCCGGCACGGCGTCACCAGGACGCTGCCGGTCTCGCTGGCGCCGGAGGAGCTGTCGGCGATGCAACGCTCGGCCGAGGCGATCAGGGGCGTCATCGCCGACGTCGCGGACCTGCCGCCGGCCATTCCCCCGTCATTGCCGGCCTGACCTCATTCCGGAGATGGATGCCGGGTCGAGCCCGGCATGACGTTCAAACGTGAAGCACGGCTTCCCCACCTCGTCATTGCGGGCTTGACCCGCCATCCATCTCCTGTCCGTTGTGCCAGGTGCAGCGCCGTTCCGGAGGTGGATGCCGGGTCAGGCCTGGATGACGTTCAAAAGGTGGAGCACGTGCCTCCCCGCCCCGTCATTGCGGGCTTGACCCGCAATCCATCTCCTGTCCGTGGAGCCAGGTGCAGCCTTGTTCCGGAGGTGGATGCCGGGTCAAGCCCGGCATGACGGGTCTGGAGGTCAGGCCCGGCATGACGGGTCCCAGGGTCGGGCCGGGTACGCCTCCGGCATTGGAGGCTGGCGTCGCCGGCTCAGCGGCGCACGTCGACGTCGCGCGTTTCGGGCAGCAGCGCCATCGCGCCGACGCTCAGCAAGCTCATGGCGACCACGTAGTACGCCGGGGCGAGCGGGTCGTGCGTCACGGCCAGCAACCCGGTCACGACGAACTGGGTGGTGCCGCCGAACACCGCGGTGCTGATCGCGTAGACCAGGGACATGCCGGTGCTGCGCACGGCGATCGGCAGCAGTTCGGGCACGGTCACCATGCCGGCGGCCCCGGAGACGGCGGTCAACGCCGCCAGGATGGCCGTCACGACGAGCAGCGTGCCGGTGCCAGGTGCACCGGTGAGCCACAGGAACAGGGGCACGATCAGGACCATCAGGCCGATGCGGGGCAGCTGGTTGATCAGCTTGCGCCCGTAGCGATCGCACAGGACGCCGCCCAGGATGCCGAAGGCGAAGGTCACCAGGCCGCCGATCAGCACGCTCGACTGCGCCACCGCCGCGGGCAGCTTCAGCACCTGCACGGCATAGCTGACCATGTAGTTGCCCACCTGCGAGGTGACGGCGACGGACGCGGAGACCAGCACCCCGAGCAGCACGACGCGGCGATGGCCGCGCAGGACCGTGCCCACGATGCTCGTGCCGCTGGATTCCTGGGCCGCATGCGTCTCGGGCAAGTGGCGGCGCAGGTACAGGGCGATGGGCACCAGCGCCAGGCTGGCCAGGAACGGCACCCGCCAGCCCCAGCTCGCCAGTTGCTGCGGGGTCAGCATGAGGGACAGGGTCACGCCGAACACGCCGCCGACCGCGACCGCCAGTCCCTGGCTGCCGATCTGCCAGCTGGAGTACAGGCCGCGCTTGCCGGGCGGGGCCGCCTCGATCAGCAGCGCCGTGGCCGGGCCGACCTCCCCGCCCAGGGCCAGGCCCTGCACGAGCCGGCACAGCACGACGATGATGGGCGCGGCGACGCCGATCGCGTCGTAGCCGGGCGTCGCGGCCAACCCGAGGGTGCCGATGGTGATCAGCGCCACGGTGAGGATCATCGCGGGCTTGCGGCCGGCACGGTCGGCAAAGGAGCCGATCAGCACCCCGCCCAGGGGACGCGCGAAGAAGCCGACCCCGAAGGTGGCGACGGCGGCCAGCAGGCTGCCGAACTCGCCTCCCACCGGGAAGAAGGCCTTGCCGATGTAGACGGCGAAGTAGGCGTAGATGACGAAGTCGTAGAACTCCAGCGCGTTGCCGGCGACGGCGGCGGCGATGGCCTTGCGGCTGATCGAGCCCGCGCTCGGCTGGGCACCGGCGGCATGGCTGGACAGGGAGTCGAGGGTGGCGGCGGTCATGGCGTCTCCAGGGGAATCAGGCGGCGAGCGGGAAGGAACAGGTGTCGGCCAGGCCAGCCAGGGCCTGCAGGCAGGCCTCGCGGCCCTGCCGCCAGACGGCGCGCTTCCAGTCGTCGTCCTGGGGATAGAAGGCGTCCTTGAGGTCCTGCCGGATGGCAGCGGACCGGTCCGCGTCGGCGCCGGTCCGGTTCAGCCAGTGCTCGGCGCGCAGGGCGTTCATGACACGCGGCATGGGATGGGTCCCGTACTCCAGGCAGATGCCCAGGTGGCGCGCATGTGGGCACTCCTGGTGCAGCGCGGTCTGGATCGGGCCGCTCATGGGGATGCTGGCGGAGGTGCCGGTGGTCACGCTGGTGAGCGGCCCCCACCAGCGCGTGGCTTGCTCCAGCACGGTGGGATCGGAGTCGAAGCTGGCGAAGATCCTCTCGCCGTGCCCGGACGGCCCGAGTCCCGTGTGGATGTCGACCGATGCGAGCAGGTGGACGCCGGCCGCGTGGCGGCGCAGCACGTTCCGGAACGCCCGGTTGCTCCAGGCCGGCTCAAGGCCGCCGAAGTGCAGCCCGTCGGCATGCGAGTGCTGGCCCAGCGACATGGCGCGCTGCAGTCCGCGCGCGCCATGGCGCTGGCGGTAGTCCTCGAGGAAGGCCTCGCTGGCGGCGCCGGGCGGCCACTCCTGCGGGAGCAGCGCGTCGTGGATGTCCGCATAGCCGGCGTTGACCGGCAGCGGCTGCCGGAAATCGACGAAGTTGCGGTTCAGGTCCACGTTCTCCTGGGTGGCGCGGCGCAGGTGCGAAAAGCCATAGGGGTTGACCGCGTGGACATGCAGCACGGCCGTGTCCGGCGCCAGGGGCCGCACGCCCTCCTCCAGCAGGCCGGTCTGGATGGCCGAGCCGCAGAAGCCCTCGACGCCATGGACGCCGCTGATCACGACCAGCAGGCGGGACGCATGGGCCGGTCCGTCGCGCACGACGTCCATGGCCAGCAGTTCGCCCTCGGCACCCCGCAGGGGGAGCTGTTCGCTCTCGACCGGCAGGCCCCGGCGCGCCGCGGCCCGGACGAATTTGCGCCTCGCCTCGGCGTAGGTGTCGCTGAAGTGCTGCAGGACGGAAGGGTGGTCCATGGTCAGGAGGTCCGATTCGAAAGGGAACGCAGGCGCTCGTCGCGCCGCGCAAGGCAGGCCTGGCCGAAGCCCGAGAAGAGAGCCCGCGCGAGCGGGCTGTCGTCCACGCGCATCTCCGGGTGCCACTGCACGGCCAGGGTGAACCCGGGGGCGTCGGCCACGCTGAAGGCCTCGACCAGGCCGTCGGGTGCCACGGCCTCGATGCGCAGGCCTGCACCGAGGCGGTCGATGCCCTGGTGGTGCAGCGAATTGACCTGCACCGCCTCGCAGCCGGCCAGCTGGGCGAGCCGTCCGCCGGGGACGATGCGCAGGGCATGGCTGTCGTCGTACCAGCGCTCGACGGGCCGGTCATGGTCGCCCTCGCGGTGGTCCAGGCGGCCCGGCAGCGTGTGGACCGCCGGATGCAGCGTGCCGCCGAAGGCCACGTTCAGCTCCTGGAAGCCACGGCAGACCGCCAGCAGCGGCACGCCGGCTTCCACCAGGCGCGCCAGCAGCGGCAGGATGGCGGCGTCGCGCGCGGGATCGAGCGTCATGGCGGCGTGCGGCCGCGGCGCATCGTAGCGGGCGGGATCGACGTTGGACGGGCTGCCGGTCAGCAGCACGCCGTCGACACTGGCGATCAGCGTGTCGGCGTCGAGCGCCTGCGCGTCCGAGGGCAACAGCAGCGGCAGCGCGCCGGCCACTGCCGAGACGGCGTGGACGTAGCCATGGAAGCCGGCGTGGGTGGCGTGGCCTTCACGCTCCACGCGGTCGGTCGAAATCGCCACGACCGCGCGCGGCGCGGCGAAGGGGCGGGGCATGGGCTTGTCTCCTTTGAATGCGCCCCAGTCTAGGAACCGGACCACCTTGCGTAAATTGCAATCTAATCAAGTAGGAATTGCACTTCCTGCAATCATGGCGCCATGAATACACGACAGCTGAGGCACTTCCTGGCGGTCATGGACCTGGGCTCGCTCAGCGCGGCGGCCCAGCAGGTCCACCTGAGCCTGCCCGCGCTCTCGCGCAGCCTGCGGGCTCTGGAGGACAGCCTGGGCATTCCCCTGTTCGACCGCGAGGGCCGCGGCCTCGCGCCCACGCCCTACGCACAGCTGTATGCGCAGCGCGCGCGGCGCATCGTGTTCGACGAGAAGGAGGCCGCGCGCGAAGTGCGGCTGATGCAAGCCGGCGAGCTGGGTCCGCTGGCTTTCGGCATGGGGTCGTCGCTCGCGCACGGCCTGCTGGCGCCGATGGTGCTGCAGCTGCTGGCTACCGCGCCGAACCTGCGCCTGCGCACCATGGTGCAGAGCTCGGACGTGCTGCTCGAGGCGCTGGCGCGCGAGCAGATCGACTTCTTCGTCGGCGACGTGCGCGTGGCCGAGCAGGACGCCGACATGGCCGTCGAACCCCTGCACCAGTGCAGCTTCGGCTGGTTCGTCCGCACGGGCCATCCCCTGGCTGGCAGGCGCCGCCTGCGCATCGCCGACCTGCTGGCCTACCCTTGCGTGCTCCCCGGCTTCGCCGAGGAAGGCATGCTGCGCCGCCTGGCCCGGTTGTACGGACTGTCACTTCCGCTGGAGGACCATTTCGCGGTCAACAGCAACGACATGGCCACCGTGCACGCGCTGCTGGCGGCCAGCGACGCGATCCTGCCCAGCACGCACATTTCGGCCGTGCTGGAGGTCGCGGCGGGACGGCTGCAGGCGCTCGACGTCGATCCGCCGCTGGACCTGGAGCTCACCCTGGGGATGGTGCGGCGCGACGGCCGCACCCTGCCCCCCTCGGCCGAGCGGGCCTTCGCCATCGTGCGGCGCTACTTCGAGGATGCGCAGCGCGCCATCGCCCAGCACGCCTGAATCACCGCACGTGCCCCGGGACCGCTGGCCGAGGCGCCCCCCCGAGTGCACCGGATGGATCCGGCGCAACGGCCAACTCTCGCCCTCAGCCCATCCAGCGGGGCAGCGCCGTCGCGATCGAGGGGATCCAGAACACGGCCGCCAGCAGCAGCAGGCTCATGGCCACGTAGGGCACCACGGCGCGGAAGATGTGGCCCATGGTCACGGCCGGTGGCGCCACGCCGCGCATGGTCATGAGCAGCAGCCCGTGCGGCGGCAGCAGCAGGCCCAGCTGCATGCAGATCAGGAACATCACGCCGAACCAGACCAGGTCGACGCCGAGCCCCTGCACGACGGGCATGAAGATCGGCAGGGTGATCATCATCATGCTGACCTGGTCGACGAAGATGCCCAGGAAGATCAGCACCAGCATCATGCCGGCGACGATCATGCCGGTGGACCACCCCTTCCCCGTGATCATCTGGACCAGCCCGTTGCTGGCGCCGGAAAACGACAGGATCTGCGCGAACGTGGTGGCGCCCAGGATGATGAACAGGATCATTCCCGAGATGCCCGCCGTGCCCTTGAGGGCCTTGAGCAGCGCGTCGAACGTGAGGGCGCGGTAGGCCAGCGCCAGCACCAGGGTGGCGAAGGCGCCCAGCGCCGCACATTCGGTGGGCGTGGCCCAGCCCGCGGCCAGCGCGCCCACCACCACGCCGAAGATGGACAGCGTGGGCAGCACATAGCCGAAAAAGGGCTGCCAGCGCTCCCAGCCGCTGTAGGCCCGCTGCTCGTCGGCGGCCGGCGCCAGCGAGGGCGTGACCCGCACCCGCACGACGATCCACAGCACGAAGGCCACCGACAGGATCACGCCCGGCAGCACGCCGCCGATCAGCAGCTTGGAAATGGAGATGCCGGAGAGCGACCCGAGCAGGACCGTGAGCGCCGAGGGCGGGATCAGCATGTCCACGGCGCCGATGGCCATGATGGGCCCCGTGGCGAGCGTCGGGTGGTATCCCTTGGCCAGCATCACCGGCAGCAGCAGGGAGCCGAGCATCGCCGTGGTGGCGATGGTCGAGCCCGAGATCGCGGAGAACACCGTGCCCGCGACCACCGCCACCACCGCCAGGCGCCCCGGCACGCGCCGGATCAGCCGCTCGATCCCCTCGATCACCTTCAGCGCCAGGCCGGTGTGGAACAGGATCTCGCCCATCAGCACGAAGAGGGGGATGGGCGTGAGCGAGAAGGCCGTCACCGAGCCCACGCTGCTGCGCGCCAGCTGCGCCAGCCCCACCTCGCCGCCCATGTAGAGGAAGGCGCCGACGATGTTGACGGTGATGAAGGTCAGCGCCACCGGCATGCCGATGAACAGCAGGAGCGTGGAGCCCCCCAGCATCAGCCAGGCGGCAACGACCCAGCTGCTCATGCCGCGCTCACCGCGTCGCGCCGCGGCGCCCGTTCGGCGCCCTGCAACCGTTGCATGCGGAACACCATCTCGACGGCCAGCAGAGCGAACATCAGCGGCAGCGGCGCCAGCGACCACCACTCCGGCGTCACCAGCGTCTTGATGTTCAGCGCCCCGCCCGCGTAGCTGGCCCACGCGGCCCGTGCCGCATACCAGGCCATGAACAGGCAGCAGGCCAGGCCGAGGGCGTCCCCCAGCCACTCGAAGTACCAGGCCAGCCTGGGCGGCATGGCGGTGAGCAGGATGTCCACGCGGATGTGCTGGCCCTGGCGCAGCAGCCACGGCGCGACCAGGACCGTGGTGAGATAGAGCATCAGCTCGGACACCTCGTTGCTCCAGGCCAGCCCGCGCGGGAGGCCGGGAACCGGGATGTTGCGCAGCGCCACGTCGCCCACGATCACCAGCATCATGGCGAACATGACCGCGCAGCCGCCCAGCGCCAGCGCGGCCAGCAGCCTGGCGAAGGCAATGGAGAGGCGCCCGGTCACTTGGGCGCGAACAGCGGCTTGAAGCGCTTGGCGATGTCCGGGCTCTGCTTCTCCGCGCTGGCCCAGCCCACCTGGTAGGCCTTGTCGACGAAGGCCTTGCTGGTGGCGGGATCGAACTTGATGGTCTCGATGCCCGCCTTCTGCTGCCGTGCCACCTCCTCGGCCGTGTACCGGGCCCAGAAGGAGTTTTCGGCCTCCAGCGCCAGCAGCTGCTTGTGCAGGTAGTCGTGCTGCGCCTTGGACAGCTTGTTGTAGGCCGGCAGGTTCATGACCAGCGACACCTCGGCGTCGTAGAAGCCGGGGTCGATGCGGAACTTGGTCTTCTCCTCCCACTTGAGGTCGAAGATGCCGCCGATGGGCCACCCGTAGCCGTCGACCACGCCCCGCTCGAGGGCCGTGTAGACCTCGCCCGGCGCCGTGGTGATGACGGTGGCGTTGAGGGCCTGGAAGAAGTCGCGGTACACCGGCGTGATGCGGATCTTCTGGCCGCTGAGGTCCGGTTTGTCGACCTTCTTGTTGGTGTAGATGTGGAACGGCTGGTTCTCCACCATGCGGGCCAGGTACTGCATGTTGGCCTTCTCGTTCCACACCTTGTTGATCGCGTCGAACGCGCCGTTCCTGCGCTGCTCCGCCACCGGGATCTGGGTGAGCTTCAGGAAGTCCGCCTCGGGCATCACGTTGGTATAGAAGGCTCCCGTCGACATCGCCATGTCGACCACGCCGGTCTTCACGGCGTTGCCCGCCTCGAAGGGCGGCATGGCCTTGGGGCCGCCGATGAAGTTGATCTGCAGCACGCCCTTGCCCTCGGCGTTGAACTTCTGGATCCAGGGCTGCAGGCGCTGCACGTAGATGCCGTTCTCGGCGAAGGCGCTCACCAGCCGCAGGGTGGTCTCCTGCGCCGCGGCGCCCGCGGCCGCGCCCAGGGCCAGCACCAGCAGGGCGGCCTGTCGAAGGCTCGTCATCTTCATCTTCCTGTCTCCTCTCGTGGGTGGGAATCGACCATACGTTGTGCGCGCAGGGCGGTCAATTCAGGCAGACGCCAGCATGTGCTCCAGCGCCTGCCCGCTCTCGTCGGCCAGGGCGGCACGCGCCAGCTCCGACAACCGCCGGGCGCCGGCCTCGTCGCCCTCCAGCCGCGGCAGTTCGCCGAGCAGGCGCTGGAAGTTGCGCCAGCCGCGCGCGTGGGTGTCGCCGTAGCCCTTCACGAGGCGCTGGCTGCGCGCGAGCTCCAGCGCCAGCGCCGGCTGGCTGCCGGCCAGGCGCTGGATCCCGGCCAGCCAGGTGCGGATGCGTTCCTGCTCGACACCGAAGCGCAGCGACCGCGGCCGCAGTGGCCGCAGCGCCGCGATGGCGTAGAGCAGCAGGAAGCCGCGCAGCGAGCTGGTGCGCACGATGCGGCCGCTGCGCGTGAAGCGCCCGAGCGCGCCGCGGGCCCAGCCGGTGGCGAGCAGCCAGCGACCCAGTCCCGCCGGCAGGATGTCGGCGATCTCCTCGACGCGCGGATGCATGAACTCGTTGATGTGCAGCAGCTGCCCGTCCGTGAGCTTGACCTCCCCTGCGACGCGGTCGAAGCGGCTACGGCGGGTCTTCAGGTCGGCGACGCGGATCGCATCCTCGTAGGTCATCCACAGCGCGAGATGGCGCGCGGTTTCGGTGAGCACGTCGCCGGTGTCGCGCAACGGCTGCAGCAGGTCCAGGTAGGCGGCGGCATAGGGCACGTCCTGGAAATCGGCCAGGCGCAGCACGCCGTGCCGCAGCGTGTCCTGCACGTGGAGGGGAAAGCCGGCGCCGATGCGCTCGTCCAGGGCCGCCAGCCGCGGGCCGAGCCGCACCGGCGGCACGGCGTCCGGCGGCAGCGCCTCCGGCGCGAGAGCGGCGGCATGACCGGCGGCGAACGCCTTCAGGCTCGCCTGCACGCCCACCCCGCCGCGCCGGATCGCCTCCTCGAACTGCGCCCGCTCGAACGGCAGCGCGCCCGACGCGGCCAGGGCGCCGAACAGCGCCGGGGCGATCGGCCCCGCGGCCTGTTCCGCGATGGCCGCGAAGTCGGCCGCCACGAGGCGAGCGGCCGCGGCGCGAGCACCGTCGAGGAGCTTGGGCGCGTCGACCCGGCCATCGCCCATCGCGGTGCGCTCCGTCATCGAGTAGACGCGATGGGTGGAGACGATGAAGGTGGTGCGCTCGCTGCTCACCAGTCCGCGCTGCAGCGCACGGCCCGCTTCCATCAGTTCGGACGCGATGACCACGTCGACCTCGCCCGGCACGGGAGACAGGGCCAGCACCGGCCGCGCGTCCGCGGGCACCGCGGCACGCGGGAACAGCTCCAGGTAGTACACGGTCGCGCCCGTGCGCTGGGCCACGCCGGGCACCGAGGTCGCCTGGACGAGGTAGCCGTGGTGCTCGGCCAGGTCCACCAGCCATTCGGACAGCACGCCGCCGCCCTCCCCTCCCATGGCGAGCAGGGCGATGGTGATCGCGCGGGGCTGCGTCATGCGGCGAGACCTTCCAGGCGGCGGGCGATCCGGCCCTGCAGCCAGCCGATCACGGCACTCCGCACGCGCTGCGCGAAGTGGTCCCAGCGGGTGGGGTTGTTGACGATCTCGGCGCGGTAGAACGACGGGCACAGCACCGCCGCGTGCGCCGCCTCCCCGCACAGGCCGCAGCCGACGCAGCTGTCGACGACCGCCGCGACCGGGTCGCGCCGCAGCGGATCGGGGTTGGGCCGGATCGTGAGCGACGGGCAGCCGGACAGCCGGATGCAGGAATGGTCGCCGGTGCAGGTGTCCGGGTCGACGCCGAAGCGCTCGCGCACGACGCGCCGGCCCTCGCCGATCGCCTTCTTCACCAGTGGCCGCACGCGCCGCTGCTTGTTCAGCATGCACTCGGACGAGGCCACGATCACCTTGGGGCCCTTGGCTTTCGTGGTCAGCGCCTCGCGCAGGACGTCGCGCATGCGCTCCAGGCTGTAGGTGTGGTCCACCGTCCGGACCCATTCGACGCCCACGCCGCGCACGGCCTTCTCGATCGGGTGCTTCGTGGACCGGATCGGGCTGTCGGCCTTCGACGACAGCAGGTCCTGCCCGCCGGTCGCCGCCGAATACCCGTTGTCGACCACCAGCAGCACGTTGTCCGTCTGGTTGAAGACCGCATTGCCGACCCCGCTGGTCAGGCCGTTGTGCCAGAAGCCGCCGTCGCCCATGATGGACAGCGTCCTCCTGCCCGTCTCCGGCGTGTTGAAGGCCGCCGCGCCCGCCCAGCCGAGGCCGTAACCCATGGTGGTCGCGCCGATGTTGAAGGGCGGCAGGATGGAGAACAGGTGGCAGCCGATGTCGCAGCTGATGTGGTGGGGGCCCAGTTCGCGCTCCACCAGCTTGATGGCGGTGAAGATCGGCCGCTCGGGACAACCGGTGCAGAACGAGGGCGGGCGGCCATGCACCTGGGCGGTGGCGTCCTGGATCGCGATGGTCTTCAGGCCCGCGGCCGCCGGCACCGCAGGCACCGCCGGCAGGGCGCCGGCGGGAAGGGCGCGGCCCTCGATCAGCGCCGGGGCCACCTGCTGCAGGAAGCGGGCGATGCCCTGCAGCAGCAGTCCCCCCGTGTACTCGCCGGCCTTGGGCAGGAAGTCCTTGCCGTGCACTTTCGTCTGCACGTCGGCGCGGCGCAGTGCCGCGTGCACCGCCTGCTCGATGAAGTCGGGCTGGCCCTCCTCCACGATCAGGATCGCCCGCTTGCCGGCGCAAAAGCGGGTGAACTCCTCGTCCACCAGCGGATAGGTGACGTTCAGCACGTAGAGCGGCACGCGCGAATGGCCGAAGGGATCCGCGACCTGCAGCAGTTCCAGCGTCCGCAGCACGCCGTTGTAGAGCCCGCCCTGCAGCACGATGCCGAAGTCCTGCGCGTCCTCGGCGAAGAACTCGTTGAGCCCGCGCTCGCGGATGAAGCGCACTGCCGCCGGCCAGCGCTGGTTCACCTTCTCCTGCTCGTGCAGGTAGGTGGACGGCGGCAGCGCGATGCGCTCGGTGTCGCGCCGCGGGTGCTCGATCGCATCCTTGAGCGTGAAGTCCGCGCGCCGGTTGTCGCTGGCGGTGAAGCTGCCGTGCACGTGGCAGGCGCGGATGCGCAGTTCCAGCATCACCGGCGTGCGGCTCGCCTCCGACAGTTCGAACCCCTGCTCCACCGCCCGCACGATGCTGGGAAGGTTGGGACGCGGGTCCAGCAGCCAGACCTGCGACTTCATCGCGAAGGCATGCGAGCGCTCCTGCATGATGCTGGAGCCCTCGCCGTAGTCCTCGCCGACGATGATCAGCGCGCCGCCCGTGACGCCGCCCGAGGACAGGTTGGCGATGGCGTCCGACGCCACGTTGGTGCCCACCGGGGACTTGAAGGTCACGGCGCCGCGCAGCGGGTAGTTGACCGAGGCGGCCAGCGTGGCGGCGGCCGTCGCTTCCGAGGCGCTGTGCTCGAAGCGGATGCCCAGCTCGCGCAGGATGTCGTTGGCATCCGTGAGGACATCCATCAGGTGCGAGATCGGTGCGCCCTGGTAGCCGGCGACATAGGACACGCCGGACTGCAGCAGCGCCTTGGTCACGGCCAGGATGCCCTCGCCGCGGAACTCCTCGCCCGCCGCCAGGCGCAGCTTGCCGACTTCGCTGGTGAAGGATCGCTCGGCCATGGTGGTACCGGTGGTGACTGGCCGCAATCTAGCCAGCCGGAGCGCATTTGGCGAATGGGTTTCACGGATGATCTACATTCACCGCATCCATGATCAGGGTGAACCCTGAGGCCCCATGAACTTCCGGCAACTGGACCTCAACCTCCTGCGCGTGCTGGCGGCCATCCACCGCAGCGGTTCGGTGACGGCCGCCGGCCGGTCGCTGTCGCTGTCGCAGTCGGCGACCAGCAACGCACTCGCGCGGCTGCGCGATTTCTTCCAGGACGACCTGTTCGTGCGCTCGCCCGCCGGGCTGCAGCGCACCCGCCTGTGCGAGCAGCTGGCCCCGGCGGTGCTGGCGCACCTGCTGTCCCTGGAGGCGCTGGTCACGGACCGGGACCAGTTCGACCCGGCCCGCAGCGACACGACCTGGCGGCTGTCGCTGTCGGACCTGGGCGAGATGCTGTTCCTGCCGCCGCTGGCCTCGGCCCTGCGCCAGCGCGCACCGCAGACACGCATCAGCAACATCTCCGTCGCTGGCACCGCCGTCGCCACCGCGCTGGAGACGCGCGAGATCGACTGCGCCATCGGCATCCTCCAGCCGCGCCACCGCGGGGTGCATGCCGACCTCCTGTTCCGCGAGCAGTACGTCGCGATCACCGCGCCCGGCTGGCGGCCCGCCAGCGGCCGCGCCGGCAGCAGCCTCACCCGCACGCAGCTGGCCGCCGCCTCGCTCGTGGTGGCCTCGCCCACGGCCACCTTCCACAGCAGCGTGGAGGAGATGCTCGTGCAGGAGCGGCTGGCCGACCGCATCGTGCTGCGGGCGCGCCACTTCGGCGCCCTGCCGGAGCTGGTCACCACCTCGGACCTGATGGCGATCGTGCCCGCCATGTACGCGGCCAGCCGCCCGCACCTGCGCACCTGGAAGCTGCCCTTCGCGCCGAAGTACGACGTGCGGCTGGTCTGGCACGCGAGCACCGCCCGCGACGCCGCGCAGCAGTGGTTGCGGGCGCTGCTGCACGAACTGTTCGGCCGGACGCCTTGACGCGCCGGGCCGCGGCGGGCGCATCGCCTCCGCGGCCGCCTGAGCGGGGCGCGGTACCCTCGCCCCATGGAACTGCGGCAATTGCGCTACTTCGTGCGCGTGGTCGAACTGGGGAGCATGAGCCGGGCGGCGGTGGACCTGGACGTCGTGCAGTCCGCGGTCAGCCAGCAGATCGCGCGGCTGGAAGGCGAGCTGGCCACGCGGCTGCTGCAGCGCGGCTCCAACGGAGTGGTGGCCACCGAGGCCGGCCTGGCGTTTTTCCAGCAGGCCCAGCTCGCGCTGCGGCACGCCGACGAGGCCGGGCGCGCCGCGCAGCAATCGCGCCTGTCCGGCAGCGTGAGCGTGGGCCTGGCGCCCACCACGGCCTCGGTGCTGGGGCTGCCGCTGATGCTGGCAGTTCGCGAGCGCTACCCCGACGTGCGGCTGCACATGGTGGAGAGCCTGTCGGGGCACCTGTCGGCCATGCTCAATGCGCGCCAGCTCGACCTGGCCGTGCTGTTCGACGCCGATCCCGGCCGGCGCTGGAGCGTCACGCCGCTGGTGGAGGAAAAGCTCTACCTGATCCAGGCACGGGGCGGGGGCCGCAAGCCGCTGCCGGCGCGCATCCGGCTGGCCGACGTGAAGGACCTGCCGCTGATCCTGCCGAGCGGCTCGCACGGCCTGCGCAGCACGCTCGACAGCGCGTTCTCCAGCGGCCGGCTCGCCCGGCTCCTGCCGGTGGAGATCGATTCGCTCGCCCTGCTCATCGATGCCGTGCGCTCGGGACTGGGCTGCACCATCCAGCCGCGCGCCGCCCTGGCGCGCGCCGCCGACGCCGAGGCAGCCTTCGAGGTGGCCGAGATTACCGGCGGGCGGCTGCGCCGGCTCAATTCCCTGTGCAGCATCTCCGACGAGGAACTGTCGCCGGCGGCGCTGGCGGTGCGGGTGACCCTGGCCGACTGCGCGCGCGAGCTCGTCGACAGCGGCCGCTGGGCCGGCGCCCGCTTCAGCCATCACGAAGCCTGATACCCCTCTGAGGATTCCCCTCTGGCCCGGGCCGGCCGTCACGTCTACAGTGCGGCGGGATGCATGACGTCCTGGTGATCGGCGGCGGCAACGCCGCCCTGTGCGCCGCCCTGATGGCCCGCGAGGCCGGGGCCAGCGTGCTCCTGCTCGAAGCGGCCCCGCGCGAATGGCGCGGCGGCAATTCCCAACACACCCGCAACCTGCGCTGCATGCACGATGCGCCGCAGGACGTGCTGCTCGAGGCCTACCCCGAGGAGGAGTTCTGGCAGGACCTGCGCAAGGTCACCGGCGGCAACACCGACGAGCAGCTCGCCCGGCTGGTGATCCGGGCCTCCTCCACCTGCCGCACCTGGATGCGCAAGCACGGCGTGCGCTTCCAGCCCTCGCTGGCCGGCACGCTGCACCTGTCGCGCACCAACGCCTTCTTCATGGGCGGCGGCAAGGCGCTGGTCAACGCCTATTTCCGCAGCGCCGAGAGCCTGGGCGTGGAGATCCGCTACGAGACCCCGGTCGACCGGCTGGAACTGCAGGACGGCCGCTTCGTGGCGGCGCATGCCGGCGGCCGGCGCATCGAGGCCAGGGCCTGCGTCGTCGCCTCGGGCGGCTTCGAGTCCAACCGCGACTGGCTGCGCGAGGCCTGGGGCCGGAACGAGCGCGGCGAGTGGCCGTCCGACAACTTCCTGATCCGCGGCACCCGCTTCAACCAGGGCGTGCTGCTCAAGGACCTGATGGCCCAGGGCGCCGACACCATCGGCGACCCCACCCAGGCGCACTGCGTGGCCATCGATGCCCGCGCCCCGCTCTACGACGGCGGCATCGTCACGCGCGTCGACGCCGTGTCCCTGGGCGTCATGGTCAACCAGGAGGGCAAGCGCTTCCACGACGAGGGCGAGGACTTCTGGCCCAAGCGCTATGCGCTGTGGGGCCGGCTGGTGGCGCTGCAGCCGGCCCAGATCGGCTACTGCATCATCGACGCCAAGGCCGTCGGGCGCTTCATGCCGCCGGTGTTCCCCGCCGTGAAGGCCGACACCCTGCCCGAGCTGGCCCGCGCCCTGGGCCTGGATCCCACCACCTTCATGCAGACCCTGGACGCCTTCAATGCCGCCTGCCGCCCCGGCACCTTCGACCACACCGTGATGGACGACTGCCGCACCGAGGGCCTCACGCCGCCCAAGACCCACTGGGCCCGGCCCATCGACACCCCGCCGTTCCACGGCTACGCGCTGCGGCCCGGCATCACCTTCACCTACATGGGACTGAAGACCGACGCCCGGGCGCGGGTGCACTTCGGCGGCGCCCCCAGCGACAACCTGTTCGTGGCCGGCGAGATGATGGCCGGCAACGTGCTGGGCAAGGGGTACACCGCGGGGGTGGGCATGAGCATCGGCACGGCGTTCGGCCGCATCGCCGGCACCGAGGCGGCCCGCGCCGCCCAGAAGGAGACCGCCGATGCAGTCGCTTGACGCCCTGGCACGCGAGGCCGTGGCCCTGGCCAACGGCGAGGTCGTGCCGGCCACGGACTCCGCCGCCGCCACCACCGAAGCGGCGCGGCAGATGCAGATCTGCAATGCCTGCCGCTACTGCGAGACCTTCTGCGCCGTCTTCCCGGCCATGACGCGCCGGCTCGACTTCAACGCCGGCGACATCCACTACCTGGCCAACCTGTGCCACAACTGCGGCGCCTGCCTGCACGCCTGCCAGTACGCGCCGCCGCACGAATTCGCGGTCAACGTGCCGCGTGCCATGGCGCAGGTGCGCCAGCAAACCTACACCGACCACGCCTGGCCGCAGGCGCTGGGGGCGCTGTACCGCCACAACGGCGTGACGCTGGCCCTGGCCGGCGCCGGCGGGCTGGCACTGTTCCTGGTGCTGGTGCTGGCGCTGCGCGGCACCCTGCTGCATGAGCCGCTGGCCGGCAACTTCTACGCCGTCTTCCCGCACAACCTGCTGGTGGCGCTGTTCGGCGCCGCCTTCGGCTGGGCGGTGCTGGCACTGGGCATCGGTGCGTCGCGGTTCTGGCGCGGCCGCACGCCGGGCGCGGTGACGGGCGCCTCGGCCGCGGAGGCCGCGCACAACGCGCTCGCCCTCACCTACCTGGACGGCGGCCACCACGAGGGCTGCAACGAGTCCGACGACCGCTACACGCTGGCCCGGCGCCGGTTCCACCACCTGACGTTCTACGGCTTCCTGCTGTGCTTCGCGTCGACCGGCGTGGCCACGCTGTACCACTACGCGGGCCACCCGGCCCCCTACCCGGTCACCAGCCTGCCGGTGCTGCTGGGCACCCTGGGCGGCCTGGGGCTGCTGGCGGGGCCGGCCGGCCTGCTGTGGCTGAACCTGCGCCGCCATCCCCTGCACGGCGACCCGGCCCAGCGCCCCATGGACCGCGCCTTCATCGTGCTGCTGTTCGCCACCAGCCTCACCGGGCTGGCGCTGCTGGCCGGCCGCGACACCGGTGCCATGGCGCTGCTGCTGGCCGTGCACCTGGGCTGCGTGCTGGCGCTGTTCCTCACGCTGCCCTACGGAAAATTTGCCCACGCCGTGTACCGCTGCGCCGCCCTGCTCCAATGGGCCATCGAGCGGCGGCAGCCGAACCGGCTGCAGTTGGGCGCCGACTGATTGCCTGGAGAAGTGCCATGAACCCTGGAGTCCTGCAGATCCCGTCGATGAAGGACCGCTGTTCCCCCGAGGAATGGCAGGCCCGCATCGACCTGGCCGCGTGCTACCGCCTGGTCGACCTGTACGGCATGTCCGACATGATGGCCAACCACATCTCGGTGCGCGTGCCGGGCGAGGAGACCTTCCTCATCAACCCCTACGGGATGATGTACGAGGAGATCACCGCCTCCTGCCTGCTCAAGGTCGACCTGGCGGGCACCGTCCTGTCCAGGCCCGACTTCGGCGCGCTGAACTACGGCGTCAACAAGGCCGGCTACGTGATCCACAGCGCCATCCACGAGGCCCGGCCCGAGGTCGGCTGCGTCATCCACACGCACAGCTGGGCGTCGATGGCGGTGTCGGCCCTCGACTGCGGCCTGTTGCCGATCACGCAGACCGCGATGCGCTTCCTGAAGATCGGCTACCACGAGTACGAGGGCGTGGTGCTGAACGACGACGAGAAGGCTTCGCTGGTGCGCGACCTGGGCGACCGCGAAGCCGTCATCCTGCGCAACCACGGCGCGCTGGTGGTGGGCCGCACGGCCGGCGAGTGCTTCAACTGGACGCACCGGCTCGAGCTGGCCTGCCGCTCGCAGATCGCCGCCATGTCGTGCAACACCAGGCTGCGGCCGGTGCCGCCCGAGGTGCTGGAAGAGACCTGGAACAACTACCAGCCCGGCACGCGCAGGCCCTACGGCCTGATGGAATGGCCGGCGCTGCTGCGCAAGCTCGACCGGCTGGATCCGGGCTTCCGCACCTGAGAGCGCCGGCGACAACAACGACAACGACAGGAGACAACGCATGGACCGCCCCCTTCCCCTCACCCGCCGCAGCGTGCTGGCGGGCGCCGCCGCCCTGGCGGCGCCCGCGGCCTGGGCCCAGGCGGGCGACTACCCGTCGCGCCCGGTGCGCGTGCTGGTGGCGTTCACGGCCGGCGGCACCACGGACGTGCTGGCCCGGGCGGTGACCCAGAAGCTGTCCGACCGGCTCAAGCAGAGCTTCGTCATCGACAACAAGCCGGGCGGCGGCGGCAACATCGGCACCGAGATGGCGGCCCGCTCGGCGCCGGACGGCTACACCCTGATCGTCAACTCGGTCGGCCCCATGGCCGTCAACCCCACGCTCTACCCGAAGCTGAACATCAACCCGCTGGTCGACCTGGTGCCGGTGGTGCAGATCGCCGACGTGCCCAACGTGCTGGTGGTCAACCCCTCGGTGCCGGCGAAGACGGTCGACGAGTTCGTCGCCTATGCGAAGACGAAGCCCGGCCAGCTCAATTACGGCTCCACCGGCATCGGCACCTCCTCGCACCTGTCGGGCTACATGCTGGGCAAGCGCGCCGGCATCGAGACCACGCACGTGCCGTACCGCGGCGCCGAGGCCCTGAACGACCTGCTGGCCGGCCGCATCCAGTTCATGTTCGCGACCATCCCCTCGGTCATCCAGCACATCCAGGCCGGCAAGCTGCGCGCCATCGCGGTCACCAGCGTCAAGCGCTCGCGCTCCATGCCCGACGTGCCGACGGTGGCCGAACGCGGCTACCCCGGCTTCGAGGCCGGCTCGTGGTTCGGCGTGTTCGCCCCCAAGGGGACGCCGGAGGCCGTGATCGCCACGCTGAACAAGGCCGTGAACGAGGCGCTGCCGTCACTGGAGGCGCAGATGGTGCGCGAGGGCGCCGATCCGGTGGGCGGTTCGGCGGCGCAGCTGGGCCAGTTCGTGCAGAAGGAATACGAGAAGTGGCGCACCGTGGTGCGTGAATCGGGCGCCACCGCCGAGTGAGCACCGCCGCCTCCCCACCGCGCCCGCTGCGCCTGCTGCTGTCGGCGGACGCCATCGCCAGCCTGGCCCCGCGCATCGGCCAGGTGCTGGCCGGCCGCCCATACCACCTGCTGCCGCCCGACCACCCCGAGGCGGCGCAGGCCGACGTGGCCTTCGTCTCGCGCGACATCACCGGCCTGTCGACCAAGCACCGGGTGCTGCCGGACACCCGGCGCTTCTATGACCTGCTGCTGGCCGCCCCGGCCCTGCGCTGGCTGCACGTGCATTCGGCCGGCGCCGACCGGCCCGTGTTCGTCGAACTGGTGCGGCGCGGCGTGCCGGTCACCACCTCGTCGGGCGCCAACGCGCCGGTGGTCGCCCAGACCGCGCTGCTCGGGCTGCTGGCACTGGCGCGCCACTGGCCGCGCCTGCAGGCTGCCCAGCGCGAGCACCGCTGGGCGCCCCTGTTCGGCAGCGGGCTGCCGCGCGACCTGCGCGGCCAGACCGCCGTGGTGGTGGGCTGGGGTCCGGTGGGCCGGGAGATCGGGCGCCTGCTGCAGGCGCTCGGCCTGCGGGTCGTCGTCGTGCGGCAGAGCGACCGCGCCGCCGGGCCCGGCCTGGTCACCGTGCCGGACACGCAGTTGCGCACCGTCCTGCCCACCGCCGACTGGCTGGTGCTGGCCTGCCCGCTCACGGCGCGCACGCGCGGCCTGGTCGGCGCGGCCGAACTCGCTCTGCTGCCGCCGCACTGCGGCCTGGTGAACGTGGCCCGGGGCGACGTGGTGGACGAAGCGGCCCTGGTCACGGCCCTGCGCGCGCAACGCCTGGGCGGCGCCTACCTGGACGTGTTCATGCAGGAGCCGCTGCCGGCCGACTCGCCGCTGTGGGACCTGCCCAATGCCATCGTCACGCCGCACAGCGCCGGCTTCTCCGATGCCAACGAGGCCGCCGTGGCCGACATGTTCCTGAACAACCTGGGCCGGTTCGTGCGCGGGGAGGCGCTGGTGAACGCGGTCGAGACGGGGCCGGGCCTCGCCTGACCACCGCGGTCCCCCGGCCGCCCCGTCACAACCGCGCCCGTCCATCCGTCTGATGGGCATGCCAGCACCCCCTCCCTCCACCAGCCGGGTTACCCTGCCGCGTCGCGTGCCCGTCGGCACGCCTTGAGGAAGCGCCATGCACATCGGCAAGTCCTACCGGCTCGGCGAGTTCATCGCCTGGACCCGGCGCCGCCTGGCCATCCTGCTGTTGCTGTCGGTGCTGCCGGTGGTCCTGCACCAGCTGGCCGGCTGGCATTGGCTGGCGCTGCCCTGGGTGCTGGTGGCGGTGCTCGGCGCGGCCAGCTCCTTCATCGTCGGCTTCAAGAACGCCCAGACCTACGGCCGCACCGTGGAGGCCCAGCAGGTGTGGACGGCCATCGCCGCGGCCAGCCGCTATTGGTCGCTCATCTGCCGCGACTTCCCCACGCAGGCGGGACACGCCGCCCCCCTGCTGCAGCGGCACCTTGCCTGGCTGACCGCCCTGCGCTTCCAGCTGCGCCGGCCGCGGCCCTGGGAGACGGCCGCCGTCGGCGCCGACCTCGCCTACCGCGCCGGGCGCTTCCGCGTACCGGAGCAAGACTCCGCGCTCGAGATGGAACTCGGGCGCCACCTCGCGCCGCCGGAGCTGGCGACCGTGATGCAGGCCCGCAACAAGGCGGCGCTGCTGCTCGGGCTGCAGAGCGCCGCCATCCGCGAGCTGTACACCCGCCAGCTGCTGGTGGTGCTGCACCACACGGAAATGCAGAAGACGCTGCGCGAACTGGTCGACCAGCAGGCCCGGGCCGAGCGGCTGAAGAACTTCCCGTACCCGCGCCAGTACGCGATCGTGAACCGCATCTTCGTGTGGACCTTCGCCGCCCTGCTGCCGTTCGGGCTGGTGGGCGAATTCGCGCGCCTGGCGGCCGGCGCGCAGGGACCGGTGGCGGCGGTCCTGCCCTGGCTGGCGGCGCCGGCCAGCCTGCTGGTGTCGTGGCTCTACGTGTCGCTGGACCAGGTGGGTGCCAGCACCGAGAACCCCTTCGAGGGCGGTGCCAACGACGTCCCCATCACGCGCATCTGCCAGGTGCTGGCGCACGAGCTGCGCGAGATGGCCGGCGAGACCGACCTGCCGCCCCTGGCGCGGCCCGAGGGCGCGATCATCCTGTGACCGGCCCGCGCGGCGTCAGGCGGCGGTGGCCGCCACGCTGATCTGGCACAGCTTCAGGCACAGCAGCCGCCGGAACACCGCCGGGCCGTTGGGATCGGGCTCGCCGTCCAGCGCGCCGGCGCCCGGCCGGCTGGGCTCGGGGCGCAGCAGCGGGTGGTCCTTGCCATCGGCAGCGGCCGTGAATCCGGGCTTGTAGATGCGCACCGCCCCCTGCACCGGGGCCAGCTTGCGGTCCACCGTCTGCGTGAAGGTGGCGAACGCCTCGGGCGCCAGGCACACCACGTGGGCCAGCCCGCGTGCCGCTTCGGCGATGCCGCGCGGATCGGCGCCGTAGTAGCGGGTGTTCGGCTTGTTGGCCAGCACCACCACCGGCAGCCGGCGCTCGGGCATCAGCAGGTGCTCGACGAAGGGGTCCAGTTGCTCCGGGCTTTCGAGCAGCCGCGGCTCGGCCAGCACCGGCACGCCGGCATCGTGCACGTCCAGCCGCTCCACCCAGGACCCCAGCACGCCGGGCGGCGCGATGATGCGGGCCGATTCCACGTCGGTGCAGCTGGTCTGCACGGCCACGACGTCGGCATCGCCGGCATCGGAGACGACGACCTGCGTGGTCCAGGTGCGGGCGCCATCGCGCTCCTGGTGGCTGACCTCCAGGGTCCAGGTGGCGCCGTCCTCGCTGGTGGCCACCGACAGCTTGCGCCCGGGCAGCACGGCGTCGATGTGGCTCTTTTCCAGCTCGGAGGCCGACGGCACGAGGCGTGGCCACTTGGCCCCCACCCAGCGCCAGGCGAGGTCCTTGGCGAAGCGCCGGTTCTCGTGCGTGTGGATGCGGCTCTTGAGGATGGAGCGGACCACGACGCTGGCGCGGCCCCCATCGCGTTTCTGCCATGGCGTGCGCAGTGCACCACTAGTGTTCATTGCATGCTTCCCTGTTACTGCGTTTGGTGCATAGCCCCCCGGTCTTGGCGGGGTCACTGCGAGAGACAAGTCTGATGCAATAAACGTTCCGCTGGTTCCGGTCGAGACAGGCTTCCGTCAGCCTGTGATCTGGCTGGAAGCGAATCCACGCAACGCCATCGGCATCGGCCGCAGGACCGCGTCGGACACCGCCTCGCCCCCGGATTGCTGTCGGTCCTGGCGGCGCGATGGGGATGGCGGACGGGATCGACGATGTGGACGTAGCAGTCGCAGACCACGCGATCCCCGTCATGCCGGACTGGATCCGGCATCCACCTCCAGGTCGTTGCGCGCCCCGGGACGTCTCACGTCGGCGTCCGGTCGACGGGCCGCGGATGGATGGGGGCCGAGCCCGCCATGGCGAGGAGGTGGACAGCGCGAAGGCGCGGTCAGTCGAGCTTGATCTGGGCCGACTTCACCAGCGCCGCCCAGCGCCTGTTCTCCGCCGCGATGAAGGCGGCGAATTCCTCCGGCGTGCCGCCGCCGATCTCGTTGCCGGGACCGGTGATCTTCTCGCGCATGTCCGGCGCGGCCAGTGCCTTGTTGAAGGTCTCGTTCAGCTTCTTCACGGCCGCCGGCGGCGTGCCCTTGGGCGCGACGAGGCCCAGCCAATTCGACACGGTGACCTGCGGGTAGCCCAGTTCCGCCATCGTCGGCACGTCGGGCAGGCTGGGCAGGCGCTTCGCGCTGGTGACGGCCAGCGGGCGCGTCTTGCCGGCCTGGATGGACGGCAGCGCGGCGTAGGTCTGCTCGAACATCATGTCGATCTCGCCCGACAGCAGGGCCTGCGAGGCCGGGCCGCCGCCCTTGTAGGGAATGGGCAGCATGAAGATGCCGGCGGTCTGCTTGAACAGCTCGCCGCTCAGGTGGTGCGCGCCGCCGGCGCCGGCATTGCCGATGGTGAGCTGGCCGGGCTTGGCCTTGGCCGCCTCGACCACGTCCTTCAGCGACTTGAACGGCTTGTCGGCCCGCGTGACGAGCACCAGCGGCGCCCGCTCGATCATCACGATGGGCGTGAAGTCCTTCTGCGGGTCGAACGGCATCTTGGGATAGAGCGCGGGGTTGACCGCCAGCGGGCCCATCGCGCCGATGCCCAGCGTGTAGCCGTCGGCCGCGGCGCGCGCCACGAAGTCGTGGCCGATGTTGCCGCTGGCGCCCGGCTTGTTGTCCACGATCACCGTCTTGCCCAGCATGGCCGCCACCGGGATCCCGAGCTGGCGGGCGCGGATGTCGTTGTTGCCGCCGGCGCTGAACGACACCACCAGGGTGATCGGCTTGGCGGGATAGTCCTGCGCCAGGGCGGCGCAGGGTGCGAGGACCAGCGAGGCCAGGAGGGCCGCGGCAGAGCGGCGGGTGGAGCAAATCGTCATGCCCGAATTCTTGCACTTTTTAGCTTTAACGTGCAAAGTGGGGCATAGTGGAAAACACGCATCCCGCCCCGCGGCGGGCCGCAGCCATGGGTTATCGTGACCGGCTCATGCACGTCGACCTGTCCGTTCCCGAGAGGATCATCGACCTGATCCGCGCCGACGGGCTGCCCGTGGGCAGCCACCTGCCGGCGCAGATGCTGGCCGACCGGCTGCGGCTGTCCCGCTCGCCCGTCAACCAGGCCCTGGGCCTGCTGCACGAAAAGGGCCTGCTGCACCGCGAGCCGAACCGCGGCTACTTCCTGGCCAGCGCCATCGAGGGGCCGCCTGACGAACTGGCCAGCCAGCTCGGGCTGGACGAAGGCGCATCGGTGAGCGCCACCTACTTCCGCATCGCGGAGGACCGGCTCAAGGGCGAACTGCCCGACGCCTTCAGCGAGACCCTGCTCAAGCAGCGCTACGGGCTCACCGGCGCGCAGCTGCAGTCCCTGCTGAACCGCATGTCGCACGAGGGCTGGGTCCAGAAGAAGCCCGGCTACGGCTGGGAGTTCTCGCCCATGCTCACCACCTCCGAAAGCCTGCTGCAGTCGTACCGGCTGCGCCTGGCGCTGGAGCCGGCGGCCCTGCTCGAACCGGGCTACCGCATCGCGCCGGAGGTCATCGCGCGCTGCCGGGCCGCCGAGCAGCACCTGCTGCAGGGTGGCATCCAGACCGACAGCGCCGGCCAGATCCACGAGCGCGGCGTGCGTTTCCACGAAGCGCTGGTCGAGGGCTCGGGCAACCCGTTCTTCATCGACACCATCCGGCGGGTGAACCGGGTGCGGCGGCTGCTCTCCTACCGCTCGACGCAGGACCGCAAGCGCTACCGGCAGCACTGCGAACAGCACCTGGCCATCCTCGACCTGCTGGAGCAGGAGCGCCAGGAAGACGCCGCGCAGATGCTGCGCACCCACCTGGGCGACACGCTCAGGAACCTGAAGAAGATCTCGAAGATCCTCAAGCCCTGAGCGCCGTGCTCAGGCCGGCAGCCGCGCGAACACCAGGCAGGTCGCGCTGGCGCAGCGCAGGGGCGTGCCGGCCGGGGCCAGCGTGCCCGCCACGGGGTCGACGGCGAAGCGCACGATGGTGTCGGAGTCCTCGTTCAGCACGTAGAGCCAGCGGCCATCGGGCGAAGGCGTGAAGAACCGCGGCGTGCGGCCGCCCGCGGGGGTCGCGGCGACGAACCGCGGCAGGCCGGTCGCGCCCTCGAGTTCGAACACCGCGATGCTGTCATGGCCCCGGTTCGAGGCGTACAGGTGGCGGCCGTCGGCGCCGACCTGGATGCCGGCGGCGCGGCTGTTGCCGGTGAAGGTGGCCGGCAGGCTCGACAGCACGTGCAGGGGCTGCAACGCGCCGGTGTCGGCATCGAACGCATAGGTGGTGACGGTGGAGTCCAGCTCGTTCAGCACGTAGACGCGCGGCAGCCGCGGATGGAACACCGCGTGCCGCGGCCCTGCCCCTTCGCGCGCCGGCACCCAGGGCTGGACGGCCGGCACCAGGCGGCCCTGCGCGAACCGGAAACTGAAGATGCGGTCCAGCCCCTTGTCGGGCACGATCACCCAGCGCCCGGACGGATCGAACAGGTTGAAATGCGGCTTGGAGAACGGTTGCTCGATGCGGTGCGGCCCCGGCTCGCCGGGCAACGGCTCCGACTGCGCAACGCGGCCCAGCGCCCCGTCGGCCTCGACCGGCAGCACCGCCACCAGGCCGCTGAGGTGGCCGGACACGACGAGCGACCGTTCGGCCGGGTCCAGCGCCAGGTGCACCGGGTTGCGCCCGCCGCAGTCCACGGACCCCATGGCCTCCAGCCGCCCGCCCGCCCCGATGCTGAACGCGCTCGCTTCCTGGCCGTCGCCGTGGACGGCGTAGAGGCGGGTCGCGCCGCGGTTGGCGGCCAGGTAAGACGGGTTGACGAGATCGCCGATCACCTGCAGCAGGCGCAGGTCGCCGCTGGCCTCGTCGACCTCGAACACGCTGATGCCCTCGCCGCGCGCGTTGCGCTCGCGCGTGGTGCGCGAACCGGCGTAGGCGACCAGGCGACCGCTCATGCCGCCGGGGGCGCCACGCCGGCGCCCTGGATGCCGTGCCGCGCCAGCGCCTGCGCCACGAAGCCGCCGGCCTTCATCTCCTCGACGAAGCGGCGCAGCGCCTCGGCCACCGCGGGGCGGCCGGCCGGCACGCCCATGGCCTGCTGGATCACCATGAAGCGGCCCGGCAGCAGGCGCAGCCCCGGCTGGCGCGCGAGGTCGGCCTCGAGTTGCTGCTTGACGCCGGCGGCCACCTCGGCGCCGCTGGCCACGAACTCCTGCACCACGGCCTGCGAGCTCGCGACGCGCACGATCTCGGCCTGCTTCAGCTCGCGGCTGAGGAACAGGTCGTAGGCGCTGCCCTTGGCCACCACCACCCGGTGGCCGGCCCGGTCGACCTCCTCGTTGACCTTCAGCGGCGAGCCGTCCCGCACGACGTAGGCGCCCTCGATCAGCACGTAGGGCGCGCTGAACTCGATGCCGTCGCTGCGCTTGGGATCGATGGCGAAGAAGCCGAGGTCGGCCTTCTGGCTGCGCACGGCGTCGACCGACTCGGCGGCGGTGGCGAACACCAGCAGGTCGGCCGCCACGCCCAGGCGGCGCGCGAATTCGCGCCCGAGGTCGACCGAGACGCCGGCGGCGCTGTCGCCGTCGCGGCGCGCCAGCACCGCATTGCCCACGTTGATCGAGACGCGCAGGGTGCCGCCGGGAGCGGCTTCGGCCACGAGGCCGGACAGGTCGTTCATCGCAAGTTCCTTCAGGATGGGGCCGCCGCGCCCGTGCGCGCCGGCGTGGCCAGGGTCTCGTGCAGGATGGAGGGGATCACCCCGCCCACGCGCAGCAACTCGACTTCCAGCCGGGTTTCCACGGCCGCGGTGGCGTCGAAGGCCTCGACGCCGCCATCGGCCCGCAGCACCCGGACCGCGATCGTGCCACGGACCTCGAGCCGGTCGCTGCGCGCGTCCACCGCCAGCCGGTCGCCGGGGCGCAGCGCCAGCGTGGCCGGCGTCACCCCCGCCGGCAGCCGCACCGGCAGGATCCCCATGCCGATCAGGTTGGAGCGGTGGATGCGCTCGAAGCTGTTGGCCAGCACCGCGCGGATGCCCAGCAGGCGCTGGCCCTTGGCGGCCCAGTCGCGCGAGGAGCCCATGCCGTAGCGCTCGCCCGCCACCACGACCACCGACTCGCCGTCGCGGCGGTAGCGCGCCGCCACGTCCCAGATCGGCTGCACCTCTCCGCTGGGCGCATGCAGGGTGTGCGCCACCGGCGACGCCGGGTGCAGCAGGTTGCGCAGCGTCTTGTTGTGGAACGCGGCGCGCACCATCACCTCCCAGTTGCCACGGCGCGAGGCGAACACGTTCAGGTCGTCGCGCCGCTCGCCGCGCTCGACCAGGTAGTCGGCCACCAGGCTGTCGGGCGGGATGGCGCTGGCTGGCGAGATGTGGTCGGTGGTGACGTCGTCGCCCAGCACCAGCAGCGGATGCGCGACGTATTCGCCCAGCAGGCTGCCTTCGGTGACGGCGGCGAACGGCGGGCGCCGCAGCGCCGTCGAGCCGGCGCTCCAGGGGAACAGTGCCCCCTGCGGCGCCGCAAGGTCGCGCCACAGCGGGTTGCCGCTCGCGATGCGGAAGTCGCGCGCGTAGTCGGTGCTGTCCTGCGCGGCGGCCAGGTGCGCGTCGACTTCCTCGTGGGTCGGCCACAGGTCCTGCAGGCGGACGGCGCGGCCGTCGGGCGCCACCTGCACCGGCTCGTCGCGCAGGTTGCGCTCGGCGTCGCCGGCCAGGCCGAAGGCCACGACGAGGGCCGGCGACATGATGAAGCTCAGCTCGATGTCCGGATGCACGCGGCCGGGGAAATTGCGGTTGCCCGACAGGATGGCCACCGCCTTGCAGGCGCCCTCGGCCTGGCCGGCGCGGATCGGCTCGGTCAGCGGGCCCGGGTTGCCGATGCAGGTGGTGCAGCCGTAACCCACGATGCCGAAGCCCACCGCCTCGAGGTCGTCCAGCAGGCCGGCGCGCCGCAGGTAGGACGCCGCGGCGGGCGAACCGGGTGCCAGCGAGGTCTTCACCCAGGCCGGCACCCGCAGGCCGAGCAGGCGTGCCTTGCGCGCCACGAGGCCGGCCGCGATGAGCAGGCGCGGGTCGGAAGTGTTGGTGCAGCTGGTGATGGCCGCGATCGCGACCGGGTGCCGCGGCAGCGTGGACGGCCGGACGGGCGTGAAGCCGGTGGCGGCGAGCGCGCGCCCGGTGTCACCGTGGTCGAGCAGGTCCTGCGGGCGGCGCGGGCCGGCCACGTGCAGGCCGATGGCCCCCAGGTCGATCTCGATCGTGCGCGTGTAGCGCGGCACCGCCGCGGGGTCGAACCACAGGCCGGCGCGGCGGCAATAGGCCTCGACCAGTTCCACGGCGGCTTGCTCGCGGCCGGTCTCGCGCAGGTAGCGCAGCGTGTGGGCGTCGACCGGGAAGTAGCCTGTGGTGGCGCCGTACTCGGGCGCCATGTTGGCCACGACGGCCCGGTCGCCGGCCGCCAGGGCCGACACGCCGGGGCCGAAGAACTCGACGAACTCGCCGGTGACGTCCAGCTCGCGCAGCCGCGCGGTGACCGTGAGTGCGAGGTCGGTGGCCTGCACGCCCGGGCCCAGGCGGCCGACCAGGCGAACCCCCGTCACCTCCGGGATGCGCAGCATGGTCGGCAGCCCGAACATCACCGTCTGCGCCTCCAGGCCGCCCACGCCCCAGCCCAGCACGCCGATGCCGTTGACCATGGGCGTGTGGCTGTCGGTGCCGATCATCGCGTCGGGCACGGCCCAGCGGCCATCGGCCCGGTCCTCGGTGGTCACGACGGTGGCCAGCTGCTCCAGGTTGATGGTGTGCATGATCCCGGTGCCCGGCGGGTGGATGCGCACGTTGCGCAGTTCCTGCGCGGCCCAGCGCAGGAACTGGTAGCGCTCGCGGTTGCGCCGCATCTCGTGCTGCAGGTTCACCGCCGCCGCGTCGCTGCGCGCGTAGACCTCCACCGCCAGCGAGTGGTCGACGGACACGTCCACCGGCAGCTGCGGATTGAGCCGGCGCGGATCGGCCCCCGCTTCGGCCAGGGCGTCGCGCATGGCCGCCACGTCGACCAGCGCCGGCGTGCTGGTGGTGTCGTGCATCAGCACCCGGCCGGGCTGGAACGCGATCTCGGCCTGGCTGCGGCCGGTCTCCAGCCACGCCAGCAGGGCCGCCACGGCGGCCTCGCGCTCGTCGCCGGCGCTGTTGCGCAGCACGTTCTCCAGCAGGACGCGCAGCACCACCGGCAGGCGCTGCAGCTTGTCGCCGAAGTGCCGCGGCAGGTCCGCGAACAGCAGGTCCTCGCCGCGCCACTGCAGGTGGCCCAGCCATGGGGTCGTCCGGATCGTCATGCCCGAAGTTTGCACTTTTTCAAGTTGAAATGCAATAATCGCCGCCACCCCAAAACCGCCCCAGGAGACACCATGTCCATCCACCGCCGCGCCCTGCTGGGCGCCCTGGCCGCCGCCGCGGCCGTCGCCTCCACGCAGGCCGGCGCCGCCGACGCCTATCCCTCGCGCCCGATCACGATCGTCGTGCCCTTCTCGGCCGGCGGCGGGGTCGACACCATGGCCCGCCTGCTGGCCGACAAGCTGCGCACCACGCTCGGCACCAGCGTCGTCGTCGACAACAAGGCCGGCGGCAGCGGGATGATCGGCGCCATGGCGGTGGTCAAGGCACAGCCGGACGGCTACACGCTCCTGATGGGATCGGCCGGCGAGACCGCTATCAACCCCTTCGTCTACAAGGGCCGCATGCAGTACGACCCGGCTCGGGACCTGGCGCCGATCACGCTGGTCACGCGGGTGCCCAACGTGCTGGTGGCCAGCCCCACCCTGCCGGTCAAGACCATGGAGGAACTGGTCGCTTACGGCAGGAAGAACCCCGGCAAGCTCACCTATTCGAGCAGTGGCGTCGGCAACCCGCAGCACCTGAACGGCGAGCTGCTGGAGGAGCTGGCCGGCATGCACATGGTGCACGTGCCGTACAAGGGCGCCTCGGGCCAGCTGATCGACGTGACCACCGGCCAGGTGGACCTCACCTTCGTCAGCTACACCGCGGCCAAGTCGTTCATCCAGGCCGGCAAGGTGAAGGCACTGGCGGTCACGTCCGCCAAGCGCACCAGCTTCGCGCCCGACCTGCCCGCCATCGCCGAGTACAAGCCGCTGGCCAGATACCAGCTGGAGAACTGGTTCGGCCTGTGGGCGCCGGCCGCCACGCCCGCCGACGTGCAGCAGAAGCTCAATACGGCCGTGACGCAGGCACTGGCCGACCCCGAACTGGTGAAGAAGCTGCGCGAACAGGGCGGCGAGCCGGCGGCCATGCCCATCGCGCAGTTCCGCGATTTCATCAAGGCAGAGTCTGCGCAGTTCGCGCGCATCGTCGAGACGGCCAGGATCACCGCCGAGTGAGGCCGGGCGGCGGCCCGCGGGCGCCCGGCCGCCCCTTGCGGCGCATGCGCACTTTCCCTCACGCCGGCCGCCCCCTGCGCGGCTACCATCGCCGCCCATGACCCCTCCCGGACCCCGGATCGCACTCATCCATGCCACGCCGCTGGCGGTGGAGCCGATCCAGGCCGCTTTCAAGCGCCACTGGCCGTCTGCCATCCGCATGAACCTGCTGGACGACAGCCTGTCGGTCGACCGCGCCGCCGCCGGCAGGCTGACCGAGGCCATGGTGGGCCGCTTCCTGGAGCTCACGCGCTACGTCGTCGGCACCGGCTGCCAGGGCATCCTGTTCACCTGCTCCGCCTTCGGTCCCGCCATCGAGGCCGCCGCGCGCGAAGCGGGCCGCCCCACGCTCAAGCCGAACGAGGCCATGTTCGAGCAGGCCCTGGCGGTCAAGCCGCGCGGGGCCGTGCTGCAGGCCGGCCTGCTGGCCACCTTCGCCGCCTCCATCCCGTCGATGGCCGAGGAATTCCAGGCCATGGCGAATGCGCGCGGCATGGCCGTCGACCTGCAAAGCATGTTCGTGCCGCAGGCCATGGACGACCTGGCGCACGGGCGCACCGCCGACCACCACCGCAAGATCGCCGATGTCGCGCGCCAGCTGCAGGGCTGCGACGTCGTGATGCTGGCCCAGTTCTCCATGGCCGACGCCAGCGAGGCGGTGCAGAAGCAACTGCCCTGCCCCGTCCTGAGCAGCCCCGACTGCGCCGTGCTCGCCCTTCACCAGAGGATCGTGAATGCCTGATTCCCGCGTGCCGCCGGCGCGCCTGTGCCGTTTCATCACCGCCGCCCTCGAGCGGCTGGGCCTTCCCCCCACCGACGCTGCCACCGTTGCCCGCCTGATGACCGATGCGGAAACGCAGGGGTCCGACGGCCACGGTGCCATCCGCCTCGCGCCCTATGCGCGCCGCGTGCGCGAGGGCGGCTACAACCTGCAGCCGGCCATCCGCGTGGTGCAGGAGAAACCGGGCATGGCGCTGCTGGACGGCGACAACGGCTTCGGCCACCTGGTGATGCACAAGGCCACCGAGCTGGCCATCGAGAAGGCGCGCACCTGCGGCGTGGCCTGGGTGGGCTCGCGCCTGTCCAACCATGCCGGCCCGGCCTCGCTGTACGCGCGCATGGCGGCGGCGCAGGACATGATCGGCGTTTACTTCGCCGTGGGCAATGCCAACCACCTGCCGCCCTGGGGCGGGCTGGACATGCTGCTGTCCACCAACCCGGTGGCGGTGGCCATCCCGGCCGCCGAGGAGCCGCCGGTGGTGCTGGACATGGCGTCCACCGTGGCGGCCTACGGCAAGGTCAAGGCCAAGGCGCAGCGCGGCGAGCAGATGCCCATCGGCTGGATGATCGACCGCCTGGGCCAGCCCCTCACCGATCCCAAGCGTGCCGACGAAGGCTTCCTGATGCCCATCGGCGGCTACAAGGGCTACGGGCTGGCGCTGGTCATCGGCATGCTGGCCGGCACGCTCAACGGCGCCGCCATGGGCCGCGAGGTGATCGACTTCAACAAGGACTACCGCACCACGACCAACACCGGGCAGGCCATCCTGGTCATCGACCCGGCGGCATTCGGCGACGTGGCCGCCTTCAAGGCCCGCGTCGACACCGTGGTGCGCGAGATGCGCGCCAGCGAACGCATGCCCGGCGTCGAGCGCGTCTGGCTGCCCGGCGAGCAGAGCCACCTGCGCCGCCAGCAGAACGAACGCGAGGGCATCGCGCTGCCGCCGGCCCTGCTCGCCCAGCTGGACGCCATCGCCGGCGAGCTCGGCATCCCGACCCTGCACAACACGAATTGAACGGAGACCCCATGCGCCTGAACCGCCGCCACCTCCTGCTCGCCGCCTCCAGCGGCGCGCTCGCCTTCACCGGCGCCGCCCGCGGCCAGGCCACCTGGCCCGCCAAGCCGGTCAAGATCATCGTTCCGCTGGCGGCCGGCAGTGCCGTCGACAACGCCGCGCGCATCGTGGCGCAGAAGATGGGCACCGAGCTGGGCCAGTCGTTCGTGCTGGAGAACCAGCCGGGCGCCGCCGGCCTGGTGGGCGCCGGCAACGTCGCCAAGGCCGCGCCCGACGGCTACACGCTGGGCGGCTTCAACGACAGCATCATGACCATGGTGCCCCACATGCACGCCAAGATGCCGTGGGACATCCTGAAGGACTTCGAGCCGGTGTCGCTGGTGGCCACGGTCGAGTGGGGCCTGGTGGTCAACGCCGACTCGCCGATCCGCACCGCCGCCGAGCTCATCGCCAGCGCCAAGCGCACGCCCGGCGACCTCACCTACGGCTCGGGCGGCAACGGCAGCCCGCAGCACATCGCGATGGCGCTGTTCGCCTCCCAGGCCGGCGTGCAGATGAAGCACGTGCCGTACAAGGGCGCGACCCAGGCCGCCATGGGCGTGGCCGGCCAGGAGGTGCAGGCCGCGTTCCAGGGCATCGCCACCGTCACCTCGCTGGTCAAGGCCGGCAAGCTGCGGCTGATCGCCGTCGCCACGCCGCGCCGCATGCCGCAGTTCCCCGACGTGCCGACGGTGGCCGAGTCGGGCCTGCCGGGCTTCGAGTTCAACTCCTGGTTCGCCATGATGGCGCCGGCCGGCACGCCGCGGCCGATCGTGCAGGCGCTGCACGGCGCGATCCAGAAGTCGCTGGCCGACCCGGAGATCCGCGAGAAGCTCAACGGGCAGGGCCTGACGCCGCGCGGCACCTCGCCCGACGAACTGGGCGCCGCCATGCGCACCCAGTTCGCGCGTTACGGCGCGCTGATCAAGCAGAACGGGATCACGTCGGACTGACCCGACGCTGCGCGGCTAGTACTGCGGAGCGCCCTGCGGCGCCACCAGCACCCAGGCCTCGGGGCACGACAGCACCTGCGGGTAGTACGCCTGCAGCGCATTGCAGTAGTAATAGGTGGCACTCGGCGCGTTGTAGACGCCGGGCGCATAGGTGCCGTCGTAGTAGTAGGGGTAGGACGGGTAGTAGTAGCCCGGCCAGCCCCACGCCCAGCCGCCGCCGACGAACCCATGGCCGTGTCCATGGTGGCCATGACCATGTCCGCCGTGGCCGCCATGCCCACCGTGGCCTCCGCCGCCGCCGTGCCCTCCGCCGCCACCGCCCCCGCCGCCGCGCGCCTGGAAGCCGCCGCCGGGTGCCTTGGCGCCGGAGCCGCCATGGCCGCCGTGGGCCCCGTGCCCACCACCGCCGTGGCCGCCGCCACCGTGTCCACCTCCGCCGCCCCGGGCCGCAACCAGCCCGGCCGCGCAAAGCAGCAGCACGAGGCACAGCAGGCCGCGAAACAGCTTGCTGCCGGGCGATGCGGTGGTCTCCATCGGGTCCTCCGGTACACGGCAGGGTGAGCTGGTCAGACCCGGACTGTCCGGCAAAGTTGCGCCACCGAACGCAAGCCGGGTAATCGAAAGCTCCAGCCACGCCTGCCGAGTTCCACGCCGCACGCCACAGCGGCCGCGGTCCTACAACGCGCCGGCGGCGCCGGGTCGACACTGCCGACCATGACCCCGCGCTGCGTCCCCCGCCTGCTCGGCCTGTCGATGGCCGCACTGCTCGCCGCCTGCGCCAGCGCGCCACCGCAGGCGACGGTGCAGGTCTTCGCCAACCAGCCGGGCCAGATGGCCGGCACCACCTACCGGCACGACCGCCTGCCCTCGCAGGCCGGCCTGCCGGGCCAGGACCAGCTCGAGCGCGCAGCCGACGACCTGCTGGCCCAGGCCGGCCTGCGGCGGGTCGACACCGGCGCACAGCTGGCGGTGCAGCTGGGCTACCGACAGGACTACTACGGCAGTGCCCCCGCCTCGCCCTCGGTCGGGGTCGGCCTGGGCGCCAGCAGCTGGGGCGGCGGTGGCATCGGCATCGGGCTGGGCTTCCCGATCGGCGGCAGCGTGCACGAGTTCCAGCGCATGGACGTGCAGGTGCGCGACGTGGCCAGCGGCAAGGTCGTGTTCCAGTCGCAGGCCAGCAGCAGTGCGGGAGCGAGCCCGGTGGCCCTGCTGGACGCCGCGCTGCAGGGCTTCCCGAACCCGCCGCCGGGCACGCGGGTCGTGCCGCTGGTCCCCCCTCCGCCCCGCTGAGTCACGCGGCCTGCGTACCGCGAAAGCGCGTGGCGGCCGAGACCTGCCGATGCCATCCGAACGCGAGAAGATGCTCGCCGGCCAGCCCTACCGGGCGATGGATCCCGAGCTGGTGGCTGCGCGCGAGCGCGCGCGGGCCCTGTGCGCGCGGCTGAACGCCACGGCGCCCGACCACCCGCGGCAACGCGCGGTGCTCGACCAGCTGCTGGGCGCGGCCGGGGCCCGCGTGGCCATCACCCCGCCCTTCCACTGCGACTACGGCACGCAGATCGAACTGGGCGACGACGTCTTCCTCAACTTCAACTGCGTCCTGCTGGACGTGTGCCGCATCGCCATCGGCGCCCACACCCTGCTCGGCCCCGCGGTGCAGGTCTACACGCCCCTGCATCCCATGGATGCACGGCAGCGTCGCGAGCAGGAGTCCGGCCGGCCGGTGACGATCGGCAGCGACGTCTGGATCGGCGGCGGCGCCATCGTGCTGCCGGGGGTCACGATCGGCGATCGCGCGGTGATCGGCGCCGGCAGCGTGGTGACGCGCGATGTCCCCGCCGACGTCTTCGCGGCGGGCAATCCCTGCCGGGTGCTCCGCCCCCTGGGACCGCAGGACCCGGCGGGCCTCAGTAACCGCCCTTGAACGCCTCGCTCCCGCGCGTCCAGTTCACGTTGGTCAGGCCCGGATTGCGATTGACCAGCGCGCGGTTGTAGAGCGGGTGGCGCGTGCTGCGCACCTCGTGCTCGATCTGGAACAGCCGGCGGCCGTCGCGCGGGTCGCAGATCCACTCCAGCCGCCATTCGTGCGGATCGACATCCTTGGTGATCAGGCCGTGCTCGCGCAGCCAGCGGTAGGGGCTGGAGAAATCGGCCAGGTACACCAGGAAGTGGTGACCGTCGTAGGGCGGCAGCTCGCGGTCGGTCTCGGTGAAGCGCAGGGTCTGGAAGCTGCCGGCACGCACGATGGCCTGGCGCCCGCGCATCTGTGCCGGCGCGCCCATGACCTCGTCGTAGAAGCGGGCGATGCCCTCGGCGGTGCCGGCCGGGACGTCGAAGTCGATGTAGGCCAGGCCGATCTCGATGCCCGGCCACTCGGGCGACGGCGCATGGCAGCGGATGCGGTTGCCCCAGGGACAGGTGAGGTCGACCACACCGTCGCCGACCGTGGCGTCGAAGGCGTGCGGGCGGTCGGGCACGACGCGGCGCGATTCGCTGCGCACCTTGTCCATGCGCGCGGTCAGCGCGGCCAGGTCGGGCAGCACGAAGCCGGCGGTGCCGCGCAGGCGCTGGGGCGTGCCGCCGCGGCTGGGCAGGTGCACCTGCGTGCGCCCGAAGTTCACCCACATGTTGTCCAGGCCGTTGAACAGGTAGGGATCGCGCGTGCCGCCCAGGCCCACGACGTAGAACAGCGTCGCGAGGCGCTGGTCGTCGATCACGCAGTTGTAGTGCTCGAGCAGGGTGATGTTGCCGAGGTCGTCGGCGGCCCGGTCGAAGGGCGGACGGTCGCTTGCGCTCATGGCTGGCTCCTGGTTGCGCCGGACGGCGGCGTGCCGAATCGCTGCTCCGGCAGGCCGGGCACGTCCACCTCGACCGATAGCACCGAGCCGGCCAGCGGCTCCTGGCGCAACCGCCCGCGGTCGAGGAACTTGCGGGCGGTCGTGATGTAGAGGGTCGTGAGGCCGGGGCCGCCCAGGCACACGCAGGTGGGGTTGGTCACCGGCAGGTCGATCACCCGGTCGATCTCGCCGGCCGGCGTGTAGCGCACCACCCGGCTGCCGGCGAAGATGGCATTCCAGAGGTAGCCCTGCGCATCGACACAGGCGCCGTCCGGGCGCAGCCGCGCGGCCGTGTGGTCGGCGAACACGCGTTTGTTGGCCAGCGTGCCCTGGTCCAGGTCGAGATCGAACTGCCAGGTGGTGAAGCGGCGCGTGTCGGAGAAATAGAGCCGGTCCTGCGCCGGCGACAGGGCCACGGTGTTGGAGACGATCACGTCGTCGAACAGCCGCTCGCAGCGGCCGTCGGGGTCGACCCGGTAGAACGCGCCCTGCGGCCGGTGCAGCTGGTTGTCCATGGTGCCCACCCAGAAGCGGCCGCGGGCGTCGCAGCGGCCGTCGTTCAGCCGGTTGTCGCGATCGGCCGGTTCCACCTGGCACAGCAGCCGCTGCTCGCCGGTGCCCAGGTCGAACAGGAACAGGCCCAGGTCGATGCCCAGCAGCACCGTGCCGGGCTGTTGCGCCAGGGCCAGCGAGCCGACGTAGCGACCGTCGAAGGTGAAGCTGTCGTGCCGGCCGGTGGCGGGATGGAACCGCTGCAGCCGGCCGCCGTCGATGTCCAGCCACAGCAGCGAGCGGGTGCGCTCGCACCACAGCGGCGTCTCGCCCAGCAGGTCGGTGCCCGGCACCGCGCAGTGCACGCCGGCATGTCCCGCCGTCATGCTGCCTTCCGGGCGCGGCGCGCCGGCCGTTCGGCCACGTTGCCCCAGGTGCCGACGTTGGCGCCCTTGAGCAGCGGCGAGGCGTGGCCGGTGGCAGCCAGTTCGTCGGCGGCGGCCAGCAGCGGCTGGCCGAACTGCAGCATGCGCGGCAGCGTCAGGCGCGACGACGGCCCGGCGATCACCACCACGCCGGTGGCGCGCTCGCCGGCGCGCTGCACCGGCGCCGCCATCGAGCTCATGCCCGGCGCATAGGCGTCCTGGATGATGCTGAAGCGGCGCTTGCGGCCTTCGTCCAGCGCCTTCAGCAGCGCCTTGATGCTGGTGGGCGCGGCCGGGCCGTAGTGCTTCGGGTCGCCGATGCCCTGGCGCGTGACGTAGGCGATGGCGTCGTCCTCGGGCAGCGTCATCAGCCAGGCCTGCCCCGCCGCGCTGCACGACAGGCGCAGGTCGATGCCCATGTCGGGGTCGTACAGCAGGCCCGAGCGCGCGCCCTGGGCCTTGGCCACCAGCGTCAGGCGCTCGCCGTCGACGATGGCCAGCCGCACCAGTTCCTCGGTGGCCTGCGCCAGCCGGTTGATCACCGGTTGCGCGATGTCGACCACGCCCGACTTGCCCAGGAAGCTCAGGCCCATGGACGCCATCTTGGTGGTGAGCGCGTAGTCGCCGCGCTGCGGCAGCTGGCGCACGTAGCCATAGCCGATCAGCTCGTGCAGGGTGCGATGGCAGCCGCTGCGCAGCTGGTTCAGGTCGGTCGCGATCTGCGCCAGCGCGGCGCCGTCGGGGTAGTCGACCAGGTACTCGAGGATCGCGAGCGATTTCTCCAGGGCACCACTCATGCGGGCACGTCCTTCGCCGTTCAAAAGTTGAATGCTATCTAAAAGTTGAACGTCATTCAACTTCTTGGCATGATCGGCCGATGGGCGGCGCCGGAAGTCCCGGCACTCCGCACCTGAACGGTGGAGACAGGCAGGCATGGCTTTGTTGGGACAGGCGGCGCTCGCGATGTGGTGGGACATGGCGCCCGCGATGCGGACGGAATTCCAGGACTGGCATTCGCACGAACACTTCCGCGAGCGGCTGGCCATCCCCGGCTTCCGGCGCGCCACGCGCTGGGCCAGTGCCGACGGCGGCGAAGGCGTGTTCCAGCTCTACGAACTGGAGGCCTACGCCACCCTGTCGTCCAGCCACTACCTCGCCAGCCTGAACGCGCCGACGCCCTGGTCCACGCGCATGATGCCGCACCACCGCCACATGGTGCGCAGCCAGTGCCGGGTGCTGGCATCCACCGGCGCCGGGGTCGCCCGCCATGCGCTCGCCGTGCGCCTGTCGCCGGCGCCCGGCCGCGACGAGGCGCTGCAGGCCGGCCTGCAGGCGCTGGCGGCCTCGCTGGCCGACCAGGCCGGCTGCGTGGGCGGCCACCTGCTGCGCCACGAGCCGCCGCCCATCGAGACCACCACCGAGCAGAAGATCCGTGGCGGCGACCGCTTCGCCGACTGGGTGTTCGTGGCCGTGGGCTACGACGAGGCGGTGCTGCGCGCCCTGGCGGCATCCCGGCTCGGGCCCGAGGCTTTGCAGGCAGCGGGCGCGGCCGCCGGCGCCGAGAGCGGCCTGTACACCGTGTCCTTCTCGGCGACGCCGGCCGACGTCCGATGACGACGCGCCCGACGGCCGGCGCCCCGCATCCGGTGGGGCTCGCGCACCTCACCGTGATCGAACTCACCCCGCCGCAGGTGGTGGAGACGGCGGCCGATGCCGGCTACACGCACCTGGGGCTGCGGATCGCGCCGGCGTCGGATGGCGAGCGGCAGCACCCCATGATCGGCGGCACGCCCATGCTGCGCGAGACGCTGGCGCGGCTGCGCGACCGCGGCGTGGCGGTGCACGACGTCGAGCTGGTGCGGCTGTCGGGGACCAGCGAGGTCGCCCGCTTCGAACCCCTGATCGCGACCGCCGCCGAGCTCGGTGCCAGCCGCCTGCTGGTGGCGGGCGACGACGCCGACGAGGAGCGGCTGGCCGACCGCTTCCATGCGCTCGCGCAGCTGGCGGCGCGCTACGGCGTGCAGCTGGGCCTGGAGTTCATGCCCTGGCGCGGCATCCGCGACCTGCCCTCGGCCCTGCGCGTGGTGCAGCGCGCCGGCGTGGGCGGCGTCATCGTCGACGCCATCCATCTCGACCGCTCGGGCGGCACGGCGGCCGACCTGGCCGCGCTGCCGGCCGCGGCCTGGGCCTGGTTCCAGATCTGCGACGCACCGGCGCAGCGGCCCGCTTCCCAGGAGGAGCTGCTGTTCCAGACGCGCCAGGCGCGGCTGCCACCCGGCCAGGGCGGACTCGACCTGCCCGGCATGCTGCGCGCGCTGCCGCCCGGCTGCATGGTCTCGATCGAGACGCCTCTGCACGGGCGCCCCGGCCTGCTGCCGCCGGTGGAGCGGGCGCGCCAGCTGCGCCAGCTCACCCTCGCGCTCCTGGAGCAGGCAGGATGACCGCCGCCGAACGCTGGGACCGCGAGGTCGACTACCTGGTGATCGGGGCCGGCAGCGCGGGCTGCGTGCTGGCCGACCGCCTGACCGAGGACGGCCGGTACCGGGTGCTGCTGGTCGAGGCCGGGCCGGCCGACCGCAATCCCTTCATCCACGTGCCGGCCGGCTTCCTGCGCCTGATCGACGACCCGGTGGTGAGCTGGCGCTACCGCTCGGAGCCGGATGCGGCCCAGGACGGCCGCGTCATCGCCTACCCGCAGGGCCGCATGCTGGGCGGCACCGGCAGCATGAACGGCATGCTGTACGTGCGCAGCGCTCCGGCCGAACACCGCGAGTGGCTGGCGCAGGGCTGCGAAGGCTGGTCGTTCGAGGAGGTGCTGCCGTACTACGAGCGCATCGAGAACGTCGACGGCGCCGCGCCGGCCAACCGGCTGCCGGTGTCGACCTTCGCCGAGAAACACCCGCTGAACGGCGCCTTCCTGCAGGCCTGCGCCGAGGCCGGCCTGCCGCTGCGCGAGCACCTGAACGGCCCCGAGCGCGAAGGCGCCGCGGCCTTCCACCAGAACCGGGCCGGGCGCTTCCGCCGCGGCCCCGCCCAGACCTACCTGCGCCAGGCACGCGGCCGCCGCAATCTCGAGGTGATGACCGGCACGCTGGCGCAACGGCTGCTGTTCGACGGCACCAGCGCCAGCGGTGCCGAACTGCAGGGGCCGACGGGCCGCCTGCGGGTGCGGGCACGGCGCGAAGTCATCGTGGCCTGCGGCGCGATTCGCTCGCCGCACCTGCTGCAGCTGTCGGGCATCGGGCCGGCCGACCTGCTGCAGGGCCTGGGCATCCCGCTGCTGGCCGAGCGGCCCGGCGTCGGCGCCAACCTGCGCGACCACTATTCGGTGCGCCTGACCCAGCGCGTGCGCGGCATCGGCACGCTGAACGAGCGCACCCGCGGGCTGGCGCTCGGCCTGGAGCTGCTGCGCTATGCGGCCACCGGCGCGGGGCTGCTCACGCTGGGCGCCAGTACCTGCGCGGCGTTCGCGCGCAGCGCCGCGCACCGCACGGCGCCCGACCTGCAACTGAGCTTCGCACCGGCCAGCTTCCAGCCCGGCACCTACTCGCTGGAGCGCGAAGGCGGCATGACCATCAGCGTCTACCAGTCCTACCCGCACAGCACGGGCAGCGTGCGCGCCCGCACGGCCGATGCCGCCGACGCGCCGGCGATCACGCCGTGCTACCTCAGCGCCGCCGCCGACGGCGAGGCGCTGCTGGCCGGGCTGCGGCTGGCGCGCCGGCTGTTCTCGATGCCGGCGCTGCAGCAATGGGGGGTGGAGGAGACGCTGCCCGGCGCCGCCGTCGACAGCGACACCGAGTGGCTGGACTACGCGCGGGCCCGCGGCGTGTCGGGCTACCACCTGGTGGGGACCTGCCGCATGGGCGGCGCCGATGCGGTGGTCGACCCGCGGCTGCGGGTGCGCGGCGTGCAGCGGCTGCGCGTCATCGACGCCTCGGTGCTGCCCACCACCACCTCCGGCAATTCGAACGCACCCACCCTGATGGTGGCCGAGAAGGGCGCCGCCATGGTGCTGGCCGACGCGCAGGCCACGCCATGAAGCGCGATCTCGATCCGCGAGCCGCTTCGCCCGCCGTGCGCGAAGTCGACCTGGTCGTCTGCGGCGCCGGCGCGGCCGGCATGGCCACCGCCCTGTTCGCGGCCCTGGAGGGCCTGGACGTGCTGCTGCTCGAGCAGTCGCGCTGGGTCGGCGGCACCAGCGCCCTGGCGGCCGGCGCCCTGTGGATCCCCAACACGCACCTGGCCGCCGGCTCGGGCGACACGCCAGCCCGTGCCGCCCACTACCTCGAGCTCGCCACCGGCGGCCGCTCGCCGGCCGCCCTGCGCGAGCGCTTCCTGGCCCTGGGGCCGCAGGCGGTGCGCTGCCTGGAAGACCACACCGAGGTGCGTCTGCGTGCCTTCCCGCACCACCCCGACTACCTGGCCGAGCTGCCCGACGCCACCACCTGGGGCCGCGTCCTGGAGTGCCTGCCGTTCGACGGCCGCCAGCTGGGACCGGCGCTGGCCCTGGTGCGCCCGCCCATCCCCGAGTTCACCATCCTGGGCGGGATGATGGTCGACCGCATCGACATCGGCCACCTGCTCAACGCCACGCGCTCGCGCGCCTCGTTCCTGCATGCGGCCCGCCTGCTGCTGCGGCATGCCGGCGACCGGCTGCGCCATCCGCGCGGTGCCCGGCTGGTGATGGGCAATGCGCTGGTCGGCCGGCTGCTGCAGTCGCTGCGCCAGCGCCAGGTGCCGATCTGGACCGGCACGCCGGTGCAACAGCTGGTGCAGACCGCAGGCCGCGTCACCGGCGTGGTGGCCCTGCGCGACGGCCAGCCGCTGGAAGTGAAGGCGCGGCTGGGCGTGGTGCTGGCCGGCGGCGGCTTCAACGACCACCCCGGCCTGCGCAGCCAGTTCATCCCGGCCGACGTGACGCACTCGCCCCGCGCCGGTTGCGCCATCGGCACGCTGCTGCAGGAAGCGATCGGGCTCGGTGCCCGGTTCGTGCGGCCGGCCGGCAGCGCCGCGTTCTGGGCCCCGGTGTCGGTGCACCGGCGCGGCGACGGCAGCACCGCCGTGTTCCCCCATTTCGTCCTCGACCGGGCCAAGCCCGGCACGGTGGTCGTCAACGCGGCCGGCGAGCGCTTCCTCAACGAGAGCCTTTCGTATCACCAGTTCGGCGAGCGCATGCTGGCCGAGGGGCCGGGCGGCCGGCCCAACGCCGTCGCCTGGCTCATCGCCGACCAGCGCGCACTCACCCGCTACGGGCTGGGCATGGTGCGCCCGGGCGGGCGCAGCCTGGCGCACTACCTGCGCGAGGGCTACCTGGTGCGTGCGCCGTCGATCGCGGCCCTGGCCGGCCAGCTGGGCATCGACGCGGCCGCCCTGCAACGGACCATCGAGCGCATGAACGGCCACGCCCGCACCGGCGTGGACACCGAGTTCCAGCGCGGCAGCTCCGCCTACCAGCGCAACCTGGGCGATCCGGCGGTGCAGCCCAATCCCACCCTGGCGCCCATCGCCCAGGCGCCCTATTACGCCGTGCGGCTGCAGCCCGCCGACATCGCGGCCATCGCCGGCCTCGCCACCGACCCCGAGGCGCGCGTGCTGCGCGGCGACGCACCCATCGCCGGCCTGTACGCCGTGGGCAACGACATGCAGTCGGTGATGGGCGACGCCTATCCCGGCCCCGGCATCAACCTCGGCCCCGCCCTCGTCTTCGCCTATGCCGCCGTGCAGGCCGCGAAGGCATCCATTCCCTTGCAGGCAGGTACCCCATGAAAGCCGTCGCGAAACTCCGCCCCGAACCCGGGGCCATGGCCCTCATCGACGTCGACCCGCCGCAGCGCCGGCCGGGCGAAGTGCTGGTGCGCATCACGGCCGGCGGCATCTGCGGCACCGACGTCGCAATCTGGAAGTGGCACGAGGCCGTGGTCGGCCAGTACGCGCCCCGCTTCCCGCTGATCGTCGGCCACGAGTTCGCCGGCACCGTGGTGGAGTCCGACGGCGACCGCGTGCCCCCCGGCACCGTGGTGGCGGTGAACCCGCAGATCGCCTGTGGCCACTGCCGTTACTGCGGCCTGGGCCGCCCCACCCTGTGCGACGACCGCCGCCTGATGGGCGGCCGCATCGACGGCGGCTGGACCGAGCTGGTCAGCGTGCCGCAATGGAACGTGCACCCGCTGCCCGCGGGCACCGATGCCGCGGTCGCGCCCCTGCTGGAGCCGCTGTCGGTGGCCACGCACGCGGTGCTGGAGCGCGTGCCGGTGCGCGCCGGCGACGTGGTGGCCGTCATCGGCGCCGGCCCCATCGGCATCCTGTGCGCCGTGCTGGCCCTGGCGGCCGGCGCCCGGCAGGTGCTGGTGACCGGCGTCGCGGCCGACGCCGGCCGGCTGCGGCTGGCGCGCGAGCTGGGGGCGGTGCCGGTCGACATCGACGCGGCCGACCCGCTGGCGGCGCTGCGCGCGCTGCAGGCCGACGGCGCCGACATCGTGTACGAGACCAGCGGCGTGGCCAGCACGCTGGAGCAGGCGGTGGCGATGTGCCGCCGCGGCGGCAGCGTGGGACTGATCGGCCTGTGCCACGGCGCCAGCACCCTGCGCAGCACGCCCATCGTGCTCAAGGAGCTCGCCCTGATCGGCTCGCGCGGCTACAACGAGACCACCTGGCGGCTGATGATGACCGTGCTGCCGCGGGTCGCGGCCGACGTGCTCAAGCTGGTGACGCACCAGGTGGAGTTCCGCGATTTCGAGCGCGCGCTGCAGATGGTCGAGCGTCGCGAGGGCAGCAAGATCGTGCTGCGCCCGTCCTGATTCCCGCTTCCTTTCCTTCCAACCCATTCCAAGGAGACACCCGCATGAACACCCGTCACTTCCTCGCCGCCACCCTGGCCGCGGCGGCGCTCGCCCTGGCCGGCCCCGTGCAGGCCCAGGAGCACACCATCCGCTTCGGCCACGTGGTGCAGCCGGGCCATCCGATCTCGCTGGGCGCGCAGAAGCTCGCCGAGCTGCTGGCGGCCCGCAGCGGCGGCAAGATGAAGCTGCAGGAACTCGGCGGGGGATCGATCGGCGGCGAGGCCCAGCAGCTGAGCGCCGTGCAGGGCGGCGTACAGGACATGACGCTGCCCTCGGCCACGGTCATGGGCGGCGTGGTCAAGGAGTTCACCCTGCTCGACATCCCGTTCTCCTTCGGCAAGGCAGAGCAGGTCGACGCGCTGCTGGCCGGCCCGTTCGGCGAGCTGCTGATGTCGAAGCTGGCGGACAAGGGCATGGTCGGCCTGGCGTTCTGGGAAACGGGCTTCCGCCAGTTCACCAACAGCCGCAAGCCGCTGGTCAACGTGGAGGACATCAAGGGCCTGAAGCTGCGCGTGATCCCCAACCCGATGTTCGTCGAGAGCTTCAGCGCGCTGGGCGCCAATCCGGTGCCGATGGCGTTCCCGGAGCTGTACGGCGCGCTCGAATCCAAGGCCATGGATGCGCAGGAGAACCCGTTCTCGGTCATCCAGACCAGCAAGTTCTTCGAGGTCCAGAAGTTCCTCAGCGTCACCAACCACGTCTACACCGCCAACCCGGTGGTGGTCAGCAAGAAGACCTGGGACAAGCTGACGCCGGACCAGCAGAAGATCCTGCGCGAGGCGACCATCGAGGCCGGCGCCTACCAGCGCAAGGTCAGCCGCGATGCGTCCTCGGTCGCGCGCAAGGAGCTGGAAGGCAAGATGCAGGTCAACGACGTCCCGCCCGCCACCCTGGCGCGCATGCGCGAACTCACCACCCCGGTGGCCGAGAAGTTCGCCGCGTCGTACGACCCGGCCGTGGTGAAGGTCTACCGGGCCGAGCTGGAGAAGGTGCGCGCCACGGTGCGCTGAACACCATCGGGGCGCTCAGTAGCGCTCCGAGATGCGGTGGTACGGGTAGTCCGGCTCCTGGTAGTGGCCGGCCTTCTGCCGCTTGGGCAGCGCGATCTTCTCGCGCTTGACCTGCTCGTACGGGATGCGCGAGAGCAGGTCCGAGATGATGTTGAGCCGGCCGCGCCGCTTGTCGTCGGTGCGGGCCACCAGCCAGGGCGAGATCTCGGTGTCGGTGGCCAGGAACATCTCGTCGCGGGCCCGCGAGTAGTCGTACCAGCGCCCGTACGACTTCAGGTCCATCGGCGAGAGCTTCCAGACCTTGCGCCCGTCGTCGATGCGGTCCTGCAGCCGCTTTGTCTGTTCCTCCTGGCTCACCTCCAGCCAGTATTTCAGCAGCGTGACGCCCGAGCGCACGATGGCCTGCTCGACCAGCGGAACGACCTTCAGGAACTCCTGCGACTGCTCTTCGGTGCAGAAGCCCATGACCCGCTCGACGCCGGCGCGGTTGTACCAGCTGCGGTCGAAGATCACCACCTCGCCCGCGGCCGGCAGGTGCGGCACGTAGCGCTGCATGTACATCTGGCTGCTCTCGCGTTCGCTGGGCGCCGGCAGCGCCACGACACGGAACACCCGGGGGCTGACCCGCTCGGTGATGGCCTTGATGGTGCCGCCCTTGCCGGCGCCGTCGCGGCCCTCGAACACCACGCAGACCCTGGCGCGGTGGCGCTGCACCCATTCCTGCAGCTTCACCAGCTCGATGTGCAGCTTGCGCAGTTCCTCCAGGTAGGCGCGGTTGCCCAGCTTCGTCGGGACGGCCTGCGCATCGTCGTGGTGGTCGTCCTTGCCAGCCTTGTCCTTGTGCCCGTTCTTGTGTTCCTTGCCCATTGCCTGTCTCCTAGACGGGGGAGAACCACTGTGGAGCGCAACGGCCGACCTGCCAATGGGACTTTGGGTCAATTCCGTGACCGTCGCGTGACGTGGGACGAAGGTCCCATAGCTGGGCACGCACCTCGGCAGAAGAATGGGCGGCCCAGCGACCGAGAGGCCCCCATGGATCCATCGAGCACCCTCCCCGAGCCCCCCCACGCCGTACCGCCGGCAACGTCGGTGCTGGGCAGGGCGCTGGCCGGTTGCCGCTTCCTGCTGCTGGGCGCCGTGGTCGGCTCCATCATCCTGGAGGCCGGGCTGGTGGCCGCCGGCATCTCGATGCTGCTGCGCAGCCTGGCCTGCGTCGGCAGCTGCGACGCCAAGGAACTGGCCCTGGTCGCGATCCAGGCGCTGGATCTGTTCCTGCTGGCCACCGTGGCCTGGCTCACCGCAAGCGGCCTCTACACGCTGTTCATCGACCCCTCGGCGCGCACCTGGCTGCGGGCCGGCGTCGAGAGCCTGGACGACCTCAAGGCCAAGTTGATCGGCGTGGTGGTGCTGGCGCTGGGCGTGCTGTTCCTGGGCGAGACGTTCGGCTGGTCGGCAGGGCCCGACCTGCTCTATTACGGCGTCGCCATTGCCGCGGTGATCCTCTCGCTCAGCGTGTTCATCCGCACGCAGAAGTGACGGCCGGGGCAGGCCGCCAGGGCTGGTTCAGGCGTCGTCCTCGTCCGGCCGCGGCATGGGCACGGTGTCCTGGAAGCCGGTCGGCTCGCCCGGCTTCTGCCGCTGCCGGCGCAGCAGCGCGAAGAAGGCACTGTCGGCCCCCTCGCCCGTGTGGGGGACCGAATCCTTGTACTTCGGGACGCCCTCGGCGGGAGGCTTGGTCATGAGCGATCCTCGCTGGGCGCCTCCGGCGGGCTTTCCCGCCGCCGTTGCTCGCGCTGGGTCATGAACCGGGCCAGGGCGCTGGCCGCGCCCTGCCCGCTGGTCTGCTGGTCGGCCTGGTCGCCGTTGCGGTCCTGCTGCTTCTGGTGGTCCGCACTGCCACGCGCGTTGGTCCCCATGTCCTCGGTTCCTCATCCAGTCGGTGCCGGTGGTGCGGAATCTATCGGCTCGACGGTCGCGCAGCGTCTGGTTACACGGATGAGTTGCGAGGCGACGTCAGCGCCCTGCCGATGGTCGCCGCTCAGCGCAATCCCTCGGCCTCGCGCTGCAGCATCTCGACGCGCGAATGGGCCCGGCCGGCCTGCCGGATGGCGGCGGAGAAATCGGAAAAGGGCGCGCCGCGCAGCCGCAGGCGGGTGACCTGCCGCAAGGCAGCGCGCGCGTCGGACTCGGCCCGGGTCAGTTCATCGCCGAGCGAGGCCGTCGAGTCGACGAACCGGGGAATCTGCAGGGCGTCGGGCGGCACGTGGTCTGGCATGGCCGGCCATGCTAGCGGCGAACGGCCCGCCGGCCGCGCCCTGGCTCGTCAGTTCTCACAGGGCGGCCACCACCGCCCATCCATCACTTCAACCGGGAGAACGCCGTCGGCGCCAGGATGGTGTTGGAGATGTTGGCCAGCAGCGGGCCGTCCTTCTCGCTCTCGGCACGCTTGGCCTTCCACTCGGGATCGGCCTGGAACGCGCCCCAGCGCGCCTCGCGCTCGGCCATCGAGGCCCACGCCAGCAGGTAGGTCAGGTCGTTCGACGACTCGCCCACCACGGTGGTGAAGAAGCCCACCGGCTGGATGCCGTGCTTCTCCCACAGCGGCAGGGTGTCGGTTTCCATGCGCGCCAGCAGCTTGGGCAGGCGGCCCGGCAGGGCGCGGTAGACGCGCTGTTCGTAGATCATCGGGAACTCCGGTTTCAGTCGTACCAGTACAGGCGCGTCGGGTTGTCGACCAGCAGCTTGCGCAGCAGCGTCTCGTCGGGCGTGAACTGCTGCAGCAGGTCCACCAGCTTGCCGTCGTCGGGCATCTCGCGCACGTTGGGATGCGGCCAGTCGGTGCCCCACAGCACGCGGTCGGGCGCGGCCTCGATCAGCTGGCGGGCGAACGGCGCGGCATCGGCGTAGGGGCCGCCCCGGGCCGCCGACAGGGCGTCGGAGATGCGCTCGGCGCCGCTCACCTTCACCCAGGCCTTCTCGTTGGACTTCACCAGGTCCAGCAGGAGCTGGAACGGGCGCTGGTCCAGGCCGTTCTTCACCATGGTGCGGCCCATGTGGTCGATGGCGAACGGCACCGGCAGGCCGAGCAGGAACTCGCGGTAGGTCACCAGGTCCTCGGCGTCCAGGTGCAGCACCAGGTGCCAGCCGAGCGGCTTGATGCGTTCGGCCATGCGCTGCACGGTGGGCAGGTCGGGGGCGCCGCCCAGGTGCTGCACGAAGTTGAAGCGCACCGAGCGCACGCCGCCGCGGTGCAGTTCCTGCAGCTCGGCGTCGGTGACGCCGGCGCCCACCATGGCCACGCCGCGGTAGGTGTCGGGCGACTGCGCGATGGCATCGAGCATGGCGCTGTTGTCGTGGCCGTGCACGCTGGCCTGCACCAGCACCACGCGCTCGATGCCCAGCAGCTGGTGCAGCGCGCGCAGGCCGGCCGCCGGTGCGTCGGGCGGCGTGTAGGTGCGCTTGCCCGAATAGGGGAAGCGGTCGCCGGGGCCGAACACGTGGCAGTGCGCGTCGCAGGCGCCGGGCGGCAGGCGGAACGCCGGCCGGCTCGGGTTCGGGTGCGGCGGCAGGATGGTGGCGGCGGACTTGTCGGAATTGCTCATGGCGAGGGGATTCGCTGGATGCGGGGTTGGATGCTCATTGCTTGGGGATACCGGCCTGCTCGATCACCTGCGACCAGCGCTGGATCTCGCTTTGCAGCAGTGTCGCCATCTGCTCGGGCGTGCTGCCGCGGGCTTCTACGTACAGGTCGGCCAGCTGCTTGCGCACCTCGGGCGAGGCCAGGGCGGCGTTGGCGGCCTTGTTCAGCCGCTCGACGACGGCGGGCGGCGTGCCGCCCGTGGTGCCCAGGCCGTTCCAGGCCGACACGCCGAAGCGCGGCACGCCGGCCTCGCCTGCCGTGGGCACGTCGGGCAGCGCCGACGAGCGCTTCTCGCCCATCAGGGCCAGGGCGCGCACGGCGTTGCCGCGGATCTGCCCGATCAGGGGCCCCACGATCTCGACCGCCGCGTCGATGGACCCGCCGCGCAGGGCCGTCACCACCGCGGGCGTGCCGTTGAAGGGCACCACCTGGGCGTCGATGCCGGCGGCGCTCTTGAACATCTGGGCCACCAGGTTCTGCGAGCTGCCCACGTTGATGGTGCCGATGTTCAGGCGGCCCGGGTTGGCGCGCGCATAGGCGAGCAGCTCGGGCAGGGACTTGAAGCGCGAATCGGGCGCGGTGACCAGCGCCATGTCGAAGTAGCCCAGGGTCGTGACCGGCGCCAGGTCCTTCATCGTGTCGTAGGGCAGCGTCTTGAACAGGCTGGCCGTCACCGCCACCGCGTTGGTCAGCAGCAGCAGGGTCTGGCCGTCGGGCGGGGCCTTGGCCACGGCGCTGTTCGCCACCACGCCGCCGGCGCCCGGCTTGTTGTCGACCACGATGGGCTGGCCCAGCGACTCCGACATCTTCTGCGCCACGATGCGGGCCGTGAGGTCGCCGGCGCCGCCGGGGCCGAAGGGCACCACGAAGCGGATGCTGCGGCCGGCGCTGCTCTGCGCCTGCGCCTGCGCGGGCAGCACGGCGGCTGCGGCCAGCACCAGCGCGAGGGCCGTGCGCAAGAACGGGAAGGGGGACATGTCTCTGCTCGTTGTTCGGGGTGGGGGCACTATGGCAAAGCCGATGGTGGGCCACAAGGCCCGGCCCTCCATAGCTGGTATGCGCCGGGTGCAGGGCCGCTCCGGCCGCTTGCACCCATCATCGCGCTCGCCATGACACACCCACTTCCCGCCCGCACGGGCGGCCAGATCCTGGTCCAGGCCCTGGCCACCAACCAGGTCGACCACGTCTACTGCGTCCCCGGCGAGAGCTTCCTGCCGGTGCTGGACGCCCTGCACCAGCATCCCTCGATCCGCACGATCGTGGCGCGCCACGAAGGCGCCGCCAGCAACATGGCGGAGGCGCACGGCAAGCTCACGCGCCGCCCGGGCATCGCCTTCGTCACCCGCGGGCCCGGTGCCACCCACGCCGCCAACGGCGTGCACACCGCGATGCAGGATTCGACCCCCATGGTCCTGTTCGTCGGCCAGGTCGACCAGGGCTTCATCGGCCGCGAGGCGTTCCAGGAGATCGACTACCGCCAGGTCTTCGGCGGGCTGGCGAAGTGGGCGGTCGAGATCGATGCCATCGAGCGCATCCCCGAGATCGTGTCGCGCGCCTTCTCGGTCGCCCAGTCCGGCCGCCCCGGTCCGGTGGTCGTCGGGCTGCCCGAGGACGTGCTGTTCGGCAGCACAGCGGTCGCCGACGCGCCGCCGGTGCGCATCGGCCGCTCGGCGCCGGAGCCCGACGCCGTGCGCGAGCTGGCCGAGCGCCTGGGCGCGGCCGCACGCCCGCTGGTCATCGTCGGCGGCGGCGACTGGACCGACGCCGGCTGCGCCGACCTGGCCCGTTTCGTCCACGCGCACGACCTGCCGGTGGTGGCCTCGTTCCGCCGCCAGGACCTGTTCGACAACCGCGACCCGCACTACGCCGGCCAGCTGGGCCTGGGCGTCTCCCCGCGCCTGGCCGAACGCGTCCGGCAGGCCGACCTGCTGCTGGTGCTGGGCTCGCGCCTGGCCGAGGCCTCGTCGTCCGGCTACACGCTGGTGGAAAGCCCGGTGCCTCGCCAGGTGCTCGTTCACGCCCACCCCGACCCGCAGGAGCTCGGCCGCGTGTACCACGCCACCCTGCCCCTGGCCACCGGCATGCCGGCCCTGGCGGCGGCGCTGGCGGCGCTGCCCGCCACCCCGGCGCCACGCTGGCGCGACTGGACGCGGGCGGCGCGCGCCGACTACGAAGCGCATTCCACGCCCGCCCCGGCCGACCCGGCGCTGCAGGGCGTCGACCTGGCGGCGGTAGTGGCCCACCTGAACGAGGTGCTGCCCGAGGACGCGGTGATCAGCAACGGCGCCGGCAACTACACGGTGTGGGTGCACCGCTACTACCGCTACCGCCGCCGCGCCACCGAGCTGGCGCCGGTGAACGGCGCCATGGGCTACGGGCTGCCGGCAGCCATCGCGGCCAAGCTGCGCTGCCCCGAGCGCACCGTGGTGTGCTTCGCCGGCGACGGCTGCTTCATGATGTACCCGCAGGAGCTGGCCACGGCGATGCAGTTCGACGCCCCGGTGGTGGTCATCGTCGTCAACAACGGCATGCTGGCCACCATCCGCATGCACCAGGAACGCGAGTACCCGGCGCGGGTGTCCGGCACCCGGCTGGCCAACCCCGACTTCATCGCCCTGGCGCGGTCATTCGGCGCCCACGCCGAGCGCGTGGAGCAGACCGGCGACTTCCCGGCGGCGTTCGAGCGGGCCCGGGCCTGCGGGCGCGCGGCCCTGATCGAGCTGCGGACGGACCCGCTGCAGATCACCCCCCAGTCGCGCCTGCCGGCTCCCTGAGGTCCGGGCCGGCGCCCGGTTGCGCCCCGGCCAGGGCGGCGTCGAGCACCGTGCCGGGCCAGCGGCCCTGCTGCACCTGGCGCACGACCAGGTCCTTGACGAGGCGGGTGGCCTCCCACAGGCCCGCCGCGCCGGCCGAATTGCGGCCCAGGACCACGCCGACGGTGCGGCAAACCGGCGGGCTGGCCAGCGGCCGGCTCAGCAGCTGCCCGGCGCGCACGTCGTCGGCCACCGCCGCCAGCGGCAGCAGCGTGCAGCCGCAGCCCTGCATGACCAGCCGCCGGGTGATGGCGACCGAGCCATCGCACTCGAGGGCGATCCGCGGCACGAAGCCGTGCCGCGTGGCCAGCGCCTCCACCAGCACGCGGATGCCGTGGTGCGTGCTGGGCATGATGAGCGGGACCTCGCCGAGGCGGGCCACCGGGAACGGGCCCTCGCCGACCGGATAGCCGGCCGGCGCCACCAGGTGCATGCCTTCCTGCAGCAGCGGGTCGTACGTCAGGGCGCCGGGGTGCTCCGGCCGGTACAGCAGGGCCAGGTCGATCTCGCCGTCGTGCAGGTCCTTCAGCAGGTGGCTGGCCAGGCCCTCGACGAAACGGATGCGGGTGCCGGGAAAGCGCCGGTGCAGGGCGTGCCCCAGCTCGCCGAACATGACCTGCGCGATGGTGGGCTGGGCCGCGATGCGCAGGCGCACCGGGCCCTGGTCGGCGTGCACGCCCATGGCGCGCGAGGCGGCCTCCAGCGTCCCGGCCACGGTGTCCGCGTACTGCTGCAGCTCGCGTCCGCGGTCGGTCAGCACCACGCCGCGGCCGCTGCGGTGGAACAGCCGCACGCCCAGCCCCGCTTCGAGCGCCGCGATCTGGCGGCTGATGGTCGACTGGTTGCTGCCCGACTCGAGGGCCGCCCTGGAGAAGCTGCCGGCGCGCGCCACCAGGGCGAAGCAGGCAAGGTCGTCGGAACTCAGGGCCTTCATCAAGGGGTACCGCGGGGATGCCCCAGCTTACCGCGGCCTCAATACCCCATCCGGACGGTGCCGCGCTCCAGGCCGTTGACCTTGCCGTGGCGCAGCCAGTCGACGGTGGCGTCGAACAGCACCTTGCGGTTCTTCTCCCACATCGCGTTGTGCGACGAGCAGCCAAGGTCGACCAGCACCTTGCTCGGGCTGCCCAGGTCCTCGTACAGCTCGCGCACGCGCTCGGGCGGCACCTGCTTGTCGTGGATGCCGGTCACCATCAGGTACGGCGCCTTCACGCCGGCGACGGCCTCCTTGTTGAAGCCCCAGGTGGGAACGCTGGGCGCGCGACGCACGCCCGTCCCCCACTTCGCGCCGACGGGATCGGACTCCAGCATCTCGTCGAAGATGGTGGTGGCCGCCGCGGGGTCGTACTGCGCGGGGCAGCCGACCTGGCGATCCCAGTTGGCGATGAAATCGCGGCGCGACTGGACCGTCATCGCGCCCTCGGGAAAGGCCGGCAGCGGGCTGGGCTCGCGGGCGATGCCGGTGCGGTTGTAGGCCGGTGCGAGCACCACGATGCGGTCGACCTTGCCGGGATGCAGCGCCGCATACCCGGTCACGCGCGGACCGCCCTGCGACCAGGCCACCATCGACACGCGCTCGACGCCGCGCACCCGGCGGACGTGCTCGACCACGGCATCGATGTCGTTCCAGTCGGAGGACATGGTGGTGATCGGGCCCTGCCAGGTGGGCGCGCACGGCGCGGCGACGTAGCCGGCCTGCTGCGCCTTCGCGATGTTGCACGGCTCCCCCATGGGCACCGGCCGTGTCGACCCGCCGTAGCCCGTGAGGCTGACCGAGTAGACGTCGAAGCCGGCCCGCGCCACCTGGCGCATCCAGCTGTAGTCCTCCAGGCGCGAATCGAACGACACCTCGGCGGGCGTGCCGGCGCCGTGGACGAACAGCACCACCGGCAGCTTCGCGGCATCGGCGGGAGTCACCTCACGCACGTAGAGCTGTGCGGCCTGTCCTCGCATGCCCGGCGCGGTGGAGGTCACGGGCACGCGCAGGTCGGTGGACTGCAGGTTGCCGGGACCCGGCATCGCGCAGCCGCCCAAGGCGGCGAGGCAGGCGCTGGCGAGCAGGTGGCGGATCGGCATGCGGGGCTCCGGGTCAGTTGGATGGACCCGGATCATCGAGCCGGGACCCCGCAGCGGGCAGGAGGGAAACCCGGACGGTCGCGGACCGTCGCGGGCCGCGCGTCAGCGCGCGAACGAGCCGTCCTTGCGGATCATGGTCAGGGCCACGAAGCGCGAGCCCAGGTTGCTCTGCTTGCCGTACGAGACGGCGAAACCGCCCAGGTCCTCGTTGTTCATCGCCTCCAGCGTGGAGATGACCTTGGCGCGCGTGTACGGCGGCTGGATCTTCTGCAGCGCCTGGGCCACCAGCTTGGCATTGAGGAAGCCCTCCATGCTGTTGTAGCTGTACTTCTTGTCGTCCAGCTGGCCGATGATCTTCTGGTAGTCGCGCACCACCGGGGTGCCCAGCTCGGTGAACGGGTACGGCACGACCTGGCTGACGATGACGCCGGCGGCATCCTCGCCCAGGTCGGCGTGCAGGCCCGAGGCCACGCTCAGCACCATGAACTGCGGCCGCTTGCCCTTGGCGCGCAGGCCCTTGACCAGCGCCGCCGCCGGCTTGGACTGGCCGATGAACAGCACGGCCTGCGGATCGGCCGCAGCCAGCGCCTCGACGGCCTTGTCGACGTCGACCGTGCCGCGCGGCACGGGCGCCGCGGCCACCGCCTTGCCGCCACGCTTCTGGATGGCCGCATTCAGCGCGTCCAGGCCTTCCTTGCCGAACGCATCGTCCTGGTAGGCCGCGGCGATGCGCGTGACGCCGATGGTCCAGGCGTGGTTGACGGTCGCCTCGATCTCGTCGGTGGTGCTGGCGCGCACGTGGAACAGGCCCGGCACGTAGGGGTCGCGCAGCGACTTGGCGCCGCTGGTGTTGCCGATCTCGGCGATGCCCGCGGCCTGCACCAGGGGCACGATCTTCTGCACGTTGGCGGTGCCGCGGTAGCCCACCAGGGCCAGCACGTTCTGTTCGATCAGGGCCTTGGTGTTCTCGGCCGTCTTGTCCGGGTTGAAGCCGTCGTCGCGGCTGACCAGCTTGATCTTCTCGCCGCGCACGCCGCCCTTCTTGTTCAGGTCGTCGAAATAGGCGTTCATGCCGCGCAGGTAGTCCTTGGTGAGCGCGGCGGAAGTGCCCGACAGGTCGCCGGAATGCCCCAGCACGATGTCGGCGAAGGACAGGGTCGGCGCCAGGCAGGCGGCGATGGCAAGGAGGCGGCCGGCACGGGCCACCGTTGAAGACTTCATCATTTCCCCTATTGGTCTTGTCCGTGGCGAGCGCCACCGGTCGAAGTTACCCGACCCGCCCCGTTCGCGGAAGCCTGCCGGCGGCGGCGCGTCGGGGAAAAGTCACAGACCCCGCGTCCGCATCGTGCGCCGCAAGGGCGTGGCGCCCCGCGATCGTCGTCCTGGCGTCATTCGGGCGCGATGCCCGCGGCCTTGACCACCCGGCCCCACTTCACGATCTCGGCGCTGATGAAGCCGGCGAAGTCGGACGGCGAGCTGCCGGCCGGCTCGAAGCCCTGGGCGATCAGCTGCTCGCGCGTGGCGGGCAGCTTCAGGATCTCGTTGATCTCTCGGCTCACCTTCTGCACGATGTCGGCCGGCGTGCCGCGCGGCGCGAGCAGCCCGTACCAGGTGACCGCGCTGTAGCCGGGCAGGCCCGACTCGGCGATGGTCGGCAGGTCCGGCAGCGTGGCCGAGCGTTGGCTGGAGGTGACGGCCAGCGGCCGCAGCCGGCCCGACTTCACGAACGGCATCGCCGCCGGCATGGTGGCGAAGAACAGCTGCACCTGGCCGCCCAGCAGGTCGGTGAAGGCCGGCCCGCCGCCCTTGTACGGCACGTGCACCATGTCGACCCGCGCCATGGTGTTGAACAGCTCGCCGGCCAGGTGCGACGAGGTGCCGCGGCCGGCCGAGGGGTAGTTCAGCGAGTGCGGCTGCGACTTCGCCAGCGCGATGAGGTCGGCCACCGACTGCGCCGGCACCGAGGGGTTGACCACCAGGATGTTGGGCGTCACCGCCACCAGCGAGATCGGCGCGAAGTCCTTCTCGGGGTCGTACGGCAGGTGCTTGAAGGTGCTGGCGTTGATGGCGTTCGGGGCGATGTTCCCCATCAGCAGCGTGTAGCCGTCGGGCGCCGCATGGGCCGCGGCGTCGGTGCCGATGTTGCCGCCGGCGCCGCCGCGGTTGTCGATGGTGATCGGCTGGCCCAGGCGCTGCGACAGCGCCGGCGCCAGCAGGCGCGCCACGATGTCGGTGCCGCCGCCCGGCGGGAAGGCGACGATGAGGCGGATCGGCCGCTCGGGCCAGGCGGCCCGGGCCGGCAGCAGCGCCGCGCCCAGGAGCAATGCCAGGCCCAGGCGGGCCAGCGGTCGGATGGAGGCCATGCTGCGTTTCCCCTCGACGTCGTTGTTCGTCACCCGTGCGCCACGGCCACGGAGCGCCCGGTGCGCGCCGACTCCTCGATCGCCAGCGTGACCGCCAGCGTGTGGCGCGCGTCGGCCGGCGTGGCCAGGTTGCACGGCTTGCCGGTCGACAGGTAGTCGAGCCAGGCGCGGGTCTCGTCGGCGATGGGTCCCAGGAAATCGCCCAGCGCCCAGTCGCCCGGCGTCGAGCTCTCCAGGAACACCGTCTCGACCTTCTGCCCCGGCAGGTAGACGTGCGGGAAGCCGGCGTTGGTGTGCATGATCTGATCGGTGTGGTCGTCGTTGACCAGCAGCACGCCGTCGGTGCCCAGCAGTTCGACGCGCGCGCTGTGGCCGACCGAGGGCCACTTCTCCGGCAGCGCGTAGCTCACGCCCAGGTTCACCACCGCGCCATCGCGGCAGGTGAGCACCGCCCAGGTCACGTCGTCGACGTCGTGGCCGGCCGCCTGGATCACGCCCTTCTGGCCGCGGGCGAAGACCTCGGTGACCGGGTTGCCCTCGAGCAGCCAGCCCATGAGGTCGACGTAGTACGTCAGCGCGTCCACCACCGGCGTGGCGTGCGGGTTGCGCCCCAGCATGGCGAGGCATTGCGCGCGCGAGTTGTACAGGCGGGCGCAGGCCCCGGTGATGGTGCCCAGGCGGCCCTGCTTGAGCTGCTCCTTGGCGAGCAGGTAGCGGGTCTTGTAGCGCCGGCTGTAGCCCACCCGCAGGTCGCCGCCCAGTTCGGCCACCGTGCGCAGCATCAGGTCGGCCTCCGGCACGGTCAGCGCGATCGGCTTTTCCACCAGCACCGGGACCTGGCGCCGCAGCCCGGCCAGCACGGGCGCGGTGTGCTCGCCCTCGGCGGACGACACGATGATGGCGTTCACCTCGGGGTGCGAGACCAGCGCCTCCATGTCGGTGGTGCAGAACGAGGCGTCGATCGTCCTGGCCAGCTTCTGCGCCGCCGCTTCATCGGTGTCCATGACGCCGATGAAGCGCACCGACGGGTGCATGGCCGCCAGCCGCCCGCGCAGCGTGCCGATGCGGCCGCTGCCGACGATGGCCAGCCCGATGTCCTTCTTCGCTTTCATGGCGTCGCAGCTTTCTTCACAGGCCCAGGCTGGCCGCGATGATGTTCTTCTGGATCTCCGAGGTGCCGCCGCCGATGGTGGCCAGCCGCGAGTCGCGGAAGAAGCGCTGCATCGGGTATTCCATGCAGTAGCCGTAGCCGCCCAGGATCTGCAGGCAGACGTCGGAGATGGTCTTGTACGACTCGCCCACGTAGTACTTGATGACCGCGGTGTCGGCCCGCTCGGCCTGGCCGTGCTCCATCAGCCAGGCGTAGCGGCGCACCATGGTCTGCGCGGTGTCCAGCATCACCTTCATGTCGGCGAACTTGTGCTGGGTGACCTGGAAGCTGCCGATGGGCTTGCCGAACTGGGTGCGCGTCTTGGCGTAGTCGAGAGCGAACTCGAACGCGCGCCGGGCCGCCCCGATGCGCGCCGCCGACAGGCACAGGCGCTCGTAGCGCAGCGTGTCCTCGCAGATCGCCCAGCCCTTGTCCAGCTCGCCCAGCAGGGCGCTGCGCGGCACCCGCACGTCGGTGTAGGTCACCTCCGTGGTGCCGATGGCGTGCTGGCCCAGCGTCGGGATCTTGCGCACCTCGATGCCGGGCAACTTGGTGTCGACCAGGAAGGTGCTGATGCCCAGCTGCTTCTTGCCCAGGTCGCTGGTGCGCAGCGCCACCAGCACGTAGTCGGCGATGTCCATCCCCGAGGTGAACTGCTTGCGGCCGTTGATGACGAAGTGGTCACCGTCGGCCACCGCCCGCGTCTTCAGCGCAGCGGCGTCGGAGCCGGAGTCGGGCTCGGTGAGCGCGAAGGCGAACGAGAGCTCGCCCTGCACGACGCCCGGGACGATGCGCTGCTTCTGCTCCTCGGTGCCGTGCTTGAGGACGGCGTAGCAACCGTAGGTGAAGTTGCGGAACAGCCAGAGGCCCAGCTCCTCGAAGTGGTTGCCGGTCTCCTCCAGCAGCAGTGCCAGGTCGGTCGGCGAGCCACCCGCGCCGCCGTATTCCTCCGGCGCGATCAGGCCCAGCCAGCCGGCACGCGCCAGCGCCTGGAAGGCCTCGCGCGGCGGCTGCATCTGCTCGTCGCAGCGGGCCGCGTAGTCCATGGGACACACGTCGTCGAGCAGCGTGCGGACGTGGTCGACCAGGGCCTGCTGGTCGGGGGTGATGCCGAAATTCATGCGAAGCGGTCTCTCTGTATCAAGTGATTCAAGCAACTGATTGAATCATAGGCCGGACAGCCCCGACCGTCAATCACGCCGGGCCGCCGCGAGCGAGCCGGCCAGCGCCAGTGCGCGCTCCAGGGGGTCGCCGTCCACCACCTCGGTCACCAGGCCCCACGCCTGGGCCCGCTCGGGCGCCAGGGGGCGGCCGGTGAGCGCGGCGTAGGCGATGCCGCGCGGGGCCATCGCATGGACCGCGGCCTTGACGATCTGCGCCCCCGGCACGAAGCCGAAGTTGATCTCGGGCAGGCCGATGCGGGCGTCGCGGCCGGCGATCACCGCATCCGAGGCGGCCAGGATGGGCAGCGCCGCCCCGAAGCAGTAGCCCTGCACGGCGGTGACGATGGCCTGCGGCAGCTCGCGCAGCAAGCGCCGCCAGTGCTCGGTGGCGGAGCGCGCCCGCGCCAGCTGGTCGGGCGGCCGGGTGGAGCTGTCAAAGAAGTCCTTCATGTCCATGCCGGCGCAGAAGTTGCCGCCGATGCCGTGGAACACCAGCGCGCGCACGGCCGGGTCGGCGCGCGCCGCCAGCAGCGCGGCCTCCATGGCCAGCGTGAGTTCCACCCCGATGGCGTTGCGCTTGGCGGCGCGGTCCAGCCCGATGGACCGGATGCCGCCCGCGTGGTCGTCGATGCGCAGCATGGCCGTCAGCTCCCCAGCCCGGGCTTGCTCTTGCCAGCCAGGAAGCTGGCGACGCCAGCCGCACGCGATGATGGCCGGCCGGCCTGCAGCTCTTTCAGCTGCGCCACCTTGGCGGCGTTGTAGTCCAGCACGGCGTCCCACGCGATCGCGCCCACCTCGGCCAGCGTCTCCTTCGTCAGGCGCAGCGCGAGCGGGTCCTTGGCGGCGAGGTCGCGCGCCAGGGCCTGCGTCTCGCGCTCGAGGTCGGCGGCCGGGAAGGTGCAGGTCACGATCCCGCGGGCCTCCGCCTCGCGGGCGTCGACGACGGTGCCGTCGATGACCACGAAGCGGGCGTCGTGCGCGGCGAAGACGATGTCGCTCGCGGCGAGGACGGCGACGGTGGCGGCCTCACACGTCCCGCCGGCCATTGCGACCACCGGTTGGGGCAAGGCGCGCAGCAGCGTGGAGGGCGCCATGCCGGGGTCGCCAAGGCATCCATCGGTCCCCGCCCCTGTCGTCATGCCGGGCTCGACCCTGTCCATCGTCATGCCGGGCTCGACCCGGCATCCATCTCCCGCGCCGGGTTCGTCCGGGATTTTTCCATCGGTCGCGCGGTCGTCACTTCCCGGAGATGGATTGCGGGTCGAGCCCGCAATGACGGGATCAATGGATGGATTGCGGGTTGGGCCCGCCATGACGGGATCGAGGGATGGATGGCGGGTCGAGTCCGCCAGGACAAGCACGACCCGCACTTCGTCATCGCCCGCCAGGCCCGCCAGTCCCGGCAGCACCTGCGCCAACCGGTCCACGGCCACGGTCAGGACGCCGTCGGCCAGCACGGCGCCATCTGGAATCTGCATGGGCTGCGCCCCGGGTCAGGCCGCGCGCAGGCCGGCGGCGGCGAAGCGCACCAGGTGCTCGAGGGCGGCTTCGGGGTCGGAGGTGTCGATGTCGCCGTGGCTGATCGACTCGATGCGGCCGGGCGCGGCCATGGTGTAGACCATCGCGCCCATCACGAAGTGGAAGCGCCAGTACAGCTCCTTGGGCTCGAGCTTGGGCAGCGCCTGGGCCAGCGCCTGCAGCGCCATCGCGCTGGAGGCGTTGAAGGCCTTGCCCAGTGCGGCGCGCCGCACCTCCTCACGCTCGAAGGCCATGCGGGCGCGCAGCATGGTGAACGCCACGCCGTTGGGCGTGTGCAGCGCGTCGAAGGCCGGCCGCAGGAAGGCGCGCAGCACGTCCTCCAGCTTGGGGCGTCCGTGCCGGTCGAGCGTGAGGTCGCGCAGCAGCTGCTCGCGCATCTGCGCGATCGGGCGGGCCCGCAGCGTGAACAGCTCCTCCAGCACCGCTTCCTTGGAACCGAAGTGGTAGTGCGCCGCGGCGCTGTTGACGCCCGCGGCGGAGGTGATCTCGCGCAGGCTGACGGCGTCGATGCCGCGCTCGCTGAACAGGCGCTCGGCCGCCTGCAGGATGCGCTCGGGCGTGCTCGCGTTGGAATCGGCGGTGACCTCGGCTTCCCTGGCCATGGTGGTGCGCTCTGGTTGTGGAGGTGTCCGCATTCTATCCAATCAAGCGATTCAATCAATTGCTTGATTCACCCGCCTGCTTCAGATATGCTGCCCGCACACGAGCCGCCATGCGGCCCACCATCCGTTTCCAGGAGACCCATGAAGTACGTCCAGCGCGCCACCCGATGGCTGCTGCTCGCAGCCGCGGTGGCGGTCGGCAGCACCGGCCAGGCGCAGACCTATCCCAGCAAGCCCATCCGCGTCATCGTCCCCAGCTCGCCGGGCGGCAGTCCCGACGTGCTCGCACGCCTGATCTCGGCCCCGCTCGGCGAGGAGCTGGGGCAGCCGGTGGTGGTGGAGACCGTGACCGGCGCCGCCGGCATCATCGGCACCGACAAGGTGGCCAAGTCCACGCCCGACGGCTACACGCTGCTGTACGGCTTCAACCAGGTGGCGACGATGAACCCGCCCCTGTACAAGAAGCTGCCCTACCAGCCCGAGCGCGACCTGGTCCCCCTGGGGCTGACGCTGAACCTCAGCTACATGTGGATCGCCACCAACGAGTTCGAGGCCAACAGCATCGCCGACCTCACGCGCATCAACCGCGCCAAGCCGGGCACGGTGAACTACGCGTCCACCGGGCCGGGCTCCGCCGCCCACCTCGGCGGCCTGATGCTCGAGCGCATGACCGGCGCGCAGATGGTCCACGTGCCCTACCGCGGCAACACCAACTCCGACCTGATGGCCGGCGTGGTGCAGCTGAAGCTGGATCCGGTCGCGGCCTCGCTCGGCCTGGTGAAGGCGGGCAAGGTCAAGGTGCTGGCGGTCAGCTCGCCCAAGCGGCTGGCCGTGCTGCCCGACGTGCCCACCGTCGCCGAGTCCGTGCCGGGCTACGAGATGACCGGCTGGCAGGGCTTCTGGGCGCCGGCCGGCACGCCGCCGGCCATCGTGCAGCGGCTCAATGCCGCCATCGTGAAGGTGGTGCACAAGCCCGAGATGAACAAGCGCATCCAGGAACTCGGGTACGAGCCCCTGGGATCCACGCCCAAGGAGATGGCCGACCGCATCCACCGCGAACTCGGGGAGTGGACGGCCATCCTCAAGCAGGCCAACATCACCCTCGAGCCATGACGGGCAGGCACCCTTGAGCGAACCGGTCCACGACACCCTCATCCTGACGCGGCAAGGCCGCGTCGCCATCCTCGCGCTCAACCGGCCCGAGGCGATGAACGCCATCAGCATGCGGATGCGCGCCGAGATGCGCCAGGCACTGGAGGCGCTGCAGGCCGATGCGGACATCGGCGCCGTGGTGCTCACCGGCAGCGGCGACAAGGCCTTCTCCGCCGGCATGGACCTGCGCGAATTCGCCAAGCTGAGCGCCGACCTGCCGGTGGCCGAGGTCAAGCGGCTGCGCCAGGCCGCCACCGACGGCATCGCCACCTTCGACAAGCCCATCCTGGCGGCGGTGAACGGGCTGGCCATCGGCGGCGGTGTCGAACTGGCACTGCTGTGCGACCTGGTGTTCGCCGCCGACACGGCCAGCTTCGCCTTCGGCGAGATCAAGCGCGGGCTGATGCCCGGCAACGGCGGCACGCAGCGCCTGTCGCGCCGCATCGGCATGCCGCGGGCGCTGGAGATGGTGCTCACCGGCCGCACGGTCGACGCGCAGGAAGCGCTGGCCATCGGCCTGGTCGAGTACGTGGTGCCCGGGCCGGACCTGCTGGCGCGGGCCGTGGCCCTGGCCGAGCAGATGGCCGCCAACGCACCCATCGCATTGCGCACCGCCAAGGCCGCCATCGTGCGCGGCGCCGAGATGCCGCTGCAGGACGGCCTCCGCCTCGAGCAGGACCTGGCCGCCTTCCTCTACACCACCGAAGACGCCCAGGAGGGCCCGCGCGCCTTCCTGGAGAAGCGCCCGCCCGTCTGGCGCGGCCGCTGAACCCCACCGACACCCCTCGCACCGATCCCATGAAGTTGTTCCGCACCCTGCTGTTCGCCCCGGCCACCCGGCCCGAGTTGCTGTCCAAGGCGCAGGCCGGCGCCGCCGACGCGCTGATCTTCGACCTCGAGGACTCCGTTCCCGCCAACGCCAAGGACGAGGCCCGCCGCAACGTGGGCGAGGCGCTGGCCGCCGGCCTGCGCAAGCCCATGTACCTGCGCATCAACAACCCGCGCGCCGGCGACTTCAGGGCCGACCTGGCCGTGCTGCGCGCCGGCCACGGCGGTGCCGCCGTGAAGGGCGTCATCCTGCCCAAGGCCGACGACGCCGCCGACGTGCAGGCCGTCGCGAAGGAACTCGAAGCCGTCGAGGCGGCCTCGGGCCGCGCCGCCGGCAGCCTGTCGATCCTGCCGCTCGTCGAGACCTGCCTGGGCCTGCGCAACACCTACGACATCGCCAAGGCCTCGCCGCGCATCTGCGGCATGGCGCTGGCCAGCGCCGAGGAAGGCGACTTCATGGTCGACCTGGGCGGCCGCTGGACCCCGCAGAGCCTGGCCCTGGCCTACCCGCGCAGCAAGATGGTGGTGGATGCACGTGCCGCCGGCCTGCACTGGCTGGTCGACGGCGTGTTCATGAACCTCAAGGACACGCAGGCGCTGCGCACCGAATGCGCCATCGCCCGCGAGCTCGGCTTCGTCGGCAAGATGGCCATCCACCCGACCCAGGTCGACGTGATGCACGAGGTCTTCTCGCCCACGGCGCAGGAGGTCGAGTACGCCCAGGGCCTGCTGGCCGCCTACCGCGAGGGCGAGGCACGCGGCATCGGCGCCGTGAAGTTCCGCGGGATGATGGTCGACCAGGCCAACGTGCGCCTGGCCGAGCGCACCCTGTCGCTGGCGGGCGCGGCATGAGCGGCGCCCTCACCCAGCGCCCGGCGTCGGTCACGCCCGACATCGGCCCGCACGGCAGCGTGCCGCCCCTGCAACACCCGCCCCTGTGCACGCTGGCCGACGTCCACGCGCTGGAGCAGGTGCCCATCGAGCAGCGCATCACGCGCTGGGACTTCGCGCAGAACCTGCTCGACGGCTGCCGCCATGCGCCGCAGCGCGCGGCCCTGCACGCCACCGACAACGGCGACCTCGACGGCCAGGTCATCACCTGGTCGTTCGCCGAGCTGGAGCAGCAGGCGCTGCGCATCGCCAACCTGCTGCGCGCGCAAGGCGTCGGCGCGCAGGACGCCGTGGCCCTGGTCAGCCCCACGGTCCCGGCGATGTTCGCCGCCCTGATCGGCGGCCTGCTGGCCTGCCGGCCGTTCCCGATCAACTGGATGCTGGACACCAACGCGCTGGCCAGCCTGATCGGGCTGACCAAGGCCAGGGTCGTCATCGCGCTCGGTCCCACGCCGGGCTTTTCCATCCACGAGAACGTCACGGCGGCGCTGGCCCGGCTCGAGCAGCCGCCGCGCCTGTTCACGCTGCACGATCCGTTCGCGCCGGCCCATCCCGGCGACCTGCTCACCGCCGCGGCCGCCCACCCGGGCGACCGGCTGGCCTTCGACCGGCCCACCGCGAAGCGCTTCGACGTGGCGTGCTACGTCCACTCGGGCGGCACCACCGGCCATCCCAAGGTGGTGAAGATCCTGCACGGCGGCATGGTCTACCGGCAGTGGGCGGCCAACACCTGCATGGCGTTCTCGCCCGACGACGTGGTGCTGTCGGACACGCCGCTGTTCCACATCGGCGGCCTGCTGGTGCGCGGCCTGGTGTCCACGGCCGACGGCCACACAACCGTCATCCCCAGCATGCACGGCGCGCGCGACAAGCGCTACATCGCCAACTACTGGCGCTACGTCGAGCGCTTCGGCGTGACGCAGATCTCCGGCGTGCCGACCACGCTCTCGGTGCTGGCCAAGAACCCGCCCACCACCGAGGACATCTCCTCGCTGCGGCCCTACTTCGCCACCGGCTCCACGGCCATGGCGCCGGCGGTGCAGACCCGCATCGGCGAGATCACCGGCGCCCGCGCCCTGCAGAGCTACGGCCTGACCGAGAACACCAGCCACGTCTCGGTCGACCCGCGCGACGGCGAGATCCGGCGCGGCTACTCGGGCCTGCGCGTTGCCTACATGAAGGTGCGCGTGGTGCGGCTGGCGGCCGACGGCTCGGTGGAGCGCGAGTGCGCCCCGGGCGAGGACGGCATGGTGCTGGTCGGCGGGCCCGGCGTGGCCGGCGGTTACCTCGACCCGGCACAGGACAAGGGCTCGTTCCTGCCCGACGGGTTCTTCGTCACCGGCGACCTGGGCAGCATCGACGCCGACGGCTACATCAAGATCACCGGCCGCCAGAAGGACCTCATCATCCGCGGAGGCCACAACATCGAGCCGCGCCTGATCGAGGACGCCCTGCTGCAGTCGCCCTGGGTCGCCCAGGCCGCCGCCGTCGGCCGCCCCGACGCCCACGCGGGCGAGCTGCCGGTGGCCTATGTCGAACTGCACCCCGGTGCCCAGGTCACCGCCGACGAGCTGCTGCGGTACGCCGCCGAACGCATTCCCGAGCGGCCCGCCGTGCCCAAGGAAATCATCTTCCTGGACAAGCTGCCGCTCACCGCGGTGGGCAAGCCGGTCAAGCACCTGCTGCAGGTCGACGCGGCCAAGCGCGTGTTCCGCGAGGCCCTGAGCGCGCTGCCCGCCTCGTGGGACCTGGAGGTGGTCAACACCGGCGGCAGCGGCATGCGCACCACGCTCACCCTGCGCGGCGAGGCACGGGGTGCGCGGGAGCAGGCCGACGCCATCCTGTCGGCGTTCCCGGTTCCCTACGTGATCCAGCTGGAGGACCAGCCCGCCGGATAGCGTCCCAGTCGTTCCAGACGCGGCCGCCTCGCCAGGGGCCGCGCCTCCCGAGTTCCATCGCATCCACAACACCAACCAAGGAGACAAGCATGCGTGATCGGAGATCGTTTCTGGCCAGTACTTCCGGCTCCCTCGCCGGACTGATGTTCTGCGGCTGCGGCCTGCTGCATGCCCGCCAGGCGGCGGCGCAGACGACGGCGCCGCCCAAGCCCGCCGCACCCGCGGTGCGCCGCTCGCGGGTCAAGACCATCGACACCCACACCCATTGCTACTTCCAGGAGGCGCTCGACCTGCTGGGACCGGAGGGCGCCAAGGCCGCGCTGCCGCCGGTGAAAGGCCAGGCCGAGCACTTCGACTCCATCGACAAGCGGCTGGCCTCGATGGACGCGCAGGGCGTGGACATGCAGGTGCTCAGCATCAACCCGTTCTGGTACGGCCGCGACCCCGACCTCGCGCGCGCCATCACCAAGGTGAACAACGAGAAGCTGGCCGAGCTGTGCGCCCGGAAGAAGGACCGCTTCGCCGCCTTCGCCAGCCTGCCGCTGCAGAACACCGAGCTGTCGGTGCAGATGCTGGAGGAGGCGGTGAAGAAGCAGGGCCTGGTGGGCGCGGCCATCGGCGGCAGCCTGCAGGGCGAGGACTTCTCCGCCGCCCGCTTCCACCCGATCTGGGCCAAGGCGCAGGAGCTGGGCGCCGTGCTCTTCATCCACCCGCAGAGCACGCCCGAGCTGGGCAAGCGCTTCAAGGGCAACGGCTGGCTGTCCAACGTGATCGGCAACCCGCTGGACACCACCATCGCGCTGAACAAGCTGATCTTCGAGGGCACGCTCGACAAGTTCCCGGGCCTGAAGGTCCTGGCCGCGCACGGTGGCGGCTACTTCGGCTCCTACGCGCCGCGCTCCGACCACAGCTGCTTCGTGGCGCCCGCCAACTGCGACCCGTCCATCGTGCTGAAGAAGAAGCCGACCGAGTACCTGTCGCAGCTGTGGTTCGACTCGCTGGTGTTCACCGACGAGGGCATCCGCCACCTGGTGGCCGAGGTCGGCGCCGATCGCGTCGTCATCGGCTCCGACTCGCCCATCCCCTGGAACGAGCAGCCGGTCAAGCTGATCCGCGATGCCAAGACGCTGACCCCGCAGCAGAAGGACGCCATCCTGGGCCACAACGCGGCCCGCCTGTTCGGCTTCCATGCCTGAGCCCGCCATGACGAGGACATCCACCATGATCGCCAGCTCCTTCCTCCCGCGCGCCCGCGCCCTCCCCGCCCGCTGGGCGGCGGCCGCCCTGTGGTGCTCCCTCGCGGCGGCGCCCTGGGCGCTGGCCCAGACGCCGCCCAAGGCGCCGTCCGACGGCGTGCCCGACAAACAGGTCGCCGAAGGCAAGGCCGAATCGCTCAACATGCGCCTGGTGGGCGCCGAGCCCCTGCAGGGCCGCACCGCCTACCAGCCCACCATCCAGCACCAGGGCAACCGCTGGATCGCCTACGTGGGCCACCACGGCGACAAGAAGATGAATCCGCTGACCGGCAAGATGGAGGACAACGGCACCTCCGTCGTCGACGTCACCGATCCGAAGAAGCCCAAGTACCTCACCCACATCCCGGGCGAGGAAGGCAAGGCCGAACAGGGTGGCGCGCAGATGGTGCGCGTGTGCGCCGGCGCCGACCTGCCCAAGGGCGACAAGAGCAAGTTCTACATGCTGCGCGTGTTCGGCAACCAGGCGCACGAGATCTGGGACGTCACCGCGCCCGAGAAGCCCACGCTGCTCACCACCATCGGGCGCGGCCTGAAGGGCACGCACAAGAACTTCTGGGAGTGCGACACGGGCATCGCCTACCTGGTGTCCGGCCATCCCCAGTGGCGCACCAACCGGATGACGCAGATCTACGACCTGTCCGATCCCGCCAAGCCGGTGTTCATCCGCGACTTCGGCCTGGTCGGCCAGCAGCCCGGCGCCGGCGGCCCGGTGCCGATCTCGCTGCACGGCCCGATCTCCAGCGGCCCCAAGGGCAACCGCGTCTACTTCGGCTACGGCACCAACACCGACGGCGTGCTGCAGATCGTCGACCGCGACAAGCTGCTCAACGGCCCCAAGGAGCCCACGCCCGAGAACCTGCTGGCGCCCCAGGTCGCGCGGCTGGACCTGCCGCCGATGCATGGCGCGCACACGGTGTTCCCGCTGTTCGGCGTCGAGATCCCCGAGTTCTCCAAGAACCTGCTGGGCAAGAAGCGCGACTTCATCGTGGTGACCGACGAGGCGATCCAGAAGGAATGCCTGGAAGGCCGGCAGATGGTGTGGGTGGTCGACGTCACCACCGAGACCAAGCCGTTCGGCGTCTCCAGCTGGACCGTGCCCGAGGCCAGCGGCAACTTCTGCACCCGCGGCGGGCGCTTCGGCACCCACTCGTCGAACGAGAGCACGGCGCCGGTGTTCCACAAGAAGCTGATGTTCTTCGCCCACTTCAACGCCGGCGTGCGGGTGCTGGACGTGCGCAACCCGATGAACCTCAAGGAAGTGGCCTGGTACATCCCGGCCATGACCAAGGAGACGGTGGTGCTGGAGACGCCGGCCAGCATGGCGGCGTCGGGCCTGCCCTTCACCGAGGCCTCGAAGCGGCGCGCCATCCAGACCAACAACGTCGAGGTCGACGAGCGCGGCTACGTCTACATCGTCGACCGCGCCAACACCGGCCTGCACATCCTCGAGCTCACCGGTCCGGCGCGCAACATCGCCGACTGGAGTGCGGCGGTCAAGAACTGACGCCGACCGTGCACCGGCGCGCTGTCCTGGCCGGCTCGGGCGCGGCCCTCGCGCTGTGGGCCGGCGGGGCGCCGGCCCAGGCTGCCGAAACCGTCCACGAACTGGCCATCGCGGCCGGCGTGCTGCCGGCCGGCCAGCGCCTGCAGCGCGCGGTCAAGGGCGACCGCCTGCGCTGGCGCATCACCAGCGACACCGCCGGCGAGCTGCACCTTCATGCCTATCGGCTGGCAGTGGCGGTGCAGCCCGGCCGGATCGCCGAACTGGCCTTCACCGCCAATGCCAGCGGCCGCTTCCGCGCCAGCTGGCATCCGGCCGGCGCGACGAACACGGACCGCCACGACGCGCCCCTGCTGGTGCTGGAAGTGCAGCCGCGGTGAGGGCCTGCGCGCGCGCCGTCCTCTCCCTGACTGCCCTGCTCGCGGCGGGCGCGACCCGCGCCCATGCGCTGCAGGAGCGCTACGACCTGCCGCTGCCGCTGGCCTACGTGGTGGCCGGCGGCTGCCTGGCGGTGGTGCTGACGTTCGCGGCCGCCGCGCTGTTCGCCCGCCGCGGTGCCGGCGCCCCGCGCGAGGCCCGCGCGCTGGCTGTGCCGGCGCCGCTGCTGGCCGTCACCCGCACGCTCGGCCTGGTCCTGTTCCTGCTCGCGGTGGCCAGTGCGCTCTGGGGCACGCGCGACCCCCTCATGAACCTCACGCCCACGCTGGTCTGGATCGTCGCCTGGCTGGGGCTCTCGCTCACCTGCGCCTTCGTCGCCGACGTCTGGCCGCTGCTGGATCCGTGGCGCACGCTGCACGCCGGCTGGCAGGCGCTGTGGCGACGGCCGGCGCCTACTCCTCGGCGGCACTGGCCGGCCCGCATCGGCGTCTGGCCGGCCGTGCTGCTGCTGCTGGCCTGGAGCTGGATGGAGGTGGTCGACCCGCGCGCCAGCTCGCCGGCCCGTCTCGGCGCGCTGCTGCTGGCGTGGACCGCCGTCAACCTGGGCGGCATGGCGGCGTTCGGCCGCGCCGCCTGGCAGGCGCACGCCGACCTGTTCGCGGTGGTCTTCGCCACCTTCGGCCGGATGGCGCCCTGGCGCCTGGCCAGCGGACCGGCGGCACCGCCGGCGGCCGGCCTGGCCGCCCTGGTGATGGCGCTGCTGGCCACCGTCATCTTCGACGGCCTGCACGGCGCCGCCGCCTGGGAGCTGGTCGACCGCCTGGTGCGCACGGTGGTACCGGCGCAGGCCGATCCGAACGGCTTCATCGCCGGCGCCGCCGGACTGGTCGCCGTGTGGCTGGCCTTCCTGCTGCTCTACCAGGCGGCGCTGCACGCGAGCCTGGCGCTGCTGGGGCCATCCGGCCGCGACCCCGCACTGCCCCCGCGCATCGCCCTGACGCTGGTGCCGATCGCCGCCGCCTACCACCTCGCCCACAACTTCTCGACGCTGGTGCTGCAGGGGCAACGCATCGTCGCCCTGCTGTCCGATCCGTTCGGGCTGCAGTGGGACCTGTTCGGCACCGCCCGCTACTACCCCGACATCGCCTGGCTGGATGCGCGCATCACCTGGTTCGTGGCCACCGGCGCCATCCTGGCCGGCCACGCCGCCTCGATCTGGTGGTCGCACCGCGTCGTGCTGGCGACCGGCGTGCCGCGGCGCCGGGCCGCCGCCGCCCTGGTGCCGCTGACGCTGCTGATGGTGGCCTTCACGGCCTCGAGCCTGGTCCTGCTGGCCGCCGCACAGGAATGACGGCACCGCAAAGACCCATCGGGCTCGTCCTGGCAGCCCGGGAAAACCCGGATGCCCGGGTCAGGAACCGGTCAGAACCCGTCCCGAGAATCTGGAAGCTCATCGGCACGCCCCGTGGACGACCATTCCAGCCTCGACTTCCCCACCACCAGTGCGCTGGACGCGTACGTGGTGCAGGAGGAGATCCGTGGCCCGATCCACGGCCACTGGCTGGCGTGCTACGCGATCGAACGCTCGCGCGGCTTCCATGCCTACGGCAAGCTGTGCCGGGATCGTCCGGTCTCGGTCTGGGACACGCCCAGCGCCTTCCTGAAGATCTCCCTCGGCCCCCGGCCCACGGCCGATGCCGCGCTCGACGCGATCGCCACGGCCATCGAGGCCCGCCTGCAGCGCCGGCTCGGCAACCAGGCCATTCCCGCACCACCGCCGGCGGATTGAACCCCACCGGTGGGCCGCGCAGCCACGCCCTTGTCGCTGGCAGCGCGGCATGGTCCTCGCTACAGTCTTTCGCAACCCTTAGCCACCATCCATGATCCGTGCCGCCATCATCGGCCTGGGCACCTGGGGACAGAACCTCGTCCGCAGCGTCCAGGGCCACAGTTCCTCGATCCAGTTCACCACTGCCGCGACGCGCGACGTCGACAAGGGCCGCGCCGTGGCGCAGGCGCACGGGCTGCGCCTGCTGGCCAGCTACGACGACGTGCTGCGCGACCCCGACGTCGACGCCGTCGTGCTGGCCACGCCGCACTCGCTGCACACCGACCAGATCGTGGCCGCGGCCCGCGCCGGCAAGCACGTCTTCAGCGAGAAGCCGCTGGGGCTGGACGCGGAAAGCGCCCAGCGCGCCGCCACCGCCTGCGCCGACCACGGCGTGACGCTGGGCGTGGGCTACAACTGGCGCCACCAGCCGGCGCTGCAGCGCATCCGCCAGCTGCTCGACGACGGCACGCTGGGGCGGGTGCTGCACATCGAGGGCAATTTCTGCGGCCCCAGCGCCTACCGCTTCCCGCGCGGCCACTGGCGGCACGACCGCGAGGAGGTGCCGGCCGGCGGCATGACCGGCCGCGGCGTGCACGTGATCGACGCCATGCTGTACCTGGCCGGCCCCATCGGCCAGGTCACCGCGCAGAGCTACCGGCTGGCGCAGGACTTCGGCGTCGACGACACCACCTCCATGCTGCTGCGCTTCGACAGCGGCGCCACCGGCTACCTGGGCACCGTCATCGCCACCGCCGAGACCTGGCGGCTGCAGGTGTTCGGCAGCAACGGCTGGGCCGAAGTGGGCGACGTCGAGCACCTGCACACCTGGGAGCTGAAGGTGTGCCTGGTCGATCGCGCCAACGTCACGGTCAAGCAGCGCCCGCAGGTGCACACCTTCCCGGTCACCAGCACCGAGCGGGCCGAACTCGAGCACTTCGCGCAGGCCGCCGCCGCGCGCCGGCCGCTTTCCGTGCCGGGCGGCGACGCGGTGCACAACGTGGCGGTGCTGCAGGCCATCCTGCAGTCCGCGCAGACGCAGCAGCCGGTGCGGCTGGCCTGACCCCATCCCCGAAGGAGGACGAGCGATATGAACCGACGTTTCTGGATCGCCGCGCTGGCCGCGCTGCTGGCATCCGCGGCAGGCCTGGCGCAGGCGCAGGGCTTCCCGAACAAGCCGATCAAGGTGGTGGTGCCCTCGCCGCCCGGCGGCCCGCCCGACCTGATCCTGCGCGCCATCATCCCGAAGATGACGGCCGCCCTCGGCCAGCCCATCGTGGTGGAGAACCGCGCCGGCGCCGGCGGCCTGATCGGCACGGCCTTCGTCGCGGGGCAGCCGGCCGACGGCTACACCTGGCTGTTCACGACCGCCTCGCACGTGAACATCCCGCCGTTCAACGAGAACGCCAAGTACGACCCGGTGAAGGATTTCACCCACGTGACGCTGGCGGCGCAGAACTTCGGCCAGGCGCTGGTGGTCAACCCCGAGCTGCCGGCGAAGTCCGTGCAGGAGCTGATCGCGCTGGCGAAGAAGAGCCCCGGCAAGCTCACCTACGGCAACGCCGGCGACGGCACCGCCAGCCACATCCCGGCCGAGGTGATGAAGTCCATGGCCGGCCTGGACATCCTGTCGATCCCCTACAAGGGCGTGGCCGAGGCCACCACCGACGTGATGGCCGGCCGCATCGACATGTTCTTCGTCGGCACGCAGATCGCCGTGCAGCACGTGCAGAGCGGCAGGCTGCGCGCCCTGGCCCTGACCGGCAGCAAGCGGTGGAAGGGCATGCCCGACGTGCCGACCATGGACGAGCAGGGCCTCAAGGGCTTCAACAAGGTGAACTGGTTCGGCCTGTGGCTGCCGGCCGGCGCGGCGCCCGACATCGTCAACCGCATCCACGCCGCCGTCGCCACCGCCGTGAACGACCCCGAGGTGAAGCAGCAGTTCGACGGCCTCGGCCTCGAAGGCGTGGCCATGCCGCCGGCGCCGTTCGCCCGCTTCGTCGCCGACGAGGCGCGCGCGGCCCAGGACATCGCCCGGAGCATCAAGAAATGAGCGAGCCACTGCAACCCTGGCAATGGCCGGACGACCACTGGCGCCGCATCGTCGGCCACGTGCGGGCCGGCCGCCCGTACAAGCCCGCCGCCTGGCCGGGCGGCGCCCGCTGCGCCATCGCGCTGTCGTTCGACTCCGATCACGAGACCAACGAGCTGCGCGAGGGCGGCGAATCGATCGGCAAGCTGTCGCAGGGCCAGTACGGCAACCGCCAGGGCATCCCGCGCATCCTGGACATCCTGCGCCGGCACGACGTCCGCGCCAGCTTCTACGTGCCGGCCGTCACTGCCCTGCTCTACCCCGACGAGCAGCGGCAGGTGGCCGCCGAAGGGCACGAGGTGGCGCTGCACGGCTGGATCCACGAGCGCAACTCGGTACTGCCCGAAGCCGCCGAACGCGACCTGATGCTGCGCGCCGCCGACGTCCTGGAGCGCACGGCGGGCGTGCGGCCGGTGGGCATCCGCACGCCGTCCTGGGACTTCAGCCCGTCGACGCTGAAGGTCACGCGCGAGATGGGCCTGCTGTACGACTCCTCGCTGATGGCCGACGTCGACTGCTACGAGCTGCTGCTGGACGGCGAGCCCACCGGCGTGGTGGAGCTGCCGGTGGAGTGGATCCGCGACGACGCGGTGTACTTCAACATGAACCGCTTCGCCGGCCTGCGGCCGTACACGCCGCCCGGCGACGTGTTCGACATCTTCCGGCGCGAGCTGGAGGCGGCGCATGCCGAGGGCGGCATCTTCCAGCTGACGATGCACCCGCACATCAGCGGCTACCGTTCGCGCGCCTGGATCCTCGAGGAGCTGATCCGGCACGCCCGGAGCCTGGGCGACGTGTGGTTCGCCACCCATGCCGACGTGGTGCGGCACGCGAAGGAGCACGGGTGACCCTGGACGACAACCTCTCCAACGCGCAGGTGGTGCGCAAGACCGTCATCGCGACGGAGGCCGGCGTGGTCGCCTCGCAGCACAAGCGTGCGGCGCAGGTCGGTGCCGCGGTGCTGGCCGCCGGCGGCGACGCCGTCGATGCGGCGGTGGCCACCTCGTTCGCCCTCGGCGTGGTCGAGCCCTGGATGAGCGGCGCCATGGCCGGCGGCTGCATGGTGCTGTGGCGCGCCGGCGAGCGCCGGGCGCAGGTGGTCGACTACGGCATGCGCTCGCCGCGCGGGCTCGACCCGGCCGACTACCCGCTCAGCGGCGACGGCCGCAGCTCCGACCTGTTCCCCTGGAAGGCGGTGGTGGGCGACCGCAACGTGCAGGGCGCGACCGCGGTGGCGGTGCCGGGCGTGGTGGCGGGCATGGGCCTGGCGCACGCGCGCTACGGCACCAGACCCTGGCGCGAGCTGGTGATGCCGGCGGTGGAACTGGCCCGGCAGGGGCTGCTGGTCGACTGGTACTCGGGGCTGGTCACGGCGTCGAGCGCCAAGGCCCTGTCGCAGGACTCGGACGCGGCAGCCCTGTTCCTCGACGAGGGCACCTGGCCCATCCTGGGCTCGTGGACCGGCAGCGCCGAGCGCCACCTCGACCAGCGGCAGCTGGCCGCGACGCTGCAGCAGATCGCCGAGGGCGGGCCGCGCGCGCTGTACGAAGGCCCGATCGCGCGGGCGCTGGCGCGCGACATCCAGGCCAAGGGCGGCTGCCTGGCCGAGGAGGACCTGGCCGCCTACCAGGCCGAGTGGGCGGAGCCGCTCACGGTGGACTACCGCGGCGGCCAGGTCCATGCCGCTCCGGGCCTGACCGGCGGTCCCACGTTCGCGCAGGCCCTGCAGGCGCTCGAAAAGGAACTGCAGCCGGGCCGGGGCGCCGACGCACGCGCCTACCAGGCCATGGCGCGCACGCTGGCCGCCGCGTTCCAGACCCGCCTGACGGCCATGGGCGACCACGAGAGCCCGAAGGCGCCGCCCTGCACCACCCACTTCAGCGTGGTCGACCGGCACGGCAACATGGTCGCGGTGACGCAGACCCTGCTGTCCATCTTCGGCTCGCGCGTGGTGTCGCCCTCCACCGGGCTGCTGCTCAACAACGGGATCATGTGGTTCGACCCCGAGCCCGGCAAGCCCAACTCGCTGGCGCCGGCCCGGCGCGTGCTGGCCAACTACTGCCCGGTGGTGGGCGTGGGCGCCGACGGCCGCCAGTTCGCCATCGGCGCCTCCGGCGGCCGCAAGATCCTGGGCGCGGTGATGCAGCTGAGCTCCTTCCTGCTCGACCACGGCATGTCGCTGGAGCAGGCCTTCCACCAGCCGCGCATCGACGTCAGCGGCGGCGGCCAGGTGACGGCCGACCAGGCGCTGGGTCCCGAGATCCTCGCCGCGCTGGCGGAGGTGATGCCGGTGGCGCCGGGTCGCCGGATGGTGTTCCCCTACCTGTTCGCCTGCCCGGCCGGGGTGATGCGGCACGAGGGCCGCAACATGGGCTGCACCGAGATCATGTCGCCGTGGGGGGATGCGGTGGCGGGCTGAGGGCGGCACGCCGCGCACCGAACTTCCGCCGCTCACTGTCGCCATGCGGGGCCGGGCACCCGCGAGTCGTCATGCCGGGCCCGGGCCCGAGAGTCGCCGTGCCGGGCATGACCCAGAGTGTCGTCATGCCGGGCTTGACCCGGCATCCATCTCCGGAACGCGAACGCGCCCAGGCTTCGCACGGGAGATGGATTGCGGGTCGAAGCCCGCAATGACGTGGGGAAGCGCGGCGCCGCCTAGCTGCGGCGTCCCGCCTTCACCGTGCCACCCGCCGGCCGGCCCCGGTATGCTCCGGCGCTTCGACCATCCACAGGACACCCGATGCAGAGAAGGACCGTGACCTTCCTGGTCGCGGCGGCATGCTTCAGCGCAGCCGCTTCGGCCGCCTACCCCGACCGCCCCATCAAGCTCATCGTCCCTTTCCCCGCCGGCCAGGCGACCGACCTGTTCGCCCGGGTCTTCGCGGAGCGGCTGTCGCAGTCGCTCAAGCAGCCGGTCGTCGTCGACAACCGCGCCGGGGCGGGCAGCACGATCGGAACCGAGGCCGTCGCGCGCTCGGCCCCGGACGGCTACACCTTGCTGCTGGGCGCCAGCGCGATGGCAATCAACCAGACGCTCTACAAGAGCATCCGCTATGACGTCCGCAAGGACCTGGCCGCCATCACGCCCGTGTTCTCGGTCCCGCTGGTGCTGCTGGCCACGCCCCAGTCGGGCATCCACACCCTGGGCGACCTGGTCAAGCAGGCGAAGGACAAGCCGGGCAGCCTGAGCTATGCCAGCGCCGGCATCGGCGGCTCGCAGCACCTGGCCTTCGAGATGTTCAAGGCCCAGGCCGGCATCTCCGTGGTGCACGTCGCGTACAAGGGCAGCGGCCCCGCCCAGGCCGACTTCCTCGGCAACCAGCTCCCGCTGATGGCGGACTCCGTGACGGCCGCCCTGCCCAACATCCGGGCCAAAAAGGCCGTTCCCCTCGCCGTCACGTCAGGCAAGCGGATCGCCCAGCTGCCCGAGGTGCCCACGGTCGCCGAGTCCGGCGTCCCGGGCTTCGAGGCCATCGGATGGGCGCTGCTGATGGCGCCGCGCGACTCGCCGGCCGAGATCCTCGACCTGCTGAACAAGGAGGCGCTTGCCGCCCTGGAGACGCCGCAGGTGCGGGCCTGGCTCGAGAGCAACGGCGCCCAGGCCCTGCCGAAGTCCCGGCCGGACGCCACCCGGTTCGTCGCGACCGAAGTCGACAAATGGGGCAAGGCCGTGGCGGCGTCGGGCGCCACCGTCGACTGACGCCTATTTGCGGCGGCCCGCTTTCGCCGTGCCGCGGCCCGACGCCGTCAGCAGCTGCGCGAAGGCCGCGGCCGCCGGCGACAGGCTGCGGCCGCGCCGCTTCACGATCGCCAGCGTGCGGCCGATCGCCGGGTCCTCCAGCCGCACCCCGACGATGGACGCCGGCTGCAGCGGCAGCGTGAGCTGGGGCACCACCGCCAGCCCGAGCCCGCTCTCCACGATGCCGATCAGCGTGGAGACATGGCGCACCTCGATGATGGGCCGCGGCAGCGGCGGCAGTTCGGCCAGGGCCTGGTCGATCAGCAGCCGGTTGCGCGAGGCGTGCGACACCCGCGCGTGCGGGTAACCCGCCAGCTCCGACCACTTCACCGAGCGGCGCCGGGCCAGCGGGTGGTCGGCCGGGCAGGCCAGCACGTAGGGCTCCTTGAGCAGCGGCGTGAACTCAAGGTCGGGGTCCTGCATGCCGATGTAGTTGACGGCGAAGTCGGCCTCGCCGTGCTTGACGCTGGCCAGCACCTCGTCGGCGCCCTCCTCGATGATGCGCACCAGCACGTGCGGGTGGCGCTCGCCGAAAGCCCGGATCACCGGCGGCAGGAAGTGGTGCACGGCGGAGAACACGCAGCCGATGGTGACGTCGCCGGCCTCCAGCTCGGCCGCATCGCGCAGGCTGACGACCGACCGGTCGAGGTCTTCCACCAGCCCGCGCATCTCGCCCAGGAAGCGGCGGCCCAGCGCCGTCAGCGCCACGCTGCGCGTGGTCCGGTCGAACAGCCGCACGCCCAGCAGCTCTTCCAGGTGGGTGATGCGGCGCGACAGCGCGGGCTGCGACAGGTGCAGGGCCTTGGCGGCGGCGGCGAAGCTCTGCAGTTCGCCGACGAGGACGAAGGCGCGCAGGTCGGCCAGGGAGGGCTTGAGCATGGGGTCGCATTCTTGCAGGCTTTGCAACAAAGCCTCAGAACATTGCAATTTACAACGGTTGCGGCGGCGTGGAAGATCGCGCCCAGAACTCAGGAGACACCCCGATGAAGCGACGCCACCTGCTCCAGGCAGCCTCGGCTGCGATCGCCCTGCCGCGCCTCGCGCTGGCCCAGAGCTATCCCACCAAACCCATTCGCTACATCTGCCCGGTCGCAGCCGGCGGCGGCAACGACATGATCTCGCGCGTCGTGACCGAACGCTGGGGCCGCCTGCTCGGCCAGACCTTCGTGGTCGACAACCAGAGCGGCGGCGGCGGCGTGGTCGCCTGCCAGATCACGGCGCGCGCGCCGGCCGACGGCTACACCCTGATGCAGGGCTACGTCGCCACCCACGGCACCACGCCGGCCACGCGCAAGGTGAGCTACGACGCGATCAAGGACTTCACGCCCATCGGCATGATCGGCGCCACGCCCAACGTGCTGGCCATCAACGACGCGGTGCCGGCCAAAACCGTCAAGGAATTCATCGACTACGTGAAGAAGAACCCGGGCAAGGTGAGCTACGGCTCGGCCGGCGCGGGATCGCTGACGCACCTGACGATGGAGCTGTTCAAGCAGGAGACCGGCGCCTTCATGCTGCACATCCCCTACCGCGGCATCGCACCGGCCATCAACGACGTGCTGGGCGGACAGACCCAGGCCATGTTCCCGGGCCTGGCCGCCGCCCTGCCGCACCTGCGCTCGGGCCGCATGCGCGCCCTGGCCGTCACCGGCAAGCAGCGCAGCCCCCAGCTCAAGGACGTGCCCACCATGGAGGAGATCGGCTTCAAGGGCTTCGACGCCATGCAGTGGTACGGCTCGGTCGGACCGGCGAACCTGCCGGCCGACATCGTCAAGCGCCTGAACGAGACCCAGGTGGCCGTGCTGAAGGCGCCCGACCTGGCCGAGAAGCTGGCCGGCGAGGCCGTCGAGCCCTGGCCCATGACGCCCGAGCAGTTCGGCGAGTACATCCGCGCCGACATCGCGCGCTGGACCAGGCTGGCCAAGGCCCGCAACATCCGGCTCGACGAATAGCACCCGGCCGCAGGCCCGCCTTTTCCCGCGCCTGGAGCGAAAGCAGACGCGGAAATCCCGGGGCTTGCGGCGTCGACACTCCCCTTTTCTTTTCCCCCCATCCAGGACAACCCAGTGGCTCGCAATACCCACGTCGCCGCCGACACCGCGGCGCCCCCCATCACCTCCACCCTCGCGACCTTCGTCGCCGGCCATCCGGCCCGCGGGTGGAGCGACGCCGTCGAGCGCGAAGCCCACCGCACCTTCTACAACTGGCTGGGCTGCGCCATCGGCGCCGCCCACCACGAGGCGGCCGTTGCCGCGCTCGGCGCCGTGCAGGTGCTGGAGCCGGCCGCGCAGGCCACCGTGCTGGGCCGCCAGGAGAAGGTCGACATCGCCAGCGCCGCGCTGGTCAACGGCATCACCTCGCACACCTTCGACTTCGACGACACCCATCTCAAGACCATCATCCACCCCGCCGGCCCGGTGGCCTCGGCGGCGCTGGCGCTGGCCGAGCTGCGCGGCTCCAGCGGCCGCGACGTGATCGACGCGCTGGTGCTGGGCATCGACGTGGCCTGCCGCATCGGCAACGTCATGTACCCCGACCACTACGACCGCGGCTGGCACATCACCGGCTCCACCGGCATGCTGGGCGCGGCCGCCGCCTGCGCCCGCCTGCTGCACCTCGATGTGCAGCAGACCCAGATGGCGCTGGGCATCGCGGCGTCGCAGCCGGTCGGCCTGCGCGAGCAGTTCGGCACCATGACCAAGCCGTTCCACCCGGGCGGCGCCGCGCGTGCCGGCCTGATGTCGGCGCTGCTGGCCAGCAAGGGCTTCACGTCCAGCCCGCGCGCGCTGGAGGCGCCGCGCGGCTTCGTGCAGGTGGCATCGGACAAGCGGGCCTGGAACGAGGCCACCGACGAACTCGGCCAGCGCTTCGAGATCTCGTTCAACACCTACAAGCCGTTCGCCTGCGGCATCGTCATCCATCCCAGCATCGACGCCTGCGTGCAGCTGCGCGAGCGGGGCGTCCAGGCCGACCAGGTCGAGCGCATCGAGCTGCGCGTGCACTCGCTGGTGCTGGAACTCACTGGCAAGAAGGAGCCCAAGGACGGACTGCAGGGCAAGTTCAGCGTCTACCACGGCTGCGCCGTCGGCCTGATCTACGGCCGTGCCGGCGAGGAGGAGTTCTCCGATGCGGTGGTGAACGACCCGGCGGTCGTGGCGCTGCGCAACAAGGTGCAGGCGACGGTGGACGACTCCATCGCGGAAGAGGCCGTGCAGGTGACCGCGGTGCTCAAGGACGGCCGCCGCATCGACGTGCGGGTCGACAACGCCATCGGCTCGATGCACAACCCGCTGTCCGACGCCCAGCTGGAAGCCAAGTTCGCCGCCCTGGTGGTCCCGGTGCTGGGCGAGGCCCGCTGCCGCGACATCACCGGCCAGTGGAAGAACCTGGCCGCCCTCTCCGACATCCGCAGCTTCGTGGCCCTGTGCCGGCCCTGAAGCCTCCCGTGCGCCACCGGTCCACCACCCCCGCGAAGGCGTCCCGCCGTCGCGGGCCCCAGGACTGAGCGCGCGGAAACGTCGACCGACCCAAGAGAACCTCCCGACCCCATGACTGCCCCCCTCCGCATCGGCATCCTCGACGGCGACGACATCGGCCTCGAGATCGTGCCGGCCTCCGTGGCCATCGCCCGCGCCGCCGCCGAACTGCACGGCGTGGCCATCGACTGGCACCCCCTGCCCGTCGGTGCCCGCGCCCTCGAATCCCACGGCCACACGCTGCCGCCCGAGACGATGGCGGCGCTCAAGACCCTGGACGGCTGGATCCTGGGCCCGATCGGCCACCGCGCCTATCCCAAGGGCCCGAACGCGATCAACCCGCACCCCATCCTGCGCAAGTCGTTCAACCTGTTCGCCAACGTGCGGCCGACCCGCTCGTACCCGGACATCGGCTGCCTGCACGACGGTGTCGACCTGGTGATCGTGCGCGAGAACAACGAGGGCTTCCAGCCCGACCGCAACATGCTGGTGGGCAACGCGGAGTTCCGCCCCAACGACGAGGTGACGCTGTCGATGCGCGTCATCACGCGCACCGGCAGCCGCAGCGTCGCGCGCGCGGCCTTCGAGCTGGCGCGCCAGCGCCGCAAGCACCTGACCTACGTGCACAAGGACACCGTGTTCAAGCTCGGCTGCGGCATGTTCGTCGAGGAATGCAAACGGCTCGCGCCCGAGTACCCGGACGTGCTGGTCGACGACGTGATCGTCGACACCATGGCGATGCGGCTGGTGCGCGACCCGCAGAGCTTCGACGTCATCGTCACCACCAACATGTTCGGCGACATCCTGTCCGACGAGGCCGCCGGCCTGGTGGGCGGACTGGGCATGGCGCCGGGCCTGTGCATCGGCGACGGCAACATCGCCATGGCGCAGGCCACCCACGGCTCGGCACCCGACATCGCGGGCAAGGGCATCGCCAACCCGTACGCGATGGTCGAATCGACCCGCATGCTGTTCGACTGGCTGGGTCACAGCCGCGACAACCCCGGCGCGGTGCGCCTGGCGGCGTCCATGTCGCGCGCCATCACGGCGGCCCTGGCCGACCCGCAGGCGCGCACCGGCGACATCCGCGGCAAGGGCAACACCGCGACGTTCACGCAGGCGGTGCTGCGCAACCTGACCAAGTAGGAGCTTCCCCATGCCCCACCTGCCTGCTTCCGCCGCCCTCGCGCGCTTCCGCGTCATCGACCTCACCCAGGTGCGCGCCGGCCCCACGGCCTGCCGCCAGCTGGCCGACTGGGGCGCCGACGTCATCCAGGTGCAGATGCCCGAGCACATGCGCGGCGACGACACCCTGGGCGGACAGGACGGCTCCGACTACCAGTACACGCACCGCAACAAGCGCTCGATCACGCTCGACCTCAAGCAGGCCGAGGGCATCGCCACGCTCAAGCGGCTGATCGCCGGCGCCGACGTGGTGGTGGAGAACTTCCGCCCCGACGTGAAGCACCGGCTGGGCATCGACTACGCCTCGCTGGCTGCCGACAACCCCGGCCTGGTCTACGCCAGCATCTCCGGCTTCGGCCAGACCGGTCCGCTGGCCCAGCGCCCCGGCTTCGACCAGATCGCCCAGGGCATGGGCGGGCTGATGTCGGTCACCGGCATCCCCGGCGACGGCCCGGTGCGGGTGGGCATCCCCATCGCCGACCTGTGCGCCGGCATCTTCTGCGCCCAGGGCATCCTGGTGGCGCTGCTGGAGCGGCAGTCATCCGGCAAGGGCCAGTTCCTGCACACCTCGCTGCTGGAGTCCATGGTCTACATGATGGACTTCCAGACCTCGCGCTACCTGATCGAGGGCGAAGTGGCCACGCAGGCCGGCAACTTCCACCCGACCAGCATCCCGACCGGCGTCTACAAGGCCCGCGACGGCTACATGAACATCGCGGTGTTCGGCTCCAAGATCTGGGAGCGCTTCTGCGCCATCCTGGGCGCGCCCGAGTGGGTGGCCGACCCGCGCTACCACGACAAGGCCGCACGCTCGGTCAACCGCGACGCGCTCAACGCCGAGATCAACAGGCGGCTGGCCGCCCAGGACCGCGAGTACTGGGTCAAGCAGTTCAACGAGGGCGGCGTCGCCTGCGGCCTGATCAACGACATGCGCGGCGTGTTCCAGGAGCCGCAGATCCAGCACCTGGGCATGGTCAAGGAGGTGGTCTCCAAGTGGCACGGCCCGCAGAAGCTGGTGGGCCAGCCGATGCAGCTGGAGCGCACGCCCAGCACCATCGCCCGCGCGGCGCCCAAGCGCGGCGAGCACTCCGAGGAGATCCTGCTCGAACTCGGGCTCACCCGCGAGGACCTCACGCGCATGAAATCGAACGGAGTCTTCTGATGGCCACCGAACCCACCTACACCTCCAGCACCGAGCGCGTGCAGACCTGGCTGGACGGCCGCACGCTGCACATCCGCTTCAACAACCCGGCACGCCACAACGCGCTGTCGGTCGACATGTGGGAGGCGGTGCCGCCGCTGCTGGACATCGCCAGGAACGACGACCGCGTGCGCCTGGTCGCTTTCTCGGGCGCCGGCGAGAAGGCCTTCGTGTCGGGCGCCGACATCTCGCAGTTCGAGGACATGCGGGCCGCCCGCGAGGCCGTGGCGTACTACGAGAAGATGGCCGAGGCCACGCTGATGGGGATCTACGACTTCCCCAAGCCGACCATCGCGGCCATCCGCGGCTACTGCATCGGCGGCGGCGTCAACGTGGCCATCAGCTGCGACATCCGCATCGCCGCCACCGACTCAGTGTTCTCCATCCCGGCCGCCCGGCTGGGCCTGGGCTACCGCTACTCGGCGATGAAGAACCTGGTCGACCTGATCGGCCCCGGCGCCGCCCAGGACCTGTTCTTCACCGCGCGCCGCATCGATGCCGCCGAGGCCAAGGCGCTCGGCCTGGTCTCGCGCACCGCCGCCCCCGAGGCACTGGACGCCCTGCTGGCCGAGTACTCGGCGGCGCTGGCCGAGAACGCGCCGCTGACCGTCATGGCCGGCAAGGCGATCACGCGCCAGATCCTCAAGCCCTCGCCCGAGCTGGACATGGCGCTGTGCGCGTCGCTCATCCGCGGCTGCTTCGAAAGCGCCGACTACGCCGAGGGCCGCACCGCCTTCATGCAGAAGCGCAAGCCGGTCTTCACGGGCCGCTAAGTCCCCTTTTCTTTCCCTGACAGGCCGCCAAGCCGGCCAAGGAGCCACGATGCAATCCTGGTGGATGCAGATGACCGACACCGACACGGTCCTGGAGTTGCGCGACAGCCCGACGCCCACGCCCGGCCCCGGCCAGCTGCTGGTGCGCGTCGCCGCGGCGGGACTGAACCGCGGCGAGTTCCTGCTCGGCCACGGGCTGCACGGCAAGCCCGGCAGCTGGAAGGCGATCGGCGGCGAGGGCGCGGGCGAGGTGGTGGCCGTGGGCGCGCAGGTGCAGGGCTTGCGGCCCGGCGACCGCGTCATGGGCCGCTGCGCCGGTGCCTTCTCCGAGTTCGCGCTGATGGAGGCCGCCGAGGCCATCCCGATGCCGGCCTCGCTGTCCTGGGAGCAGGCTGCGGGCATCCCGCTCACCTTCCTGGTCACCTACGACATGCTGGTGCTACAGGGCAGGCTCCAGGCCGGCGAGTGGCTGCTGGTCAACGGCGTCTCCTCCGGCGTGGGCGTCGCCTCGCTGCAGCTGGGCAAGGCGCTGGGCGCGCGCGTCATCGGCACCTCCGGCTCCAGCGCCAAGCTGGACGCGCTCAAGCCGCTGGGCCTGGACGTCGCGCTGTGCACCCGCGGGCCCGACTTCGCGCCGGCCGTGATGGAGGCCACCGGCCAGAAGGGCGCCAACCTGGTGGTCAACACCGTGGGCGGCACGGTGTTCCCCGAGAACATCCGCTGCATGGCCTTCGAGGGCCGCCACGCCACCGTCGGCTACGTCGACGGCGTCGTGAAGGCCGAGATCGACCTGGAGGCGGTGCATGCGAAGCGGCTGACGCTGTTCGGCGTCTCCAACAAGCTGCGCACCAAGCAGCAGCGGGCCGCGGCGGTGCCGCGCTTCGTGGCCGAGGTCATGCCGCACTTCGCCTCGGGCCGCATCCAGCCGCAGGTCGACCGGGTGGTCGACTTCGCCCAGCTCGAGCAGGCCAAGGCGCGCATGGAACTGGGCGCGCACGTCGGCAAGATCATTTTGCGCGGCCCGTCGGCCGCCTGACCCGCACAACAACGAGGAGACAAGCGATGAACAGCAAGCACCTGGTCACCGCCTTCGCGCTGGCCGTCCTGGCCGGCACGGCGGGCGCGCAGGCACCCTATCCCTCCAAGCCGATCCGGCTGGTGATCGGCTTCGCCCCCGGCGGCGCCGCCGACATCGTGGCGCGCTCCATGAGCGATGCCTTCGGCAAGGCCCTGGGCCAGCCGGTGGTGGTGGACAACAAGCCGGGCAACGGCTCCAGCATCGCCGCCGACATCACGGCCAAGGCGGCGCCGGACGGCTACACCCTGCTGATCGCCAGCCCGAGCAGCATCTCGGTCAACCCGGCGCTCAACCCCAGGCTGACGTACAAGCCGGAAGAGCTGCTGCCGGTGACCAAGATGACCACCTCGCCGCTGGTGCTGGCCGTCAACCCGGGCACGGGCATCCGCACGGTGCCCGAACTGATCGCGGCGGCGAAGAAGGATCCGGGCAAGCTGAACTACTCGACCTCCGGCAACGGCTCCGCGCCCCACCTGGGCGCAGCCTTGTTCAGCCTCATCACCAAGACCGAGATGACGCACGTGCCGTACAAGGGCGGCGCGCTGGCCATCCAGTCGGTGATGGCCGGCGACACGCAGGTGACCTTCGGCACCTCGCCGTCCGTGCTGCCGCAGGCCAGCGGCGGACGGCTGCGCCCGATCGCCGTCAGCACGCGCGAGCGCTCGCCGCTGGTGCCCGACCTGCCCGGCATGAAGGAAGCCGGCCTGCCCGAATACAACCTGGAGTTCTGGTACGGGATGTTCGTGCCCGCCGGCACACCGCCCGCGATCGTGAAGAAGATCTTCGACGCCACCACCACCGCCATGCAGCAGCCGTCGGTGAAGGCGGCCCTGGCACGCGACGGCACCGAGGTGTCGCTGTCCAGGTCGCCCGAGCAGTTCGCCAGTTTCCTGGTCGACGACGGCAAGTTCTGGGTCGATCTCGTCAAGAACGCCAAGGTCAAGGTCGACTGAGTCCCGGCGGGTCCGGGCCGGCCGGCGGAGCGCCCGGACTGCGCGTTTGCCCTGCATCGGCGATGGGGGCGCTTCGGTAAGCTCCGCCTTCACTTTCCGGAGACCCGCATGCCGCCTCGCCTGACAGCCCAGGATTTCGACCAGGACCTGCTGATCCTCTTCGACGCGTACGTGCACGGCGCCGTCGACCGGCGCGGCTTCCTCGACCAGGCCCAGCGCTTCGCCAAGGCGGGCGTCACCGCCGCCGGCCTGCTGGCCGCCCTCAGCCCCAACTTCGCCGCCGGCCAGCAGGTCAAGCCGGAGGACGCGCGCCTGAAGACCGAATGGGTCACGCTGCCCTCGCCCCAGGGCAACGGCACCGTGCGCGGCTACCTGGCCCGCCCGGCGGGCTCCGGCGCGGCCAAACTGCCCACGGTCCTGGTCATCCACGAGAACCGCGGCCTGAATCCCCACATCGAGGACATCACGCGCCGGCTGGCGCTGGACGGCTTCATGGCCTTCGCCCCGGACGCGCTCACGCCCCTGGGCGGCTATCCGGGCGACGAGGACAAGGCGCGCGAAGCCTTCGCCAAGCTCGACCAGGCCAAGACCCGGCAGGACTTCCTGGCCGCCGTCGGCTGGCTGAAGGCCCGCCCGGACACCAACGGCCGCCTGGGCGCGGTGGGCTTCTGCTACGGCGGCGGCGTGGTGCACTGGCTGGCCACGCAGCTGCCGGACCTCGCCGCGGGCGTGCCCTTCTACGGCAACACGCCGGCGCCGGAGGAAGCCGCCAAGGTGAAGGCGCCGCTGCTGGTGCAGCTGGCGGGCGTGGACGAGCGCATCAACGCCGCCTGGCCCGCCTACGAGGCGGCGCTCAAGTCGGCGGGCGTGAAGTACCAGATGGTCCAGTACGCGGGCACCCAGCACGGCTTCAACAACGACACCACGCCGCGCTACGACGCGGCCGCCGCCAAGCTGGCCTGGGACCGCACCATCGCCTTCTTCAAGCTCAACCTGGCGTCGGCGTGATGGCCATCAGCGGCAGCACCCGGGTCTTCTACATCCTGGGCGACCCGGTGGCCCAGGTGAAGGCGCCGACGGTCTACAACCACCTGTTCCAGCAGCACGGCATCGATGCCGTGCTGGTGCCGCTGAAGCTGCCGGCGGGGGCCGTGCGGGGCTTCCTGCAGGACGGCGGCATGGCGGCCGAGAACATCGGCGGCTTCTGGGTCACCATCCCGCACAAGGGCGCGCTGGCCGACCTGCTGCCCGCCAAGGACCCGGTGGCGACGGTCGCCAACGCGGTGAACGCGGTGCGCCGGCGGCCGGACGGCACGCTCGAAGGCGCGCTGTTCGACGGCATCGGCTTCGTCAAGGGCCTCGACCACTTCGGCATCCCGGTCACCGGCCGCCGCGTGCTGGTGGTCGGCGCGGGCGGCGGCGGCCACGCGGTCGCGGCGGCACTGGCGCAGCGCCAGCCGGCGGCGCTGGCCGTGTACAACCGCACCACCGAACGCGCCGCGTCGCTGGTGCGCCGCCTGCAACCCCTGGTGGGCGCGGCGGCCACCGTGGCGGCCAGCAACGACCCGGCCGGCTACGACCTGGTCGTCAACTGCACCTCGCAGGGCCTCCAGCCCGGCGACGCCCTGCCCTTCGACCCGGCCCGCGCCGGCGCCGGCACGGCCGTCCTCGACATCATCATGACCAGGGAACCCACGCCGCTGCTCAAGGCCGCGCGGGCCCGCGGCCTGCGCGCCGAGCCCGGCTTCGAGATGCTGGTGCAGCAGGTGCCGGAATACCTGCGCTTCTTCGGCTTCGACAGCCTGGCCGCCACGCTGCAGGCCGACCTGGCGCCGATCCGCGCGCTGCTGGCGCCGAAGTAGCCAGGCCGGCATTCCGTCGAACGAGAAACCACGAGGAGACACCCATGGCCCCCACCCTGCCCCGCCTGCTGGCCGCCGCCGGCCTCGCCCTGCTGCTCCAGGCCCCCGCCTGGGCCCAGCCGATCAAGATCGCCAACATCGTCGAGCTGTCGGGTGCCGGCGCCACCTCGGGCACCAACTTCAAGGACGGCGTGCTGCTGGCCGTCAAGGAGATCAACGCCGCCGGCGGCATCCTCGGGCGCAAGATCGAGACCAGCACCGCCGACACCCAGAGCAACCCCGGCGTCGCCAAGGGCCTGGCCCAGAAGGCGGTCGACGACGGCGTGGTGGCCGTGTTCGGCCCGGTGTTCTCGGGCTCCATCATGGTGAGCATGGCCGAGACCCGGCGCGCCGAACTGCCCAACTTCACCGGCGGCGAGGCGGCGGCCATCACCAAGCAGGGCAACCCCTACATCTTCCGCACCAGCTTCACGCAGGACACCGCGATGCCCAAGATCGCGCGCTACATCGCCAGCAACCTGAAGGCGAAGAGCGTGGCGCTGATCTACGTGAACAACGACTACGGCAAGGGCGGCCGCGAGTCGCTGATGAAGGCGCTGGAGCCGCTGGGCGTGAAGGTCACGGCCGACATCTCGACCGACCAGAACCAGGTCGACTTCTCGGCGCCGGTGCTCAAGGCCAAGCAGAGCAACGCCGACATCGTGTTCGTCTACACCAACGAGGAAGAGTCGGCGCGCGCCCTGCGCGAGCTGCGCAAGCAGGGCGTCAGCAAGCCCATCGTGGGCGAGACCACGCTGGTGGGCCAGAAGGTGATCGAGCTGGCCGGCGACGCCGCCAACGGCGCCGTCGCCCACGTGGGCCTGACCGTCGACGCCCCGATGCCGGCCATGCGCGCCTTCCGCGCCCGCTTCGAGAAGGAATACCGCTACACGCCGGACCACAACGGCATCAAGGGCTACACCGGTGTCTACGTGCTGAAGGCGGCCATCGAGAAGGCCGGCAAGGTCGACCGCAAAGCCATCGCGCAGGCGATGCACGGCCTGAGCGTGGCGGTGGCAAAGGAGCAGAACGTCATCCTGGACGTCGCCTTCGACAACAACGGCGACCTCGACCGCGACAGCTTCCTGGTCGAGGTGCGCGGCGGCAAGCAGGAGATCAAGGAGATCCTGCCGGCGCTGGGCCGCAAGTGACACTCTCGCGGGCGGCGCAGCCATGAGCGTGTTCGACGAACCCAAGATCGACACGCACTGCCACGTGCTCGACCCGGCGCGTTTCCCGTACGCGCCCGACGTCGCCTACCGCCCGGCCGGCCAGGAAGCCGGCACGCTGGCCCAGTACCTGCAGGTGATGGACGCCTACGGCATCCGCCATGCGCTGCTGGTGGGCCCCAATTCCGGCTACGGCCTGGACAACCGCTGCCTGCTGGACGCCGTGCGCCAGGGCGCCGGCAGGTTCCGCGGCATCGCCGTGGTGCGCAACGACATCGCCCGCCAGGAACTGCTGGCCCTGCGCGAGGCCGGGATCATCGGCGTCGCCTTCAACGCCACCCTGCTCGGGATCGAGCACTACGCCGCCGCCGGCCCGCTGCTGCGGCTGCTGGCCGACCTGGACATGCTGGTGTCGCTGCAGGTCGAGCACGACCAGCTGCCGGCCCTGTGGTCGGTGCTCCAGGCCAGCGGCGTGCGCGTCCTGATCGACCACTGCGGGCGGCCGGCGGCCGGCGCCGGGATCGGGCAGCCCGGCTTCCAGGCCCTGCTGGCGCTGGCCCGCAGCGGCCGGGTGGCGGTGAAGCTGTCCGGCCTGCAGAAGTTCTCGGCCGAACCGCCGCCCTACGCCGACGCCCGCCCCTTCGTGCGGGCGCTGCTCGACGCCTTCACCCCCGACGCCTGCCTGTGGGCGTCCGACTGGCCCTTCCTCAAGGCGCCCCAGCGGCTGGACGTCGGCCCGCTGCTGCGCGACCTGGAGCGGCTGCTGCCCGATGCCGCCGACCGTCGCCGGGTGCTGTGGGACACCCCGCGGCGCTGGCTGGGGTTCGGCGCCGCCTGAGCGCTCGCCCAGGCCTGCTGGGCCAGCCGGCCGCCCCGGTTCCCGTGTCCGGGAAAGCCGTGTCCTACGCCGATTCCCGCCGACTGGCCGCAGAACTGCGCCGCGCAGCGGCCATGCTGCTGTCCAGGAGTCCCTTCATGGCCACCATCCAGTCCCCCGACCCCGATCCCGGCGCCGACGAGCCGCCAGATGCCCCTCCCCCGATGCCGGACGAGGACGGCCCGCACGACGTGCCCGACGCCACCGTGATCGAGAAGACGCTGCCGTCGCGGCCGGTGCACGGCGACGACACGCCCACCGGCTGACCCCGGACCCGTCCGCACCGTCTTGGCGCGCCCGTGCACGGCACGCGCGTCAACGGTGCCCGGTCCCGCCGCCAAGCGCACGCTTCGGTGGCGCGGCCGCGTTCCGCTGCATCCCCAGGCACTGGCACGGTGCTTGCGTACCCCTTCGCACCTGACGGCGCGCCTTCCGGCGTGCCCCTAGCCTCCCGGCGCACAACGACGTGCGTCCCTGGTGCGCACTGCAGCACACCGGAAGTGAATCAGGCCCTCCGCCCGCGCTCGGCCGCGGCGTGTGTTTGGGATCACGAACCGGGTCATGCAATTGAAGATCGTCCTCATCGGCCACGGCATGGTTGGCCACAAGTTCCTCGAAAGCCTGGAGGCCTGCGGCCTGCAGGCCCACGTCACCGTCCTGTGCGAGGAGCCGCGCCCCGCCTATGACCGGGTGCACCTGTCCGAATTCTTCGCCGGCCGCAGCGCCGACGACCTGTCGCTGGTGGCGCCGGGCTTCTTCGACCGCCCCGGCCGCGTGCTGCGCCTGAACGAGCGCGCGGTGGCCATCGACCGCGCCGCCCGCACCGTCACCGGCAGCTCCGGCGAGGTGTTCCCCTACGACAAGCTGGTGCTGGCCACCGGCTCGGCGCCCTTCGTGCCCGCAATGGAGGGCAGCGACCGGCCCGACTGCTTCGTCTACCGCACCATCGAGGACCTGGAGGCCATGCAGGCCGCCGGGCGTCGCTCGCGCAGCGGGGTCGTCATCGGCGGCGGCCTGCTCGGCCTGGAATGCGGCAAGGCCCTGCGCGACATGCAGCTGCAGACCCACGTGGTCGAATTCGCCCCGCGGCTGATGGCCCTGCAGGTCGACGAGGGCGGCGGCCGCATGCTGCGCAGCCACATCGAGGCACTGGGCGTCAGCGTGCACGCGCAGAAGCACACCCTGCGCATCGTCGACGGCCACGAGGCGCGCCACCGGCTCGAGTTCGCCGACGGCAGCCACCTGGAGACCGACATGGTGGTGTTCTCGGCCGGCATCCGGCCGCGCGACGCGCTGGCGCGCGAGGCCGGCCTGGCCCTGGGCCCGCGCGGTGGCATCGCCGTCGACGAGCAGGTGCGCACCAGCGACCCCGACATCCTGGCGATCGGCGAATGCGCGGCCTACGAGGGCATGGTCTACGGCCTGGTGGCGCCCGGCTACGACATGGCCCGGACCGCGGCGGCGCAGCTGGCCGGCAAGGACCAGCGTTTCCGCGGTGCCGACATGAGCACCAAGCTCAAGCTGATGGGCGTCGACGTGGCCAGCATCGGCGAGGTGCACGGCCGCACCGAGGGCGCGCGCGCCTTCCAGTTCAGCGACGAGCGCAAGCAGGTCTACAAGAAGATCGTCGTCTCGGCCTGCGGCAAGAAGCTGGTCGGGGCGGTGATGGTGGGCGACGCCGCCGAGTACGGCACCCTGCTGCAGACCATGCTCAACGGGCTGGACCTGCCGGTCGCCCCCGAGGCGCTGATCCTGCCGGCCAGCGACGGCCAGGCACGGCCGGCCCTAGGCGTGGACGCTCTGCCCGACGCGGCCCAGATCTGCTCCTGCAACGACGTCTCCAAGGGCGCGCTGTGCGCCGCGGTGCGCGACGGCGCCACCACGGTGGCCGCGCTCAAGGCCTGCACCCGGGCCGGCACCGCCTGCGGCGGCTGCGTGCCCCTGGTCACCCAGGTGATGAAGGCCGAGATGAAGAAGAACGGCGTGGCGGTGAACAACCACCTGTGCGAGCACTTCGCCCACTCGCGCCAGGAGCTGTTCCACCTGGTCAAGGTCGAGGGCATCCGGAGCTTCGACGACCTGCTGGCGCGCCACGGCAAGGGCCGGGGCTGCGACATCTGCAAGCCGGTGGCCGCGAGCATCTTCGCCTCCTGCTGGAACGACTTCGTCCTGGCGCGCGACCGGGCCGCCCTGCAGGACTCCAACGACTACTTCCTGGGCAACATCCAGAAGGACGGCACCTACTCGGTGGTGCCGCGCATGCCGGCCGGCGAGGTGACGCCCGACGGGCTGATGGCGGTGGCCATGGTCGCCAAGAAGTACGGGCTGTACACCAAGATCACCGGCGGCCAGCGGGTCGACCTGTTCGGCGCGCGGCTGGAGCAGCTGCCCGCGATCTGGGAGGAGCTGATCGCCGCCGGCTTCGAGTCCGGCCATGCCTATGGCAAGTCGCTGCGCACTGTGAAATCGTGCGTGGGCTCCACCTGGTGCCGCTACGGCGTGGGCGACAGCGTCGGCCTCGCGATCGAGCTGGAGAACCGCTACAAGGGCCTGCGTGCGCCGCACAAGATCAAGTTCGGCGTCTCCGGCTGCACCCGCGAATGCGCCGAGGCGCAAGGCAAGGACGTCGGCGTCATCGCCACCGAGCGCGGCTGGAACCTGTACGTCTGCGGCAACGGCGGCATGAAGCCGCGCCACGCCGAACTGCTGGCGGCCGACCTCAGCAAGGAGCGGCTGGTCGCCCTGATCGACCGCTTCCTGATGTTCTACGTGCGCACCGCCGACCGGCTGCAGCGCACCAGCGTGTGGCGCGAGAACCTGGAAGGCGGCCTCGACTACCTCAAGGCCGTGGTCGTCGACGACAGCCTGGGGCTGGGCGCCGAGCTGGAGGCCGACATGCAGCAGCTGGTGGACAGCTATGCCTGCGAGTGGAAGGCCGCCGTCGAGGACCCCGAGACCCGCAAGCGCTTCCGCCCCTTCGTCAACACCGACCGGCCCGATCCGCTCGTGATGTTCGTGCCGGAACGCCGCCAGATCCGCCCCGCCACCGCCCAGGAGCGGAGCCCCGAGACCGAAACCACCGCCTGAAGACCCCATGAACCGACACGACCTGCACTGGAACCCCGTCTGCCGGCTGGACGACATCGTCCCCGACACCGGCGTCTGCGCCCTGCTGGACGAGCGCCACGTCGCCATCTTCCGGGTCGGCGACGACGAGCTGTACGCCATCGACAACGTCGACCCGAACGCCCGCGCCAGCGTGCTGTCGCGCGGCCTGGTGGGCAACCTGGGCGAGCGCATCGTCGTCGCCTCGCCGCTCTACAAGCACCACTTCGACCTGCGCAGCGGCGAGTGCCTGGAGGTGCCCGAGCACTCGGTGGGCACCTACGCGGTGCGCGTCGAAGACGACACCGTCCTCGTGGCCATCTGACCGCCCTCCCCCCATCCCCTTCAAGAGAACCTCCATGGCCTACCTCGTCCCTTCCGAATTCGTCGCCAAGATGGTCGACGCCGGTGAATCCAAGATCCACATGAGCACGCGCGACACGCTCATCCGCTCCTACATGGCCGGCGCCATCCTGGCGCTGGCGGCCTGGTTCGCGATCACGATCAACGTGCAGACCGGCCAGCCGCTGGCCGGCGCCGTGCTGTTCCCGGTCGGCTTCTGCATCCTGTACCTGCTGGGCTTCGACCTGCTCACCGGGGTGTTCGTGCTGGCGCCGCTGGCCCTGATCGACAAGCGCCCGGGCGTCACGGCCGCCGGCGTGCTGCGCAACTGGGGCCTGGTGTTCACCGGCAACTTCGCCGGCGCCTTCACGGTGGCCGCGATGATGGCCATCGTCACCACCTTCGGCTTCTCCACCGAGCCCAACGCGGTCGGCAAGGCGATCGGGGTGATCGGCGAGTCGCGCACGCTGGGCTACGCGCACTACGGCGCGGCCGGCATGCTGACCCTGTTCGTGCGCGGCATGCTGTGCAACTGGATGGTGTCCACCGGCGTCGTCGGCGCGATGATCTCGACCACCGTGGGTGGCAAGGTGCTGGCCATGTGGATGCCCATCATGCTGTTCTTCTACATGACCTTCGAGCACTCCATCGTCAACATGTTCCTGTTCCCCTCGGGCCTGCTGCTGGGTGGACACTTCACGATCATGGACTACCTGATCTGGAACGAGATCCCCACCGTGCTGGGCAACCTGGTGGGCGGCCTGTCGTTCACCGGCCTGACCCTGTACGCCACCCACGTCAAGACGGCCCGCAAGCGCGCCATCGCCTGACACCGTGCCGCTGCGGATCGCCGTCGGACAGCATTCCAGCGCGGGCCGCAAGCCGGCCAACCAGGACTTCCACGGCATCTGCCTGCCCGAGGGCGCCACCCTGGCCGCCAAGGGCGCCGCCGTCGCGCTGGCCGACGGCATCAGCAGCAGCGACAGCGCCGGCCAGGCCAGCCAGGTGGCGGTCGCGAGCCTGCTGCAGGACTACTACTGCACCCCCGACGCCTGGTCGGTCCGGCAATCGGTCGATCGGGTGCTGGCAGCCGCCAACTCGTGGCTGTACGCGCAGACGCAGCGCGGCGCCGGCCGCTACGACAAGGACCGCGGCTGGGTCTGCACCCTCAGCGCCCTGGTGCTCAAGGGCCGCACCGCCCACCTGTTCCACGTCGGCGACACCCGTGTCTGGCAGCTGCAGGGCCGCGCGCTCGAGCAGCTGACCCACGACCACCGGGTGCACGTGGGCGGCGAGACCTACCTGGGGCGCGCCCTGGGCATCGCCCCGCAGGTGGAGATCGACTACCGGCGGCTGCCGCTGGAGGCGGGCGACGCCTTCGTGCTGGCCACCGACGGCGTCTACGACCACGTGCCGGCCGCCTTCCTGGCCGCCAGCCTGGAGCAGCACGGCGGTGACCTGGACGCGGCCGCGCGCGCCATCGTCGACGAGGCGCTGCGCCACGGCAGCAACGACAACCTCACCGTCCAGCTGCTGCGGGTGGAGGGCGTGGCGGACGGCGACGCGCTGGAGGCCGTGGGCGGCGCGGGCGCGCTGCCGCTGCCGCCACCGCTCGCGCCGCGCCTGCTGCTGGACGGCCTGCGCATCGTGCGCGAGCTGCACGCCAGCAGCCGCAGCCACGCCTGGCTGGCGCTCGACGAGGCCAGCGGCCGGCCGGTCGTCGTCAAGGTGCCGGCCACCGAGCAGCGCGAGGACCCGCGCGCCCTCGAACGGCTGCTGCTGGAGGAGTGGGTGGCGCGCCGCCTGGACAACGCCCATGTCCTGAAGGCCTTCCCGCCTTCCGGCCGGCGCAGCTCGCTCTACACGGTGATGGAGTTCGTCGACGGCCAGACGCTGGCGCAGTGGATGGTCGACCACCCGCGGCCCCCGCTGCAGGAGGTGCGCGCCATCGTCGCCCAGATCGCGCGCGGCCTGCGCGCCCTGCACCGGGCCGAGATGGTCCACCAGGACCTGCGGCCGGAGAACGTGATGCTCGATGCCACCGGCAGCGCAAAGCTGATCGACTTCGGCGCCGTGCGCGTGGCCGGCATCGAGGAGCGCGACACCAGCGAACGGCTGGCCCTGCCGGGGATGGCGCAGTACATGGCGCCCGAGCTGTTCCTGGGCGAGGCGGGCACCCCGGCCTCCGACCTGTTCTCGCTGGCGGTGCTGACCTATCAGCTGCTCACCGGCCGCCTGCCCTATGGCCTGGACCTGCCCCGTTGCCACAGCCTGGCCGAGCAGCGACGCCTGCGCTACCGCTCGCTGCACGCCATGCGCCGCGACGTGCCGGCCTGGGTCGACGACACCCTGCTGCAGGCGCTGCACCCGGAGCCCGGGCGCCGGCACGCCGACGTGGCGGAATTCGTGCACGCGCTCGAGCACCCGGTGGCCGGGCGGCGCGCCACCCTGCCCCTGGCCGAGCGCGACCCGCTGACGTTCTGGCGCACCCTGGCCGTGCTGCTCGGGCTGTGCTGCGTCGGCCTGCTGGGCCTGCTGGCGGCGCGCGGCTGAACCTGCGGCTCAGGCGTCGTCGGCCGCCTCGAGGTTGCGGCGCACCCGCTCCAGGAGGTCGGCCAGCTGCGCCCGCTCGGCGTCGCTGAAGCCCTGCACCGCCACGCCCGACAGGCGCCGCGCCTGCCGCCGCAAGGCCTGGTCGGCCGCCTGCCCCTGCGCGGTCAGCTGCAGGCGCAGCACGCGCCGGTCGGCCTCGTCGGGCCGGGCGTCCAGCAGGCCGCGCTCCTTCAGGCCGCCCACCAGCCGGGCCAGCTGGCCCTTGTCGCGCCCGGACTGTGCGACCAGCTCGCTCTGCGTGGCGCCGGGGTGGCGGGCGACGAAGCCCAGCACCTTGCTTTCCATGTGGGTGACGGCCTGGGGCGAGTCGCGCAGCACCCGGTACTGGCGCGAGCGGTACAGGTGCATGACGCCATGGATGGCTTCCAGCACGTCCTCGCGCGCGCCGGGGGCACGCCGCACTTGGTTGACAACATCAACTGATTTGGACATGATGGATGACATTATCAACCAATCATCCCGCATGGACATTCCTGCCACCACCCGCCGCGTCCAGCGCGTGCGACACGAACTGCGCCGGCGCGAGCTCGCGGTCGTGCGCGTCGAGCGGCCCAGCCCGCAGTTCGCCCGCGTGACCCTCGCCGGCGACGAACTCGCCGGCTTCGTCTCGGCCTCGTTCGACGACCATCTCAAGTTCATGCCCGGCGACGACGCCGGCGGCGAACCGATCCGGCGCGACTACACGCCGCGCCACTACGACGCCGCCGCCGGCGAACTGGCCATCGAGTTCGCGCTGCACGGCCACGGCGCGGCGTCGGACTGGGCGCGCCACGCGGCCGTGGGCCAGCGGGTGGTGATCGGCGGCCCGCGTGGCTCCTTCATCGTTCCGCTCGACTACGACTGGCACCTGCTGGCCGGCGACGCGACGGCGCTGCCCGCCATCCGCCGCCGGCTGGAGGAACTGCCGGCCGGCGCCCGCGCCATCGTGCTCGCCCAGCTGGACGCTGCCGACCGCCTGCCGTTCACGACCGCAGCCCGGCTCGACCTGCACTGGATCGACCCGGCGGCCGACCTGGCCGAGGCCCTGCGCGGCCTCGCGCTGCCGCCCGGCGACGGCTACGCCTGGGCGGCCGGCGAAGCGGCGGCCATGGCTCGGCTGCGCCGGGTGCTGGTGGACGAGAAGGGGCTGGCGAAGGAGGCGATGCGCGTGGCGGCGTACTGGAAGCGCGGCGCCAGCGGCCACCACGAGAACCTGGAGGACTGAGCAGTCCCGGGTCCGCGCCGGCGCACTTTGCAGCAGCGACACAGGGGCGCGGCAGAATGGACCGGACCATGGACCGTCGCCTGTTGCTCGCCGCCCTCGCCTGCCTGCCGGCCGCCCGCCTGCGCGCCCAGGACGAAGCCCAGCGGCCGCGGCTGAAGATCTCGGCCCGCCAGCTGCACGAGTCGCTGTCGGCCCGCTTTCCGGTGCGCATGGGCGTGCCCGGCCTGCTCGCACTGGAGGTGAGCGCGCCCAGCCTGCACCTGCTGCCGTCGCGCAACCGGCTCGGCGCCGGCCTGCAGCTACAGGCCACCGGCCGCCAGCTGCAGCCCATGCCGCCCGGCGAGCTGGACGTGGTGTTCGCGCTGCGCTACGAGCCGTCCGACCGCAGCATCCGCGCCTTCAACCCCGAAGTGCTGGACGTCGCCTGGCCGGGACTGCCGCCGGAGATCCTGCCGACCCTGCGCGGCATGCTGCCGGCCATGGCCCGCGAGGCTGTCGGCGAGGTCGTCCTGCACAAGTTCAGCGATCGCGACCTCGCCCTTGCCGACACCATGGGGGTCGAGCCGCGCGAGCTCACCGTGCTGGACGACGGGCTGCTGGTGGTGTTCGGGGACAAGCGGCCGCCGCGTCCGCCCGCCGAGCGCTAGCGCCAGGCCGGCTCGCCGGGTGCGGCCTCGCCGCGCTCCACGCCGGCCGCGATCGCATCGGCGATCGACTGCAGCGCCTCGCCATCTGCCTCCACGAGGTCGGGCCGGGTCTGGTGGCTGAAGCAGCAGAGGGTGCCGAACACCTCGCCCGAGGACAGCAGCACGCGGGCACTGAGATAGCTGCGGATGTCCAGGGCCCGCGTGATCGGCAGCGCGGCGGCGCGCGGAAAGTCGGCGACGTCGCGGATGACGGGCGGCAGCTCGCCGTCGACCACCAGCTTGCAATACGTGTCGACCAGGGCGTCGGACTGCCCGGCGGCGATCGGCTCCGGGCCGCTGGTGGCTGCGCTCACCACCTCGAAGCGCCGCCGGCCGGCGACGATCTGCGAGATGAAGGCAACGTCCATCCCCAGCGCCTGGCGGATGTCGTGCAGGAACTGGTGGATGGTCCCCAGCGCCGGTGCGGTCGCGTAGCTGGCCGTCGCGACGGCGATGTCATTGGCGATGCACAGCAGGTGGCCAACGTCGTGGTGGCGGGTCGAACTCATCGCTTGCACCTCCCGAGTGGGCAATCTAGGCCGCCTGCCGCGATCACGGCATAGGCATTTGGCCCGTTCGCGGGCCGGACCGGGACCCGGTCGCAGCGCCCCGGCCGGGCTGCCCGGGCGCGGCCGAGCAGCGACCTCAGGCGCGTTCGAAGTCGATGTGGCCCTGCGCCTCGTCCAGGGCCACCAGCCGCACCGCCAGTGCGTCGCCCACGTCGGCGCCCTCGGTGCCGCGCACCAGCCGGCCTTCGAGCAGCGGGCGGGCGATGCGCACGTAGGTGCCCCGCGGCGAGGCGCCGGTGACGATGGCGTCGAAGGTGTCGCCGATGCGGCCCTGTAGCAGCGCCGTCGCGGCCGCCTTGAGCACCTGGCGCTCGACGCGGTTGGCGTTGTCCTCCTGCGCCGTGCAATGGCGGGCGATCGCCTGCAACTCGTCCAGGGTGTAGGGACAGGGCGCGCCGGCGATCGCCGCCTTGATCAGGCGCTGCGTGACGAGGTCGGGATAGCGGCGGTTCGGCGCCGTCGAGTGCGCGTAGTTGCTCACGGCGAGCCCGAAGTGCCCGAGCTCCTCGCCATCCGGTGCCGCGGCCACGTAGACGCCCGGGCCCAGCATCTTGACGACGCGCAGCGACAGGTCGGCAAAGCCCTGCGGGTCGGCCTCGCGCCGCGCGCCGAGGAAGCGGTGCAGCGCCACGGCATCCGGCTCGGCAGGCAAGGTGGTGCCGTAGCCGGCCGCGAGCGCCTCGATGCGGTCCCAGCGGCGCGGCGACTCGAGAAAGCGGCGCAGCGAGGGAAATCGCCGGGCCGTGAGAAAGCGCGCCACCGCCGTGTTGGCCGCGATCATCAGGTCGGCGATCAGGTCCTTGGCCCGCACCCGCTCGTCGGCGCGCAGGTCCACCAGCCGGCCGTCCTGCATGACCGGCCGCGCCGAGATGGTGTCGACGTCGAGCGCACCGCGCTCGTGCCGCCAGCGCCGCAAGGCGCCGGCCACCGCATCGTGCAGGCGCAGCTGCTCCGCGAGGCCCGGCACGGCGGCCAGCTGGGGCAGCGCGGCCCCGCCGTCCAGCCATGCCGACACCGCGTCGTAGGCCAGCCTGGCGCGGTTGCGGACCAGGGCCCGCTCGAAGTGCGCGGTGCCCATGCTGCCGTCGGCCTGGACCTCCATGTCGACCACCACGGCCAGGCGCTCCTGCCCCTCGTGCAGCGAGGTCAGGCCGGTCGACAGCACCTCCGGCAGCATCGGGAACACGCCCGCCGCCGTGTAGACCGACGTCGTGTTCGCGGCCGCATGGCGATCGACCGGCCCATCGCGGGGCACCAGCGCATCGACGTCGGCCACCGCGACGCGCAGCCGCACCGCACCGCCGGCCAGCGGCTCGGCCACGCTCAGCTGGTCGAGGTCGCGCGTGTCGTCGTTGTCGATCGAGAACCAGCACAGGCCGCGCAGGTCCCGCACCGCCCCGCCCGCCCGCTGCGGCGTGGCGCCGGCCGCCTCGGCTGCTGCGAGCACCTCGGCAGGAAATTCGGGCAGGAGGCCGCGCGAGCGCATCGCCTCGACGGCGAGCGCGTGCAGGTGGGACGTTTCCATGCGGCGACTGTAGGGGGACGCGGCAGTTCGCGGGGGCGTCTCCGACATGCCGGTTCAGGTCGGGCCTGGTGCCGGAGAGGGGTGCCGGGTCGAGCCCGGCAGGACGCGGTCAGGAATCCGTCCGCCTTCGGCAACCCGTCAAGGCGGGCTCGACCCTCAACGGCCCCAGCGCAACACCATGGCATCCAGGCGCCGTGCCGTCTCGATGAGCAGCGAGCGGCTGGCCGGGTGCAGCGGCGGCCACGGATGGCGCGGCGCCTCGCAGGCGATCACGCCGCCTTCCTTCATCAGCGCCTTGGCCGCCAGGAAGCCGCACTGGCGGTTTTCCAGGTTGATCAGGGGCAGCCAGCGCTCGTAGGCGGCGATGGCCTCGTCGCGGCGGCCGGCCCGGTACGCCTTCAGGATGGGCTGGATGCCGTCGGGGAAGCCGCCGCCGGTCATGGCGCCGGTGGCGCCCGCTTCCAGATCGGGCAGCAGCGTGATCGCCTCCTCGCCGTCCCACGGGCCCTCGATGGCCTCGCCGCCCAGGCGGATCAGCTCGCGCAGCTTGGCGGCGGCGCCGGCCGTCTCGATCTTGAAGTAGGCGACGTGCTCGATCTCGCGCGCCATGCGGGCCAGGAAGTCGGCCGACAGCGGCGTGCCGGCGGCCGGCGCGTCCTGGACCATGATGGGGATGCCGACCGCGTCGGACAGGCGCTGGTAGAACTCGAAGACCTGCCGCTCGGGCACGCGGAAGGTGGCCCCGTGGTAGGGCGGCATCACCATCAGCATCGCCGCGCCCATCTCCTGGGCCTGGCGCGAGCGCGCGGCGCACACCGCGGTGCTGAAGTGCGTGGTCGTGACGATGACGGGCACGCGGCCGTTCACGTGCTCGAGGATGGTGCGGGTGAGCACCTCGCGTTCGGCGTCCGCCAGCAGGAACTGCTCGGAGAAGTTGGCCAGGATGGCCAGGCCGTCGGAGCCGGCCTCGATCATGAAGTCGACGCAGCGCTTCTGGCTGGCCAGGTCGAGCTCGCCGCTCTCGGTGAACGTGGTGGGCACCACCGGGAACAGGCCGCGGTAGCGGGGATTGGAAAGAGTGCTCATGGAAGGAATGATGCGCTTCAGGTGATGACGCTGGTCTGCCAGGGAACGAATTCCTGCTGGCCGTAGCCGTGCACTTCGCTGCGCGAACGCACGCCGGAGGCGGCCTGCAGCATGCGCAAGAAGAAGCGCTCGCCCAGCTCGTCGATGGTGGCGGTGCCGTCCAGGACCTCGCCGCAGTTGAAATCCATGTCGTCCGCCTGCCGCTGCCACAGGGCGGTGTTGGTGGCCAGCTTGAGCGACGGCGTGGGCGCGCAGCCATATGCCGAACCACGGCCGGTGGTGAAGCAGATCAAATTGGCGCCGCCCGCCACCTGGCCGGTGGCCGAGATCGGGTCGTAGCCGGGCGTGTCCATGAAGACCAGGCCGCGCGCCGTCACCGGCTGGGCGTACTCGTACACCTCCACCAGGTCGGTCGAGCCTGCCTTGGCGATGCCGCCCAGCGACTTCTCCAGCACGGTGGTGAGGCCGCCCGCCTTGTTGCCGGCCGACGGGTTGTTGTCGAGCGAGGCGCCGTTGCGGGCGCAGTGCTCTTCCCACCAGCGGATGCGTGCCAGCAGCTTGTGGCCGATGGCCGGCGTGCGGGCTCGCCGCGTCAGCAGGTGTTCGGCGCCGTAGATCTCGGGCGTCTCGGACAGGATGGCCGTGCCGCCGTGCGCCACCAGCCGGTCGACCGCGGCGCCCAGAACCGGGTTGGCCGAGATGCCGGAGTAGCCGTCGGAGCCACCGCACTGCAGGCCCACCACCAGGTGGCTGGCCGGCACGGGCACGCGCTGCACCGCATTGGCCTGCGTCAGCAACGCCTCGACCTGCTCGATGCCCAGCTGGATGGCGCGCGTGGTGCCGGCGCTCTCCTGGATGGTGAAGGTCCGCAGGTTGGGCGCGCCGGCCAGGCCCTGGGCGGCGACCAGATCCTGCACCTGGTTGGTCTCGCAACCCAGGCCGATGACCAGCACGCCGGCGAAGTTCGGATGGCAGGCATAGCCGCCCAGCGTGCGGCGCAGCAGGGCCAGGCCCTCGCCCTGCGAGTCGATGGCGCAGCCGGCGCCATGGGTGAGCGCGACGACGCCGTCGACGTTGGGGAAGCCCGCCAGCCGCTGCGGATGGATGTCGCGCCGGAAGTGGTCGGCGATGGCACGCGCCACCGTGGCCGAGCAGTTCACGGTGGTGAGGATGCCGATGTAGTTGCGCGTTGCGACGCGGCCGTCGGCGCGCACGATGCCGTCGAAGGTGGCCGGTGCGGCCGCCGGCGGCGTCGGCCGCGCGTCGACGCCGAACGCGTGGTCGCGTGCGAACTCCGCGATCGCCAGGTTGTGCGTGTGCACGTGCTGGCCCGGCAGGATGGTGCGCGTGGCCGCGCCGATCACCTGGCCATAGCGGCGCACCGGCGCGCCGGCCTCGACCCGCCGCACGGCGACCTTGTGCCCGGGCGGCACCAGGCCGGCCACGGAGACGCCTTCGATGCCGAGGCCGGCACCGGAGACCAGTTGTTCCAGGGCCACCACCACGTCGTCGTCGTGGTGCAGCCGGACGACGCGGGGGCCGGCCATGGTGGTCACTCGATGATGTTGAACTGCTGCAGGTAGTCGGTGCGCAGCGTCAGGCCCAGGCCCGGCTTGTCGTCGTCCAGCTGCAGGAAGCCGTCCTGCGCGACCGGCTCGCCCTCGAAGATGTAATAGAACAGCTCGTTGCCCACCTCGACGTCGAACATCGGGAAGTACTCGCTCATGGGGCAGTTCAGGCTGCTCATGGTGAGGTGGTAGTTGTGCATCTGGCCGGCATGCGGGATCACCGGCACGGAATAGGCTTCGCACAGCGCGTTGATCTTGTGCGCCATGGTGATGCCGCCGACCCGGTTGGTGTCGTACTGCACCACCGACACCGCCTTGCGGTCGAGCAGCTGCTTGAAGCCGTAGAGCGAGAACTCGTGCTCGCCGCCCGAGATCGGAATGCTGGTCAGCGCATTGAGTTCCGCGTAACCGTCGATGTCGTCGGCGACCACCGGCTCCTCGAGCCAGCGCGGCTGGAACTTCTCCAGCTTGGGCAGGATGCGCCTGGCGTACTCGACGTTCCATCCCATGTAGCACTCGAGCATGAGGTCGTTGTCGTAGCCGATCACCTCGCGCACGGCCTCCACCGACTTCAGGTTCTCCACCACGCCCTGCTGCAGGTGCTGGGGGCCGTAGCCGAAGCGCATCTTGAAGGCGCGGAAGCCCTGCTTCAGGTAGGTCTCGGCCTCCTTCTGCATCTCCTTCAGGTCGGTGCGATACAGCTTGCTGTAGTAGCAGGGGATCTTTTCCTTGGTGCGCCCGCCCAGCAGCTTGAACACCGGCTTGTCGACCGACTTGCCCAGGATGTCCCAGATGGCGATGTCGACGGCGGAGATCGCCGCCATGCCCACGCCCTTGCGGCCCCAGGCGTGGGTGGCGCGGTACATGCGCTGGTTCAGGTACTCGTAGTCCCAGGGGTCCTGGCCCACCACCAGCGGCGCCAGGTACTCGTCGATGATGGCCTTGGCGATCCGGGGCGCCAGCGCCACGTTGCCCAGGCCGACGATGCCGTCGTCGGTCTCCACTTCGACCACGGTCCACTGGTGGAACCGGAACGTGTTCATGGTGTCCTTGCCGGCGGCATGCTGGCTGGCCGGGTTCTTGTAGACCAGGTCCATCGCGTTGGAGCAGAAGTTGCCCTGCGGCGGGACGGTCTTGCCCTTCCATTCGAAGACGCGGGCGCGGACGGATTTGATTTTCATGCGAAGGCTTTCCGGGTGTCGTTGGTCGAGGAGTCGCGGTACGCGCGACCCATGCGGGCGGCGATGGCGAAGGCGTTGGCGGTCGCCGTGACGTCCGCCTTGCCCTTGCCGGCGATGTCGTAGGCGGTGCCGTGGGCCGGCGTGGTGATCGGGATCGGCAGGCCGCCCTGCACCGTCACGCCGCGCGAGAAGCCCATCAGCTTGATCGCGATCTGGCCCTGGTCGTGGTACATGGTCACGATGGCGTCGAGCGCGCCGTCGCGGGCCTTCAGGAAGATGGTGTCGGCGGAGAACGGCCCCACCACCGGGAAGCCCTGCGCGTTGAGCTCGCGCACGGCCGGCGCGATGACGTCGACCTCCTGCCGGCCGCACAGGCCGCCTTCGCCGTTGTGCGGGTTGAGGCCGGCGACCGCCACCCGCGGGCTCGCGAAGCCGTTGGCCTGCAGCGACCGCACCATCAGCTTGGCCGCCTCCATCACCCGCTCGCGGGTGATGTACTTGGGCACGTCCTCCAGCGGCACGTGCGAGGAGATGCGCGAGGTCCACAGGCCGTCCAGCGTGTTGAACTCGCAGAAGTAGCCGGTGACGCCCAGGAACTCGGCGAAATGGTGCAGCTCGTCCTCGTGGCGCAGGCCGCCCAGCTTCATGGCCTGCTTGTTCAGCGGCGCGAAGCAGATGGCGTCGATGTCGCGCGCCTGCGCCGCGCCCATGCACAGGTCCAGCACGCGCAGCACCGAGGCGCCGCCCGCGGCCCGCGACTCGGAGCGCACCACCGCGCCCGGCGCCACGGTGTCCACCGGCAGGAACGCCGCCACCGAGGTGTCGCCGCGGCCGCGCACGTCGGCCAGGCTGGCCACGCGCCGGGTGGGAATCTCCAGGCCGGCGACCTTCTGGCCGTCGACCCACAGCCAGGGGTCGCCCACCAGCACCACGTTGGCCTGCGCCAGCGTCTCGGGCCGTGCCAGCAAGCGGGCGATGAGTTCGGCGCCGATGCCGGCCGGGTCGCCCAGCGTGAGGGCCACCACGGGCTTGTCGTCGTTCGTTCGGGTCATGTTCATTCCATGCGGATGTCGCGGCGCTGGATCAGCTCGGCGTAGCGCTTGTTCTCGGCGTTGTGGAACGCCACGAACTGGGCCTGCGTCATCGGCGTGATCTCGGCGCCGATGGCGTCCAGGCGGGAGCGGGTCTCGGGCAGCAGGAGCAGCTTGGCCACTTCCTGCTGCACCCGGTCCTGCACCGCCCGCGGCGTGGCCGACGGCATGTAGATGCCGTACCAGGCGCCCATCTCGACACCCTTGACGCCGGCCTCGGCCAGGGTGGGCACGTCGGGCAGGCGCGGATTGCGCCGGGCGCTGGCGACGGCCAGGGCCTTGACCTTGCCGGACTGGATGTGCGGGAGCACGGAAGCCAGCGTGTCGAAGCTCATCTGCACCTGGCCGGACATCAGGTCCATCAGGGCCGGGCCGCTGCCCTTGTAGGGGATGTGGGTGATGAAGGTGCCGGTCGCTTCCTTGAACAGCTCGGCGGCGATGTGCTGGGTGCTGCCGGAGCCGCTGGAGGCGAAGTTCAGCTTGCCCGGCGCCTTCCTGGCCATCGCCACCAGCTCGGCGACGCTGTTCACGCCCAGGCTGTTGCTGACCACCAGCACGTTGGGCACCGAGCCGACGAAGGCCACGGGCACCAGGTCCTTGTTGTTGTCGTAGTTGAGCTTGAGCAGGTTGGGCGCGATGGCGTGGGCGGTCGACACGCCCATCACCATGGTGTGGCCGTCGGTCGACTTGGCCGTCACGTCGGCGGCCAGCGTGTTGGACGCGCCCGGGCGGTTGTCGACCACCACCGGCACCTTCAGCGCGGGGCCGAGCCGGTCGGCCACGGCACGCGCCATGGCGTCGGTGCCGCCGCCGGGAGCGGAGCCGACCAGGATCTTCACCGGCCGGGCCGGCCAGTCGGTGGTCTGGGCGGCGGCAGTGCCGGCGGCCAGGGCCGCGGCCGCACAGGCCAGCAGCAGTCGTCGTTGCATGGTTGTCTCCTTCGGGTACAGCAAGTGGCCCGGATGCTAGGGATGGGATCCATGCCCGTAAACTGAAAGAACTTCATCAAACGATAGCCACAGGTAATGGGATCCATCGACCGCCAGCACACCACGCCCCAGCTGATGAATCGCCTGCGCATGCGGCAGGTGGCGCTGCTGCTGGCGCTGGACGAGCTGGGCACGCTGAGCGCAGCCGCCGGCCAGCTGGGCCTGACCCAGCCGGCGGCCACCAAGATGCTCAACGAACTGGAGACCTCGCTCGGCCAGCGGCTGTTCGACCGCGTGGGGCGCGGCCTGCAGCGCAACGCGGCGGGCGCCCGAGTGACCGGCTTCTTCCGCAGCATCCGCGGCAGCATGGAAGCGCTCAACCAGGAGCTGGAGGCGCTGCGCCAGGGTGGCGCCGGCAAGCTGGCGATCGGCAGCATCATGGCCGCCTCGCCCGGCCGGCTCACCCGCGCCCTGCTGCAGCTCAAGGCCGAGTTCCCGATGCTCTCGATGGAGGTGGCGGTCGACACCAGCGACCGCCTGCTGGCCCAGCTGCGCGAGGGCGTGCTGGAGGTGGTGGTCGGCCGCCTGGCCAGCGTGCCGGGCGTGGCCTGCACCTTCACCCCCATCGCCGACGAGGCACTGGCGGTGGTGGCCGGCAACGACCACCCGCTCGCGCGCCGGCGCACGCTGGCCTTCGAGGCGCTGCTGGACTATCCCTGGATCCTGCAGCCGCAGGGCAGCCCGATGCGCGACCTGATCGAGCGCGAGTTCCGCCGCCACCACGTCGACCTGCCGCGCGGGCTGATCGAGACCGGCTCCATCCTCACCACGATCAACCTGGTGCGCGGCTCGCAGTTGCTGGGCGTGATCCCTCAGGCGGTGGCGGCCGGCCACGCCGAGCACGGCATGCTGCGCATGCTGCCCTACCGCTTCGGCCATGCGCTGGAGGCGTACGGCAGCCTGGTGCCGCGCGACCGGCCCCTGAGCGCGCCGGCGGCGCGGCTGGTGGAGCTTCTGCACGCGGACTGAGGGAGCGGGCGCGGGCTGCCCGGCGCGGCCGGCCGGTGCCATACTGGCCGCCCCGATGCTTCACGGAGCGGCGATGCGTCACCCCCGACCGACCCTTCGCACCTTCGCAGCCGCCTGGCTGCTGGCCATTGCCGGTGCCGCCGCGGCGGCGACACCCGCGGCCAGCGACGAGGAAGCGATCACCGCCCTGCAGGACGCCTACGCACGGGCCGTGGTGCCCGGCGAGCAGGCCGACCTGCACCGCGAGCTGCTGGCCACGGTGCTCCAGCGCATCAAGCGCAGCCATGCCACGGTGGTCGACCTGCCGGCCTTCGCCTCCGCCGCGGCGACGGTGGTCGAGGAACTGCCGGCCGGCACCGGCGACCCGGCGGACGTGTTCCGCAAGGCGATCAACACGGCCCTGCGCCCGCTCGATCCCTACGCCCGCTACATCGACCCGCGGGCGCTTGCCGGCGAGCGCGGCGAGGCCACCGGCAGCTTCGTCGGCGTCGGCATCGAGGTGCAGGCCAGCGAGGGCCTGGTGCAGATCGTGAATCCCATTCCCGGCGGCCCAGCGGCGCGCGCCGGCCTGCGGCCCGGCGACCTGATCGTGCGGGTGGACGACCAGCCGGTGCAGGGCGTTCCGCTGGCCGACGCGCTGGCGCGCATCCGCGGCGAGCCCGGCACGCCGATCGCCATCACCCTGCGGCGCGCCGGCCTGCCGGGCGACTTCACGGTCGCCCTCACCCGCGACACCATCCGCCGCGAACTGCTGCGCTGGTCGATGGAACAGGACGTCCTGGTGCTGCGCCTGTCCAGCTTCAGCGGCTCGGCCTCCGGGGCCGTGGCCCAGGCGGTCGCCGAGGCCAGCGCCAGCCGCACGCCGCGGGCCGTGGTGCTCGACCTGCGCGGCAACCCCGGCGGGCTGCTGCGCGAGGGCATCCGGGTCGCCGACGCCTTCCTGTCCCAGGGCGACATCGTGTCCCTGCGCGGCAGCGGGTCGGTGCTGCAGCGCACCTGGCAGGCCGATCCCGACGAGCTGCTGCCGGGCGTGCCCATGGTGGTGCTGGTCGACCGCCGCTCGGCCTCGGCCGCCGAACTCGTCGCCGATGCGCTGCAGTTCCACGGCCGCGCCACCGTGCTGGGCCAGCGCAGCTACGGCAAGGGCAGCGTCCAGTCCACCTACTCGCTCGGCGAGAACAAGGGCGGACTGAAGCTGACCACCTCGCTGTACCACGGGCCATCGGGCGAGACGGTGCAGCGGGCCGGCGTGGCGCCCGACATCGAGCTGCTGCCACCCGCCGGCGGCGCGGCGGCGCCGGTGCGTGACGACCTCGCCCCGGCGGTGCAGCCCGGCCGCACCCGGGCGCACGTGCCCACCAGCCGCTGCGCGCCGGCGCCGGCCAGCGACCCGGTGCTGGCCTGCGCGGTGGCCTACCTGCTGGCCGGCGGCGCGCCGGCGTTCGCGGCCGCCGGCACGGACTGACGGCGCCCCATGCGGCCCCGCCTGCTGTCCCTGCTGCCCGTGCTGCTGGCAACCTGGATGGCAGGCTGCGGCGCTGCGGCCGCGGCCGACCGCCTGGTGGTCGGCTCCAAGCGCTTCACCGAGAGCTACATCCTGGGCGAGATCGTCGCGCGCACCGCGCAGCAGGCCGGCGCCGAGGCCGTGCACCGCCAGGGACTGGGCAGCACGGCCGTCGTGCTGGAGGCGCTGAAGACCGGCTCGATCGACGTCTACCCGGAATACATCGGCACCATCGAGTCGGAAATCCTGAAGCTGCCGGCCGGCAGCAGCGACGAAGTGATCCGGCGCGAGCTCGGGAAGATGGGCCTGTCGTTCGGCGTGCCGTTGGGCTTCGCGAACAGCTACGCGCTGGCCACGACCGCCCAGCGCGCCCGCGAGCTGTCGCTGCGCACCATCGGCGACCTGCGCCGGCAGCCGGCGCTGCCGGTCGCGCTGTCGCAGGAATTCCTGGGCCGCGTCGACGGCTGGCCCGGCCTCGCCCAGCGCTACCGCCTGCCGCACCAGCCCACCGGCATCGACCACGGCGTGGCCTACGAGGCACTCGCCAGCGGCCGCATCGCCGTCACCGACATCTACACCACCGACGCCAAGATCGCCGAGCTGGGCCTGGCCGTGCTGCAGGACGACCAGCACTACTTCCCGCGCTACGACTCCGTGCTCCTGTACCGCAGCGACCTGCCGGCGCGCGCGCCCGCTGCCTGGAAGGCGGTGGCGGGCCTGGAGGGCCGGATCGACACCGCCCGCATGATCGCCCTGAACGGCGACGCGGAACTGCGCGGCCGCTCCTTCTCCGCCATCGCCGCCGACTTCGTCCAGGGCGCGGCCGCCGCGGCCACGCCCGCCGGCCGCGCCGGCCTGGGCGAGCGCCTGTTCGGGCCGGACCTGGGCCGCCTCACGCGCGAGCACATCGGCCTGGTGGCGATCTCGCTGGCCGTCGCCGTCGTCCTGGGCGTGCCGCTGGGCGCGGCCGCGGCGGCACGCCACGGCCTGGGCCACTGGATCTTCGGCGCCACCGGCCTGCTGCAGACCATCCCCTCGCTGGCCCTGCTGGCCGCCCTGATCCCGCTGCTGGGCAGGATCGGCACGGTGCCGGCCGTGATCGCCCTGTCGCTCTACGCGCTGCTGCCCATCGTGCGCAACACGGCCACCGGCCTGGACCAGGTGCCGGCCGGCCTGAAGCAGGCGGGCGTGGCGCTCGGCATGACGCCGGCACAGCGCTGGCGCAGCGTCGACCTCCCGCTGGCCCTGCCCGTGATCCTGGCCGGCGTGAAGACGGCCGCGGTGCTCACCGTGGGCACCGCCACCATCGCCGCCTTCATCGGCGCCGGCGGCTACGGCGAGCGCATCGCGCAGGGCCTGGCCCTGAACGACGGCGCGACCCTGCTCGCCGGCGCGATTCCCGCGGCCGCCCTGGCCCTGGTGACGCAGGCCGTGTTCGAGGTCCTGGAGCGCTGGACCGGCCGGCGGCGCTGGCGTGCCGAGCACGAGGACCCGCGCCGGGCCTGAGCGCAGCCGCGCCCGCGCGCCGCTGGCCAGTTGCCGCTAGAGTGCAGCCCCGCCCCACCCGCACCGCCGATCCCATGAACCGACTGCAAGCCGAGCTGCAACGCCTCTACGTCCTGCCCGACGAGCCGCCGGGCGCGGACGCCGGTCGCGTGCTCCTCGTCGGCAGCGACGGCCGGGTCCGCACGCTGGTGCTCCAGGCGGCCCTGCCGGCCGGCTGGCAGGCCCTGTCGGCGGCCTGGGCCGGCGTGCAGGCCGACCTCGAGCTGCCCCCGCCGGCGATCGCGGTCACCGGGGTCGACGCCTACCAGCTCTGGCTCTCGCTGGCCCAGCCCGTGCCGCTGGCCGACGCCCTGGCCTTCCTCGAGGGCCTGTGCGCGCGCTACCTCGGGCAGGTCCGGCCGGACCGTGTCGCGACCTTTCCCGCAGCCGACGCGGCGACGCAGCGCATGCCGCTGGTGCCCAGCCTGCAGGCGGACGCCGGGCGCTGGTCGGCGTTCGTCACGCCGGACCTGGCCGCGCTGTTCGCCGACGAGCCCTGGGTCGACCTGCCGCCCAGCGCCGATGCGCAGGCCAACGTGCTGGGCGGGCTGGGCTGCATCCGGACCGACGCCTTCGTCCGGGCGCTGGCGCAGCTGCGGAGCGCCGACGCCGCGACCTCGGAACCACAGGCGCACGCGGCAACGCGCACGCCGGCCGGCGCGGGCGGGGCCACGATCACCGAGACGGATCCCCGGCGCTTCCTGCTGGCGGTGATGAACGACGGCACGCTGGACCTGCGCCTGCGCATCGAGGCGGCGAAGGCCCTGCTCGCGGCGCCGTCCGGTCCGGACACCAGCGCCGGATCACGGCCTCCGCGCGGATGACGGCCGCACGGGCGGCGGCGTCGCCCGGCGATGGAGGATGCGGGCCGGGCGCGACTCCGGCGAACGATCGTTAGGCCGTCCTTATCCGGCCGGGCGCGCGCAGGCCCTGGAGCCCTGCGCTTGTTCGGGGCGACCGCGCCCTGGCTGGCTTCGGTGCGTGTCTGCTTTCCACGCCGCCGCATCCGGGACCGTTGTCGCCGCGGCGCTGCCCCGGACATGGCAGCCACCACGGGTCAGGTCAGGCGGGCGGCTTGCTCTCGGCTGATACCGCAGGCGCGGCTGGGGTCGCGGGCGTGGACTGGGTCGCAGATGGAGCCGGGGTCGCAGGCGCGGCCGCGGTCGGAGGCGTGGCCGAGGTCGCGGGTTGAACTGGTGCCACCGGCGTGGCCGCCGCTGGTGTCGCTGGTGTCGCTGGTGTCGCTGGTGTCGCTGGCGTTGCGGGCGTTGCGGGCGTCGCGGGCGTCGCGGGCGTCGCGGGCGTCGCGGGCGTCGCGGGCGTCGCGGCCGTCGCGGCGACCGCCGCACGTGCCGCAGGCGTGCTCGGTGCCGCAGGTGTGGCCGCTGCTGCAGGCGTGGCCGCTGCTGCAGGCGTGGCCGCTGCTGCAGGCGTGGCCGGGGTCGCGGAGGTGGCCGGTGCAGCGGTCGTGGCCGGGACCGCAGGAGTGGCTGCTGCCGCGGGCGCGGCCGGCGTAGCTGGCGGGAGCGCAGGCGCAGCCGAAGGCGTGGCTGCTGCCGCGGGCGTCGCCGGTGTTGCGAGCGTCGCCGGTGTTGCGGGCGTCGCAGCCTTGGCCTCGGCCGCAGCCTTTGCTTCTGCCGCTGCCTTTGCTTCTGCCGCAGCCTTCGCTTCCGCCGCAGCCTTGGCCTCTGCCGCGGCCTTCGCTTCCGCCGCAGCCTTCGCCTCTGCCGCGGCCTTCGCTTCCGCCGTTGCCTTGGCCTCTGCTGCTGCCTTGGCCTCTGCCGCAGCCTTTGCCTCGGCCGCGGCCTTCGCTTCTGCCGCGGCCTTCGCTTCCGCCGCAGCCTTCGCCTCTGCCGCGGCCTTCGCCTTGGCCGCAGCCTTCGCTTCCGCTGCAGCCTTGGCGTCTGCCGCAGCCTTCGCTTCCGCTGCAGCCTTGGCGTCTGCCGCAGCCTTCGCTTCCGCTGCGGCCTTGGCATCTGCTGCGGCCTTGGCATCTGCTGCGGCCTTGTCGTCCTTGCCCGACTTGCCTGCCTCCCGCGGCTTGTCGTTGGCCGGTGGCTTGCCGTGCGTCGGCGACTTGTCCTCGTCCGGCTTGCCGTCCGAAGGCTTGGTGTCCCTGGGGGGCTTGGCCGGTTCGGGCGGCTTGCTCACCACGGGAGGCTTGTCCTCCGCGGGTGGCTTGCCTTGCGAGGGCGGCTTGTCGTCGCCCGGTGGCCTGGATTCCACCGGCGGCTTCACCACGATGGGCGGCTTGGACTCGGTCGGCGGCCTGGCGCCACCGCCTGGGTAGCCACCGCCGCCCGGGTTGCCTGCGCTGCCGCCGGGGCCGGTGTTGCCTCCGGCGCCCGCGTTGCCGCCATTGCCGCCGTTCCCCCGATCGCCTCCATTCCCGCCGTTCCCGCCATGGCCGCGGTTGTCCTCGACCGGCGCATTGCCCGTCGGGCCGCTGAAGAAGGGCACGGCGACGGGGACGCCGTCGGTCGTGAGGAGGTAGTTGTAGACGGTGATGTCGCCGCTGCCGACGACGGGCTCGACGCCGAGCTCGGCGCTGACCATGTACTCGTTGCCCTGCACCCAGGGCGTGCCGCAGGCGTCCTTGCGCGTCGCCAGGTAGGCCATGATGGCGGAGATGTCGAGCGAACCGGTCTCGACCGGCAGGGCGTCCGGCAGCACGGTGATCAGTTTCCAGCCGGCCCTGCCGTAGGCGCCGTTCAGCCGGCCGAAGTTGTGACGGCTGCAGCCGTCCGCATCCTTGACGATGTACAGGTGGTAGAGCTTGCCCGCGATGGTCGCATCGTGGTCGTACCAGGCGGGGTTGCGGCCGCCGGGGACGGCGTGGGCGCCGTAGTTGCCCCAGTTGCTGAGCGGGATCATGACCTCGTGCGTGACCGACGAGTTCAGGAAGCCGAAGTCCTGCCGCGGGTCCGACTGCAGCCAGATGTCGAACGTGAGCTGGCCCTGCCCCGTGGGCACGGTGTTGTGCTCGAAGGCGAACTGGGCGCCCAGCGAGGGCAGCGGCAGCTGCAGCGGGAAGAAGTTGCCGGGCGTGAAGCCGCTGGGCGCCTGGCCCAGCGTGCTGCCGTCGGGCAGCTTGACCGGCACGCCGTCCACCAGGTTCGACATGCTGGCGTAGCCGGGCTTGCGGCCGTAGAGCGCCGCCGGGTAGCCCTTGACCTCGGTGTCGCCCTGGGGCCAGCTCCAGGCCATGCGGAAGGCGACGCCGCCGCTGGCGCTGGTGGAGGCGGCCACCCCCACGCCCTGGCGGAACTGGTCGGCCCGGATGCTGCCCTGGCCCCACCGGTTGTCGATCACCCAGTACGCGCGCGCGTCGCCGGTCTGCAGCCACTCGCCGGTGTGGGGCTCGGCCCGGATGGCGGGCGGCTGGGCCGCTGCCTGCGCCACTGCCTGGGCCGCTGCCGGGCCCGCGCCCGCTGCCAGGCAGCCCGCCACGGCCGCCGCGCGCGCCAGCGCTGCCGATGCGCGCCGGGCCCCGTGTGCGGTCTCGTCGATCGTGTGGGTCGGGTGCATCGTGGCTGCGTCGTGGAGCGGGCCAGTGTCCAGGCACGTGCGGCCCCCGGCCATCCCCAATTCCTGCAGCTCGGCGCGGCTCCGAAGCGGTGCACGCCGCATGCAATGCCCCGTGCCACGCGCCCTTGGCCGCGCGGCGGCCGTGGTGTCACCGATTGCGTGGAACGTAGCGGTTGGCAAGGTCGCTCGACCGAAAGGTCCGGCGGCGGCGCCGCACTCGCATGGGCATTCCTCCCACGCACCCATAATCCGGGGCGCATTCCTTGATGTCGTCCTCTTCCAACTCCATCTGGTCGCCCCTGCGGCTGCCGACGTTCCGGGGCCTGTGGGCCGGCAGCGCCGTCTACTTCACCGGCAACGCCATGCAGGTCATGGCGGCGTCCTGGCTCATGGTGGAACGGACGGGCTCGTCCTTCCTCGCGGCGCTGGTGCAGACCGCCGTCTTCCTGCCCATGTTCCTGCTCGCGCTGCCGGCAGGCGTGCTGGCCGACACCAGCGACCGGCGCACCCTCATCGTGCGGTCGCTCGGCGTGCAGGTGGGCGTGCTGGTGCTGCTGTCGCTGCTGGCCCTGCTCGGATGGGCGGGCCCGGCGGTCCTGCTGGCCTTCACCTTCGCCGCCGGCTGCTGCACGGCACTGCTGTCGCCGGCCTGGAACACCAGCGTCGCCGACACCGTGCCGCGCGCGGACATGCCGCAGGCCATCACGGCGATGTCGATCGCCTGGAACAGCGCGCGGGCGCTGGGGCCCTCGATCGCCGGCTTCATCTTCGCCGCCCTGGGGGCCGGCTGGGTGTTCGTGGTGGCCGTCCTCAGCGCCGTCGCCATGCTGCTGGTCGTGCGGCGCTGGCCGCCCGCCGCGCACGCCAAGTCACCGCTGCCGGCCGAGCGCCTGTGGAGCGGCACGCTGGCCGGGCTGCGCTATGCGCGCCACTCGCCCATCATCCTGGCGCAGCTGCTGCGCACCGTCGCCTACAGCGGCGCCGGCTCGGCGCTGTGGGCGCTGCTGCCGGCCATCGCGGCGCAGCACCTGCAACTGGGCGCGGCCGGCTTCGGCTTCCTCATGGGCTGCCTGGGGACCGGCGCGGTCGCCACCGGCCTGGTGCTGGGCAAGCTTCGCGCACGGCTGGGGCTGGAGCGGCTGGTGGCCATCGGCTGCCTGGTGTTCGCGGCGGTGATGCTGGTGTCGGCCTTCGTGCGCATCCCGACCGTGGTGTTCGTGGCGCTGGCGATCGGCGGCGCGGCCTGGATGGCGGTGATGGCGACCTTCAACACCGCGACCCAGTCCAGCGCGCCGCCCTGGGTGCGCTCGCGCGCAGTGGCGCTGCACACCGTCAGCGCGCTCGGCTCGTTCGCCATCGGCTCGGCGTTCTGGGGCGCGGTGTCCGGCGTGGCGGGCGTGCCGGCCGCCCTGAGCGTGGCGGCGCTGGCGATGACCGCCGGCATCTTCCTGGCCCGTGCCTTCCCGCTGCGCATGGGCGATGCGCAGGACGTGACGCCGGGGGTCGGGCTGTTCGAGGATGTGTTCGCCACCGAGCAGCCGCTGCCCGACGACGGCCCGGTGTCGGTCGAGGTGGGCTACCGCATCCGCGCCGGCGAAGCCGAGGAATTCCTGCAGGCGGTGAGCCGGCTGCGCGCCTCGCGCCGGCGCGACGGCGCCACCTTCTGGCGCGTGTACCGCGACCTGGCCGATCCCTCGCGCTACGTCGAACGCTTCATCGTGGCCTCCTGGGCCGACTACCTGCACCAGCGCGCGCGGGCGACGCTGGCCGACCAGGAGCTGGAAGCCGCGGTGCGCGAGTTCCTGCGCGACGGCGAGGCCGTGACGACGCAGCACTACATCGCGGAGCGCTGAGCGGCGCGGCGCGCCGGCCGGGCTGCCTAGGGCGTACCCAGGTGGCCGGCGATGGCGGCCAGGTGCTCGGGGCGCAGCTGCTGCGGCTTGACCTCGTCCTCGGCCGCCGTCTCGTCCTCGATGCCCTGCACGGCGGCACGCAGCTCCTCCTGGGTCGACCAGGTCATCACCTCGCCCTTGGGGCACAGGTGCCGCAGTGTGTGGTACCAGTAGTAGCCGTCCGCGCCGCCGAACAGCTTGTCGATGCCCGTCAGGTCGTTCGACCTGATGCGGTGCCGGGCCAGGATCTCGTCGAGCACGGCATGGGAGAGGGTGAACGTCATCGGTGCGGAAGCTAGTGCGGGCGCGGATTGTACGGCCCGCGGGGAAACGCCCCGCGGGCGTGCCCTGGCGCCGGGTCGCGCCCTACCCCGCCGACCCGCCCAGCAGTTCGTGCGGGGCCGACAGCGGCGACACGCCCTGGGCCAGGGCGGCGGCGTGTTGTGCCTGCAGCGCGCGGCCGAATGCCGGGCGTGCCTGCAAGCGCTGCCAGTAGGCCGCCACCGCCAGCGTGAAGCGGGGCGCCAGCCCCAGGTCCTGCGCCAGCAGCAGCGCATAGCCCACCGAGACGTCGGCGGCGGTGAAGCGGCCGGCGCACAGGTGGTCCTGGCCGGCCAGCAGCGGCTCCAGCGAGCGCAGGCGCCCCAGGAACCAGCGGGTGTAGTCCTCCACCACCGCGGGCTGGCGGCGCTCGGGCGGCTCGAGGAGGGAATAGCGCAGCACCAGCGTCTGCGGGAAGGTGAGCGTGGCCTCGCCGAAGTGCAGGTAGTTCAGGAAATCGGCGTAGCCCGGCTCGCCGGGCCCGACCTGCAGCGGCGTCGGCGCCGCCAGCGAGCACAGGTAGTGGCAGATGGCGGCCGATTCGGTCATGCGCGTGGACCCGTCTGCCAGCAAGGGGATGGTGCCCAGCGGGTTGAGCTCGAGAAAGGCGCGGGCCTTCACGCGCGGCGGGAACGGCAGCATCCGCAGCTCGTAGGGCAGGCCCAGCTCCTCCAGCATCCAGAGGGGCCGGAAGGAGCGCGCGCTGACGCAGTGGTGGAGCGTGATCAAGACAGGTCCCGGCAGTCGAGTCCGCAGTATCACCCGCCGGGGCGGGCCACGACGGGGCGCCTCAGTCGGCCACGTGCCGCAGCAGGTCGGGGCTGGGCGTCGCCTCGCCGCGCTCGATGCGCCGGATGGCGTCGACCAGGCGGTGGTGGAACCGCACGTCGACCCCCACCTCCTCGCCGCGCCGCGCGACCAGGCCGTTGATGGCGTCGATCTCGGTGCGCCGGCCCTTCAGGATGTCCTGGCCCATCGACGGCCGCTGGGCGTCGGTGCGCGACTGCGCCACCTCCAGAATCATGCGGGTGATGGCGTCGCGGGCCGCCGGCTCGTCGTCGGCGCGGGCCAGCAGGTCGAGGTCCAGCCCGCCGACCGGCTCCAGCGCCAGGCCCAGCGCCCGGCCGACGCGGATGCAGGAACTGCCCAGCCGGATGCTCAGGTCCAGCGACACCGGGTGGGTGTCGCGCTGCTTGCCGGTCATGCCGGTCAGGGCGCACAGGCCGTTGCGCATGGCATTGATGGTGAGCTTGGACCAGCGCTCGCCCCACAGGTTGGTGGTGACCTTGCAGGTGTCGCCGTGCGACAGCAGCCCGGCCAGCATCGTCGCGCGCGGCGTCACCTGGCCGTGCAGCTCGCCGATGCGCAGGCCCGCCTTCTTGTCGTCGCCCAGCGGCGAATTGCGCACGATGCGGCCCGGCTCGACGAGCTCGGCGGCCAGCGCGCTGACCGAGCAGCCCAGCGTGCGGCTCCAGCCGGCGATGGCGGCGATGGTTTCCTCGTTGATCCCGTTCTGCAGCGAGACGACGCAGCCGGTGGGCGCCAGGTAGGGCAGCACCAGCTGGGTCGCCCAGGCCGTGTCGTAGGCCTTGACGGCGATGAAGGCGGCGTCGAACGGCCGCTCGCGCACCAGCTGCGGCACGTCGGAAACGTGCAGGGCCCGCACCCGGGCCGACACGGTTCCCGCCATGCCGCTGACGACCAGGCCGCGCTCGCGCATGGCCTGCACGTTCTCGGGCCAGGGGTCGACGAGGGTGGTGTCGATGCCGGCGGCGCTCAGGTGCGCGCCCACGTAGCCGCCGACGGCGCCCGCGCCGACGATGCAGATCCTGGTCATTCGTTCGTGTCCTTCGTTGTGGATGGGACGCGGCCGCGGCGGGTGCCCGGCATCAGCGCGTCCACAGGTTCAATTGGCGGGCCTCGGCCGCCAGGGCCGCGGCCACGGTCGCCAGTTCGTCGCGGATGGCCGGCAGGCGCTCTTCGCCGAACTGCTGCGGCGAGCCGAGCAGGCACACCGACGCGAACGCCTGGCCATTGCCGCCGTGCACGGGCACGGCGAACGCATGCACGCCCGGCACCACGTCGCCCAGGTTGACGCCGAAGCCATGGCGGTCGGAGCGCTCGCGCATCCGCTGCAGCGCCGCCAGCCGGCTGGAGCCGCAGCGCGCGACCTCCTGCGTCACGTTGTCCAGCAGCACGGCATGGGCCTCGCCCGGCGCCAGCGTCTGCAGGATGGCCACGCCGCCGGCCGCAGTGAACAGCGGCCGGCGCGCGCCGGGAAAGAGCACCGATCCGGACAGCGGCTGGGTCTCGGCCCGCACGCTGCACACGTACTCGTTGCCGCTGCGCAGCAGCAGCACGCCGATGCCACCGGTGCGCCGGGCGAAGGCGGCCAGCGCGGTCTCGGCGCGGCGCTGGAAGTCCAGGTGGTCCGGCCGGGCCAGCCCGAGCTCGAACAGCAGCGGCCCGGGCAGGTAGTGGCGGTCGTCGGCACGTTGCTCGACCAGCCGCTCGTCGATCATGCAGGCCAGCATGCGGTGCACGGTCGCGCGGTCGAGGTTGCAGGCGGCCGAGAGGTCCGACAGCCGCCAGCCGAACTGCGGTCGCGCCGCCACCATGCGCAGCAGCTTGATCAGCCGCGACAGGCTGCGGGTGCCGGGCCGCTCGCTCGGCGCATCGGCGTGCTGCAGCAGGATGTCCGTCGGATCGGAGGCCATGGCCGGGTTCGCGTCAGAAGCCATACAGGCGCGCCGGGTTGTCCACCAGGATGCCGCGCAGCACCGCCGGATCGGGCGTCCACCGGGCCAGCTGGGCGAGCACGTGCCGCAGGTCCACCTCGTGCGGCGGGCACACGTCCTGCGGCGTCGGCCGCACGCCGGGCTGCGGATGCGGCCAGTCGCTGCCCCACAGCATGCGATCGGGATTGCGCTCGATGAACAGGCGGGTGAGGTCCGCGAGGTCGGCGTAGTCCGGCTCGCCCGAGCAGCGGTACGGCGCCGACAGCTTCACGTAGGCGCGCCCGGCCCCGACCAGCTCGAGCACCTCGGCCAGTCCTTCCTGGCGGCTTCCCAGGCCAGCCTGGGCGCCCGCGTAGTGGTCGAACACCAGCGGCACTGGCAGCGCACCCAGCACGTCGCTGCAGGCGCCCAGCAGCGGCAGGCTGGCGAACACCTGCACATGCCAGCCCAGCGGCGCGACGCGGGCGGCCGCCTCGCGCAGCCACGCCGTGGCACGCCGGGCATCGCGCTCGCCGTCGACCTCGAGGTTGACCCGCACGCCGCGCACGCCCGCCGCGTCGAAGGCGGCCAGCTGCTCGTCGGTGGTGGTGGCGTCGATGACGGCGACGGCGCGCGCACGGCCCGGGCCCAGCACGCGCAGCGCCTCCAGCGTGGCCGCGTTGTCGGCGCCGTAGACGCTGGGCTGCACGATCACGACCCGGTCGATGCCCAGGCCGTCGTGCAACCGCGCCAGGTCCTCGATCGGAGCCGGTGGCGGCGTGTAGCGCCGCGCGGCGGCGAACGGATAGGCGCCCTCGTCCAGGAAGACATGCGTGTGGCAGTCACACGCGCCCGGCGGGACGAGGCGGTCGGTGGCGACGGTCATCGGGCGTCCGGCCGGCTCATTCGAGCTCGATGTTGGCCTTCTTGACCACGTCGTCCCACTTGGCCTCCTCGGCGGCGATGGCGGCGCCCACCTGCACCGGCGTGGCCGGCCTGGACAGTTCGACGCCGCCGACCGACTTGACCTTGGCGTAGAAGCCCTCGCTGGCAATCACCTTGTTGGCCGCGGCGTTGAGCCGGGCCAGCACGTCGGCCGGCATCTGCTTGGGCCCGACCAGCACGAACTTCACGGTCGCCTTGAAGCCCGGCAGCCCGCCTTCGGACATGGTCGGCAGCTCCGGGTAGTCGGGGTCGCGCTTGTCGGCCGCGAGCCCGTAGCTCTTGATCTTGCCGCCGCGCACGAATTCCATCGAGCCGGTGGGCAGGAAGGCGTAGGTCACGCGGTCGCTCATCAGGTCGAGCTGGACCTGGTTGCCGCCCTTGTACGGCACGTGCAACGTCTTGACCCCGATCTCCTTGTTGAACATCTCGGCCATCAGGTGGATGGGCGTGGCGATGCCGGAGGAGCCGTACGAGTACTTGGACGGATCGGCCTTGAGCAGCGCGATGAACTCCTTCAGGTTGGTCGCCGGCACGTTGGGCGAGGTCACCAGCACGAAGCCGATGGTCATGATGTCGGCCACCGGGGTCAGGTCGCGCATGCCGTTGTAGGGCAGCTTGGACTTGATCGAGGGCGGCACCACGGCCGGCAGGTTGGCGAACAGCAGGGTCGTGCCGTCGGGCTGGGCGCGGGCGACCGAGGCGCCGGCGATGGTCTGGTTGGCGCCCGGCCGGTTGTCGACGACCACGGTGGTGTTCAGGGCGGCGGCGAAGTCCAGCGCAAAGGCCCGGGCCGCCACATCCGTCGGGCTGCCGGCCACGAACGGCACCACCAGGGTCACCGGGCGGCTGGTCTGGGCCTGGGCGCCCCAGGAAGCGGCGAGCGCCGCGAGAGCTCCCACCAGGAGGCGGCGCGTGCGCCGGCCGGGGACCAGGAAAGTCATGGGGTGTCTCCGTTGTCGATGGGATGGGGGTACGCGGCGAGGATAGGAACGGGTCCCGGGTGGGTCCAGCCGTCCGTCGGCCGGAATTCCACCGGTTGAACTTTCCGGTTCGTAGCCCAACCAATCCGAGCCGATCCATTGCCGGATCGCGCGTCCGGTGCCCAACCCATCCGCCGCAGCTGGTTACAAACTTCAGCTGCAAATGTGTTGATTGCACATTAATATCCCGACCATGACCAATAACGACCATCCACTGCAGGCCGAGCGCCAGGCTGTGCTGGCGGTATTGGAGAGGCTGCTGCAGCCCATCGCCCAGCTGTGCGTGGCCAAGGCGGTCACCATCCACGGCGTCGAGGAGCTGATCCGGCACGCCTTCGTGCAGGCGGCCCGCGCCGCCTGCGACGACGCCAAGGGCGACCGGCTCACCAGCCGCATCAGCACCATGACCGGCCTGACCCGCCGCGAGGTCAGCCGGATCTCGGCCGCCCCCGCGCTGGACCTGCCGGCCACCCGCTCGCCCGCCACCGACGTGCTCACCCGCTGGGCCAGCCTGCCGGGCTACACCGATGCCCAGGGCCGCCCGATCGCCCTGCCCCGGGTCGGCGCCGAACCCAGCTTCGAGGCCCTGGCCGCAAGCGTGACCAAGGACGTGCATCCGCGCTCGCTCATGGCCGAGCTGATGCGCCTGGGCCTGGTGGAGCACGACACGGCCGCCGACACGCTCACCCTGCTGGACAGCGCCTTCGTGCCGCGCAGCGACTGGCCGCGCATGGTGGGCTTCCTCGGCAGCAACGTCGGCGACCACCTGCGCGCCGGCGTCACCAACGTGCTGGGCACCGGCAGCGAGCACTTCGAGCAGGCCCTGCTGGCCGACGAGCTGTCGCCGCAGTCGGTCGACAAGGCCCGCCACCTCATCGCCGAGCAGTGGCGCAGCCTGATGACGACGCTGGGCCCGCAGCTGCAGGCCCTGATCGACGACGACGAGCGCGAACGCAGGGGCCAGAGCGAGGCACTGCGCATCGGCCTGTATTCCTGGTCGGCACCGATGCCGGCCCCCAGCCAGGCGCCTGACGCGCCTGATTCCCCAGACACGACAAGCGAGGTGACCCCATGACGAATCAACCCGACAACACGGCTGCGCTGAGCCGCCGAGGCGCCCTGCTGGCCATGGCTGGCGGCCTGGCCACCCTCGCCGGCTGCGGCGGCGGAGGGGCCGCCGGCGCCGTCACCAGCGTGATCTCCGGCCTGAGCAGCGGCGGCACCGGCTCGTTCACCACCGGCACCATCGCCGGGCTGGGCTCGATCATCGTCAACAGCACCCGCTACGACGACGCCTCGGCCCAGGTGTCCCGCTCCGACGACGGCGTGGTGGGCAGCCTGCGGCCCGGCATGGTGGTGTACGTCCAGGCCTCGCCCATCACCGCCTCGACCGGTGGCGACGCCCTGCCGACGGCCACCGCCAACCGCATCGCCTACGCCAGCGAATGGGTCGGGCCGGTGGGTGCCGTGGACACCGTGGCGCGCACCCTCACCGTGCTGGGCCAGACGGTCGACGTCCCGGCCACGGCCGTGTTCGAGGACGTCGCCGGCCTCTCGGCCGTCCGGCCGGGCCAGTTCGTCGAGGTGCACGGCTACCTGAACCTGGCCAACGGCCACCTGCTGGCCACGCGCGTCGAGGTGTCCAACACCGCACCGGGCGCCTTCCGCATCAGCGGCCAGGTCAGCGGGTTGAACACCACCACCCGCACCTTCTCGCTGGGCACGGCCCTGATCGGCTACGACACCACCACGGCCCTGCCGTCCGGCTGGGCCAACGGCCTGCTGGTGCGGGTGTCGGTCGCGCCCACCCAGGTGGGCGGCCTCTGGCGCGCCACCCGCATCCGGGATCGCGAATCGCAGCTGGCCGACCTGCAGGTGGAAGACCGGGCCGAGTCGGAACTCAAGGGCACGGTCACCAGCCTGGACGGCACCAACCTGTTCAAGGTCAACGGCATCACGGTCGATTCGTCGACGGCGCAGGTCTCCGGCACCGTGGCGCTGGGCGTCGCGGTCGAGGTGCACGGCGCGGTGCGCAACGGTGTCATCGTCGCGACACGGGTCGAGGTCGAGAATGACGAAGGCCTGCAAGTCCAGGAGTTCGATTTCTTCGGCACGGTGAGCAACCTGAACGTCGTGACCCAGACCTTCACCGTGCGCGGCGTGAACTTCACCTACAACGCCAACACCCGCAACGAGGTGCCCAACTGGACGACGGGCGCCACGCCGTCGGTGCGCGTGCGGGCCAGCCTGATCGCCGGCCAGTGGGTGGCGTCGAGGATCCGGCTCCAGAGCTGAGGCAGCCGAGCCAGCCGGACGCGGCCCCGAAAGCGTTGCATGCAGCCCCGCATCGCCACCGCCCCCAGGCAGCCCGCTGCGGCTGCGCCGGGGCATGCGATGCGACCGCCCTGCCGAGGAGGTGACACCGTGACCATCGATCCGCCCACTTTCCGTGCCTGGCACGCGGCCCACGAACGGGCCACCCATGCGGAGCAGGCCGTCTTCCAGGCCGCGATCGCCTACACCAGCAGCGCCGGCCCCGAGCCGTCGCCGGAGGACTTCCAGCGCGCGTCGGCCCTGCGGGCCGAGGCCAATTCGCTGTTCCGAGCCACGATGGCCGGCATCAGCCGCCAGGCCGAGGCGCTGCGCTGGGTGAACGTGCCCACCTGCCAGGGCGCACCGGACGGCCGGCGCCTGCCGCGCGCACCGGCCGCTGGCGCCACCGCGCCACGGCAGCGCAGCTAGCCGGCGCTGGCTTCCCCCGCCGAGAACCACCCGGCCCGGCGCCCCGACGCGAACGCCCCCGCGGCGTGGTGGCCGTGCGCCTCGAAGAGCAGGGCCCTCGGCGTGCACGAACACCGACCGCTCCACGCCGGGCGCGCTGGACCGCGGCTCGGCCAGCGGCCGCTGGCATCGGAGCGCACACTGGCCGCCGACAGCACGTCGCTGCGACCGGACAAGGAGAGATCGTTGAACGCCGACACACGAGCGAAACGCGCGGCCTTTCGCGCATTGCACGACCAGGGTTGCTTCGTCCTGCCCAATCCCTGGGACATGGGCACTGCACGCATGCTGCAGGGCCTGGGCTTCCAGGCCCTGGCCACCACCAGTGCCGGCCATGCGTGGTCGCAGGGATGCCCCGACGGCGCGGCGTCCCGGGAGGTCGTCCTGGAGCATCTGCGCACCATGGTGGAAGCGACCGCCCTGCCCGTGAATGCCGATTTCGAAGACGGGTTCGCCTCCGATCCCGATGGCGTGGCCGAGAGCGTGCGGATGGCCATCGCCACCGGGGTGGCCGGACTGTCCATCGAGGACTCCACCGGCGACCCCGCCGACCCGGTGCGGTCTCTCGCCGATGCCGTCGCGCGCCTGCGCGCGGCGCGCGCGGCGATCGACGAGGCCGGCGGCGAGGTGCTGCTGGTGGGGCGCGCGGAAAACTTCTTCCTCGGGCGTCCCGACCTGCCGGACACGCTGGCCCGGTTGCGGGCCTATGCGCAGGCGGGTGCCGACTGCCTGTACGCCCCGGGGATCCGCACCCCGGAGCAGATCGCCGCGGTGGTGGCCGCCGTGGCACCGCGCCCGGTCAACCTCCTGATCGGAGGGACCAGCGAGCTGACGCTGCAGGACGTTGCGGCCCTGGGCGTGCGGCGCGTGAGCGTCGGCGGGGCGCTGGCACGGGCTGCCTGGGGTGGCTTCCTGCGCGCCGCACGCGGCCTGGCCCACGAGGGCCGCTTCGACGGCTTCGCGGATGCCACGCCGGGCAACGAGCTGAACACGTTCTTCCGCCAACCGAGCGGCGACAAGCCCTGATGGCCTTGCGAGTCCCTGACCCGATTTCGGGAGCCCGGCACCGCTTCGCCCTCCCCCTTCGGGTTCCGATGCACACTCCCTGGCAGTGCTGAGAGAGGATTGTCTGGGGCTCGGCGGCAGAAAGGCTGGTCGCATGCACTCGTTTCTCAGGAACAACCGCGAGGAGTTGATCGCGCGTTGCAAGGCGTCGGTTGCGCAGCGTCCGAAACGGGTGGCGACCGAGCTTCAGCTGCGCAACGGCATCCCCCTGTTCCTGGACCAGCTCATGAGGACGCTCGATGCCGAGGAGTCCGGCGACAGCGCGGCGCTCAGCGTGCAGATTTCGGGCCCCCCGGGTGGCGACCTGGCGCTGTCAGAGATCGGCATGGGCGCGACGGCGCACGGCCGGCAGCTGATGGAACTCGGCTATTCGGTCGACCAGGTCGTGCATGACTACGGCGACCTTTGCCAGGCCGTCACCAGCCTGGCGGTGGAGCGCGACGCCCCATTCACCATCGACGAATTCCGGACCCTCAACCGCTGCCTCGACAACGCGATCGCCGATGCGGTCACGGAGTTCAGCGCACAGCGGGATCTCGTGGTCGAGCGTCGCCACAACGAGATCGTCACCGAGCGGATCGGGTTCGTGGTGCACGAACTTCGCAATGCCGTGCATACCGCCACCCTGGCAGCGGCCGCGCTGGAATCCGGGAGCCTGTCGTTGCAGGGCGCCACCGGTGGCGTGCTCAAGCGCAGCCTGGCGACCATGACCGTGCTGCTGGCCGACGCCGTGTCGACGATCCGCTCGGCGGCCCATGCCGAACCGCCCCCGCCGCAACTCTCGGTCGCCTCCGTGATCGGGGAAGCCGCCAGCAGCGCGGCGCTGGATGCGGCCGCTCGCGGTTGCACGATGGTCGTACGGCCGGTCGACCCGGCGTTGCGGGTCAGCGCGCGGCGCGAACCGCTGATCGCGGCGATCGTGAACCTGCTGCAGAACGGGTTCAAGTTCACCCACCCCCAGACGGAGGTCGTGCTCAATGCCTATGCGGGCGAGGACGGCAGCGTCTGCATCGACGTGTCCGACCATTGCGGCGGGCTGCCGCCCGGTTTCTCTGCAGCGATGTTCAGGTCGTTCACGCAGGCGGGCACGAACAGGAGCGGGCTGGGACTGGGCCTGTCGATCGCCAGGCAGGGTGTGGAGGGCGAAGGCGGAACACTGGGCGTTCGCGATGTCCCGGGCGTGGGTTGCGTGTTCACGATTGCCCTTCCGCCGGCCTGATCTCCGGGGGTGCAAGCGCGGCCGCGGGCGCCCTGTTGATGAGCTCGTCGGGCCCGCGCAGAGCTATCCACGAGTGGATAATCAAAGCGCCAGCCTTCCGTGACAGTGCGTCAGAACCACATGCAGGGGAGTGACATGCGAACTCCTTCGACACAACCCCTACATGGTCAAACCTTCCCCGGCCCTTCCCCTGTCCGGCCTTCCGAAAGCGCCTACCGGCATTAGCGGACTCGACGAAATCACCCAGGGCGGACTGCCGCGCGGACGTCCCACCCTGGTCTGCGGTGCCGCGGGCTGCGGCAAGACGATGCTGGCGGCTGAGTTCATCGTGCGGGGCGCCACCGAGTTCGGCGAACCGGGCGTCTTCATGATGTTCGAGGAAAGCGAGCAGGAGCTCGTGGCCAACATGCGGTCGCTCGGCTTCGACCTCGAGAAGCTGCAGCGGCAGAAGAAGCTCGCGCTCGACTATGTCCGGGTGGAGCGCAGCGAGATCGAGGAAACCGGCGAGTACGACCTGGAAGGCCTCTTCATCCGGCTGGGCCACGCCATCGACTCGATCGGAGCCAAGCGGGTGGTGCTGGACACCGTCGAGGCGCTGTTCGCCAGCCTGCCCAACCAGGCCATCCTGCGCGCCGAGTTGCGCCGGCTGTTCCGCTGGCTCAAGGACAAGGGCGTGACGGCGGTGATCACCGGCGAGCGCGGCGAAGGCACGCTGACGCGTTACGGCCTGGAAGAGTACGTCGCGGACTGCGTGGTCCTGCTGGACCACCGCATCGTCGACCAGGTCTCCACCCGCCGCCTGCGGGTGGTGAAGTACCGCGGCTCGGCCCACGGCACCAACGAATACCCGTTCCTCATCGGATCGCGGGGGCTGTCGGTGCTGCCCATCACCTCGCTGCGGCTGGACCATCAGGTGTCCGAAAAGCGCGTGTCCACGGGCATCGCCGGGCTGGATGCCATGTTCGGCGGCCAGGGGGTCTACCGCGGCAGCAGCGTCCTGGTGTCGGGCGCTCCCGGCACCGGCAAGAGCAGCGTGGCGGCCACCTTCGCGCATGCGGCCTGCGCGCGCGGCGAGCGGGCGCTCCTGTTCGCCTACGAAGAGTCGGAAAGCCAGCTGCTGCGCAACATGCGGTCGATCGGCATCGACCTGGCGCCCTGGCTGCGCAAGGGCCAGCTGCAGATCCATGCCTCGCGCCCCACGCTGCACGGCCTGGAGCAGCACCTGGTGCACATCTACGAGCTGGTGCACGAGTTCAAGCCCTCGGTGGTGGTGGTGGACCCGATCAGCAACCTCAGCTCGGACACGCACGATGCCGGGCTGAAGCTGACCCTGATGCGGCTGATCGACTTCCTCAAGCAGCAGGGCGTGACCGCGCTGTTCACCAGCCTGACGGTGGACACGACGGTGGCCCTCGCGGCGTCGGAGGTCGGTGTCTCCTCGCTCATGGACAGCTGGCTGCTGCTGACCAACATTGCCTACAACGGCGAGCGCACCCGCACGCTGCAGGTGCTGAAGTCGCGCGGCATGCACCACTCCAACCAGGTGCGCGAGTTCGTGTTCAGCAACCACGGCGTCGACCTGGTGGACGTGTACCTGTCCGGCGACCGCGTCCTGACCGGCACGGCCCGGGTTGCGCAGGAGGCCCAGGAACTGGCCGCCACCGAGATGCGCACCAAGGACCATGACCGCCGGCTGCGCGACCTGGCCAACCAGCGCAAGGCGCTGGATGCCCAGATCGCCGCGCTCAATGCCGATGCCGAGCAGCGCGCTGGAGACGTCGAATTCGCGATTGCCCGGGAACGGTTCGAGGCGGCCGGCGTGGCCGCGCGGGCCAAGGAGATCGCCCAGGCCGGCAGCTCGCGTGCGCCGGCCCCCAAGCCCCGGAAGGCCGGCCGATGAGCACGGCCAAGGTGAGGCCCCTGAAGGCCGGCCCGGGGCCCGCCGACAAGGCCGAGTGGCAACTGCGGCTGTACGTAGCCGGCACGACGGCCAAGTCGGCGGCGGCGCTGGCCAACCTCAAGCGGGTCTGCGAGACCCACCTGGCCGGGCGCTACTCGATCGAGGTGGTGGACCTGCTGGTCAACCCCAAGCTGGCCGCCGGCGACCAGATCCTGGCGGTGCCGACCCTGGTGCGCAAGTTTCCCGAGCCCATCCGCAAGATCATCGGCGACCTGTCCAACGAGGACCGGGTGCTGGTCGGCCTCGACCTGCAGCCCCTGCGGTAGGCGCGCTGCATGGGATCGCGCAACCAGGCGGCTTCGCGGCCCGGACCAGGCATCGCACTGGTGCTGCGGCTCTATGTCAGCACGGCCGCGCCGTCCTCATCCCGCGCCATCGTGAACACCCGCGCCTTCTGCGAGGAACACGCTGCCGGGCACTACGAGCTGGAAGTGCTGGACATTTCCGAGCGCGTCGTCGAAGCGACCGCCGACCAGGTGGTGGCCGTCCCCACGCTGCTCCGGCTGTGGCCGCTGCCGGTGCGCCGGTTCATCGGTGACATGTCCGACCCGGGGCGGCTGCGCGAGGGCCTCGGCCTGCCGGCCGCGCCACAGGCAAAGGAGCAGCCATGAGCCTGTCCCGGTCGGCCACAGACCTGCCAGGCGATGCCCTGCAACGGCTGCAGGAAGAGAACGACGAACTACGCATCCGGCTGCAGGAAGCCGAAGAGACCCTGGTCGCGATCCGCCAGGGCGACGTGGACGCCCTGGTGGTCGGCGCCGACATCTACACCCTCGATTCGTCCCATGCCGCCGCCGGCAAGCTGCGCCAGGACGTGCTGGCGCAGATGGAAGACGCCGTGCTGGCCTTCGACGGCGACGACAACCTGACCTTCATGAACGAGGCCGCCGAACGCCACTACGGCCAGGGCGCCTCGGACCTGCTGGGCCGGCCGAAGGCGCAGCTGTTCGAGGAAGTGTGGCCCAGTGACGGCGATCGGGAGTCCTGCGAGCAGGCCCTGCGCGACAAGGGCCTGGCCCGCGCCCAGGTGCTCCATCGCCTGCCGGGCGGGGGCAGCGCGGTCAACGTGGAGATTGCGCTGTCGGTGCTGCGCGACGTCGCGGGCAACGCCACCGGCCGGCTGTACGTGATCCGCGACATCGAGGAGCGCGTGAAGGCCGAGCAGTCGCTGGCGGCAGCGGCCGGCGCGCTGGCGCGGCGGGAGCGCCAGTTCTCCACCCTGGTGGAGAACTCGCCCGACATCTTCGCCCGCATGGACCGCAGCCACCGCCACCTCTACGTGAGCCCGATCGTGACGCACTACACCGGCGCGGACCCGTCGCGGTTCCTGGGCAAGACGAACGCCGAGCTCGGGATGCCGGACCACCTGGTGCGCGAGTGGCAGGTCGCGCTGGACGGTGTCTTCCAGCGACGAGAGATCGGCCGGGTCCAGTTCGCTTTCGATGCGGTGGACGGCCGCAAGGCGGTGTTCGACGCGCGCCTGGTCCCCGAGTTCGACGAGCAGGGCGCCGTCGAATCGGTCCTGTCCATCGCCGTGGACGTGACCGAGCAGGAACGGGTCAACGAGGACCTGCGCGAAAGCCAGGCGCGGCTGCGCGAGGCGGACATGCGCAAGGACGAGTTTCTCGCGACCCTCGCGCACGAGCTGCGCAACCCGCTCGCGCCGATCCGCAACGCGCTGCAGCTCATGCGGATGTCGCAACGGCCCGAGGTGCATGCCGACGCGCGCGGCGTCGTGGAACGGCAGCTGGGCCAGATGGTCCACCTCGTGGACGATCTGCTGGACATCAGCCGCATCAGCCGGGGCAAGCTCGACCTGCGCCGCGAGGTGGCCGACATGACGGCCATCGTCCAGTCCGCCGTCGAGACCAGCCGCCCGCTGATCGAGGCCGGCCGGCATCAGCTGACCGTGCAGTTGCCGCAACCGCAATCGCTGCTGGTCCACGCCGACGTGACGCGCCTTTGCCAGGTGATCGCCAATCTCCTGAACAACGCGGCGAAGTACACGCCCGAAGCGGGCCGGATCGAGCTGGTCGCGCGGCGCCAGGATGACTGGGCGGTGGTGGAGGTCCGGGACTCGGGCGCCGGTATCCCGCCCGACATGCTGCCGCGCGTGTTCGAGATGTTCACGCAGGTCGACCGCACGATCGGCCGCTCCCAGGGCGGGCTGGGCATCGGGCTGGCACTGGTGCACAAGCTGGTGGACCTGCACGGCGGCCAGGTCGAGGCCAGCAGCGAGGGGCCGGGACGGGGTTCGACCTTCACCGTGCGGCTCCCCCTGGCGCCCCATGCCGACGGTGGTGCGCGGGGCTCCGACGCGCGGCCGGTGCAGCCGGTCTCGGCGACGGGTCAGCGGGTGCTGGTCGTGGACGACAACGTCGACAGCGCGCTCACCATGGCCCAGGTCCTGGAGATGCTGGGCTACGAGACGGCCATGGCGCACGACGGGCTGGAAGCGCTGGCCCTGGCCGAATCGTTCCGGCCGGAAGTGCTGCTGCTGGACATCGGCCTTCCCTTGCTGAGCGGGCACGATGTGGCCCGCCGAATCCGCGCCCAGGACTGGGGGCGCGACATGCTGCTGATCGCGCTGAGCGGCTGGGGCCAGGAAGCCGACAAGCACAAGTCTGTCGAGGCGGGCTTCGACCATCACTTCGTCAAGCCGGTCGACCTCGACGCCTTGATGAAGGCGGTGAGCGCGCCGGCGGCCAGGCGTTCGTAGCGTTCGTAGCGTTCGCCGCGAACCGTCCCGCGCGACGCCGCTGACCCGCTGGCGTCGGCCGCTTGCCGCCGGTTCGGCCTGTCGGAAGCCTGACGCGCCAAATGAGAATGACTCTCAACTGGAATAGACTGGCCACTGTCCCGTCGCTTCCGCTCCCACGCCTTCGCATGCACTCCACGATCGCACCACCTGCCGCCCGCCCCTTGCCGAACCGCTCCGTGCTGCTGCTGGCGTGGCTGCGCAAGACGCACGGCTGGCTGGGACTGTGGGGCGCGACCCTGGGCCTGCTGTTCGGCATTGCCGGCATCTGGCTGAACCACCGCGCCGTGCTGAAGCTGCCGATGGAGCAGTCGCGCAGCCGCTCCGAACTGGCCCTGCCCGCCCCGGTCCCGGCGAACGCCACCGCCCTGGCGGCGTGGCTGGGTGAACGACTGCAGCAGGACCGGCCAGGCGCCATCAAGGTCGAACCCGCGCAACGCCTGCCCTGGTCGCTGCCGGGCGGCGCCCCCGCCGTGCAGCCGGAGCACTGGACCGTGACCTTCGGCGGCCCGGCCCACCGCGTGCAGGCCGACTACTGGCTGGGCAATCCGCAGGTCGCCGTCACGCGCATCGACAGCGGCCTCGCCGCCACGCTGGCGAACCTGCACAAGGGCGTGGGCATGCCGGTCGGCTGGATCCTGCTGGTCGACACCCTGGCCGGCAGCCTCATCGCGCTGTGCCTGAGCGGCGTCGGGCTCTGGTGGCTGATGCGCCGCCGGCGGGCCCGCATCGGGCTGGCCATCCTGGCCGCCTCGGCCGGCCTGACCGCAGCCCTGGTGGCCAGCCGCCTCTAACAGCCCCGTGGCGCGAGGCGGACGTTGGCCGCAGCGTCGCTGGTCACAATCCGCCGATGCCCCACCGCACGCACGCAAGTTCCGTCGCCGCCAGGCTGTGGCGCCGGCTGCGCGCCGAGTGGACGGAGCTGGTGCGGGTGCAGAAGAGCGACCGGCCCTGGCAGTTGCCCGCGGCCGCCGCGATCGCCAGCGGCGGGCCCCTTCTGGCCGCCGCCTGGCATGGCAACCTGGCCCTCGGGCTGGCGGCGTCGCTGGGCGGGCTCGTGTTCCTCTACCTGCCGCGCGCGGCGGGTGCCCGGGGCCTGGCCAGGGTGGCGGGCTGCGCGATCGGCATGGTGGCCAGCCATGCGATCGGCACCGCCAGCCAGGTGTCGCCCGCGGCGACGGTGGCGGCCACCGGGCTGGTGGCCTTCGCCGCCGCGCTGCTGTGCCGCTGGCGCGGGGTGGGCCCGCCGGCCGCCCTGTTCTTCGTCATGGCGGTGTCGATCGCCGCCCAGACGCCGGTCCACCCGGGGCGCGCCCTGCTGAACACGGAGCTGCTCGCGGCCGGATGCCTGCTGGCCCTGGCCGTCGCCGTGGCCTACCGCCTGCTGCTGCCGCACGACATTGCCGCCACACCCGCCCGGCCCGCGCCGGCCGGCGGCGTCGTCATCCTGGCCGAGAGCCTGGTGATCGGCAGCTTCGTTGCGCTCTCGCTGGCGGTCGCCCAGGCCGCCGGCCTGGAACGCCCGTACTGGGTGCCGGTCAGCTGCATGGCCGTGCTCCAGGGCGCCTCGCTGCGGGCCGCCTGGACGCGCCAACTGCAGCGCATCGCGGGCACCGGGGTCGGCATGCTGCTGTTCGGGGCGCTCGCCGCCGCGCCGTTGACGGCCTGGCACGTCGCCGCCGCCGTGACCGGGTTGACCTTCGTCGTCGAGACGCTGGTCGTGCGGCACTACGGCGCCGCGGTGGTCTTCATCACGCCGCTGGCGGTGCTGCTGGCCGAAGCCGCACAACTGCCCGGCCAGGTCGCCGGTCACTCCGTGCACGACCTGATGCAGGCCCGGCTGCTGGACACGGTGATCGGCTGCCTGTTCGGGCTGGCGGGCGCTGCGGTGCTGCACACGTCGGCGCTGCGCAGCCTGGTGGGCCGCTGGGTCCGCCGGGACGCACGCTGACCCGGCCCGGCGTCACAGCACGCCGTAGCGCAGGCCCGCTGCCTTGAGCATGCGCCGGTAGGCGCTCGACAGCCGGTCGGCCCGCTGCGGCACCTCCACGCCGGCTTCCAGCGGCACCTGCTTCGGACGCTGCGACTCGAGGATCTGCAGGTCCTGCTCGAAGATGCGCCCCTGCCGCGCCAGCAGCTCGTCGTCGGCCGTCTGTGCGTCGATGCCGGACATGACCATCCAGGCATGGCAGGTCTCCGCGTCCAGCGGCTGCACGTGCAGGCTGATCGCCTGCGGGAAGGCGGGCTCCTGCGCGAGCTTGGTGAGCACCGCGGTCAGCGGCCGCAACACGCGGTAGGTGTACTCCACCATGGACGCATCGGCTCCCACGGTGAGGCTGGGCTCGGGCTGGTAGGCGAAGCACCCGGTCGCGACCACGCCGCGCATGCCGCGCGCGCCCTGGCCGTCGTCGAACGGGCCGACCTGGTAGTCGGGCACTTCGGCATGGTCGGGGTGGCCGAGGATGCCGGCATGGACGAAGGCGAAGTGGGCCATGTCCAGGAAGTTCTCGACGATGCGCGGGCCGCAGGTGGCCACCCGCTGCGGCGGGCCCGCCACCACGCGCCAGCCGCGGTCGGTGTGCTCGGGCACCGGGGGGAGGTCGCGCGCGGGCTCGCCCAGGCTCACCCACACCAGGCCGTACGCCTCGGCCGCATGGAAGCGCCGCGCGCAGGCCGTCCTCGGCGGCACCTCGCGCGGCTGCGCCGGCTGCAGCCGGCACTGGCCGCCGGCGTCGAACTGCCAGCCGTGGTACGCGCACACGACCCGGTCGCCCACGATGCGGCCGAGCGACAGGCGCGAGCCGCGGTGCGGGCAGCGATCGTCCCAGGCCTGCACGGCACCGTCGGCGCTGCGCCAGGCGATGCCTTCCTCGCCCAGCAGGCGGAACGGGTGGATGGTGCCGGGCGCGAGCAGGCGGCTCTCGGCCACGGGATGCCAGTCGTGGAACAGCAGCGGATCGAGCATCGGAGCGGGGGTCGTCAGGGAGGGGACGACTATAGGCCCGCCGCCCGGCGGCCCACCTCGCGCCATTGCCGTCCGTGCCGACACCCCAACTTGTCGGCAACGGCTGTGAACGACCGTGTCAGGGCCGCGCGGCCACCGTCACGCAAATGTCATCCGGGGTGTCCACACTGCCCGCGCCATGAACACGACGGACCGGCTGCACGCCGACTTGCAGGACAACCTCGACGAGGAATACGAGCTGGAACTGGAAGACCGCGAGTTCCTCGCCGACGGCTCCGAGCGGCCGATGACCGAGGCCGAACGGCTCCAGCGGCACCTCTACTTCGAGACCCTGTTCGAGCTGCAGCGCGACCTGGTGCGCCTGCAGGACTGGGTGGTCGCCAGCGGCCACCGGCTGGTGATCCTGTTCGAGGGCCGCGACGCCGCGGGCAAGGGCGGCGTGATCAAGCGCATCACCCAGCGGCTGAACCCGCGCGTCGCCCGGGTGGCTGCGCTGCCGGCCCCGAACGACCGCGAGCGGACCCAGTGGTACTTCCAGCGCTATGTCGCGCACCTGCCCGCCGCCGGCGAGATCGTGCTGTTCGACCGCAGCTGGTACAACCGCGCCGGCGTCGAACGCGTCATGGGGTTCTGCACCGACGAGCAGTACGAGGAGTTCTTCCGCAGCGTGCCCGAGTTCGAGCGGATGCTGATCCGCTCGGGCATCCAGGTCGTGAAGTACTGGTTCTCGATCTCCGATGACGAGCAGCACGCGCGCTTCCTGTCGCGCATCCACGACCCGCTCAAGCAGTGGAAGCTCAGCCCCATGGACCTGGAGTCGCGGCGGCGCTGGGAGGCCTACACCAAGGCCAAGGAAGTGATGCTGCAGCGCACGCACACGGCCGAGTCACCGTGGTGGCTGGTGCATGCGGACGACAAGAAGAAAGCGCGCCTGAACTGCATCCGGCACCTGCTGTCGCTCGTTCCGTTCGAGGACGTGCCCCACCCGGAGGTCGTCATGCCCGCGCGCGTGCGCCACGAGGACTACACCCGGCGCCCCGTGCCGCACGAGATGTACGTGCCGCAGGTCTATTAGCAACTCCCTGCACGCCGGCGCCTGCGCCCGAAGCAGCCGACAGAAACGATGACTGCGCCGCGGCCCGCCGGGACGCCAGGAGGGTTCATGCGCCTGACACGGGTGTGAGGCACTGTGCCTCGATTGCACCGCCCGACATGGACACCAGCCCGCCCACCAGTTCCCTGCAGTGGAATCCCCGCTACAGCCTTGGCAACCCGCTGCTCGACCGGCAGCACATCCTGCTGTTCGAACTCACGCGGTCGTTCGCCGCCGATGTCGCCCAGATGAGCCACGAGACTTTGGCGGCCGCCTACGGGGACATCCTGGGCCTAGCCCAGCGCCATTGCGCGGCCGAGGAGCAGATGCTGCTGGTCAACGGCTACGAGTGGCTGGAGCAGCACCGCCAGGAGCATGTGGCGGGGCTCGACCGCCTGCAGGCCGTGTGGGCCGCTGTGGCCTGCGGCGACCTCTCACGCCATCGCCTGGTGCTGGCCCTGCAGGGCTGGCTGGTCACCCACCTGCAGGACATGGACCTGCCGGCGGTCGAGTACCTGGCGACCGACCCGCGGCGGGTGCGGGATCCGGATGGGCCGGATCCGCTGGATGTGCAACCGGGGAGAACGCCGTGACAGGGCCCGCGCGGGCGGCTCAGACGCGGAACACTGCGGTGCTGCCTGGCCGGTAGCATCGACACTTTGAGGCCGTCTATGAACCCCGTCTTCGCCTACAAGTTGAGCAACGGCACGCTCGTCGAGGCACCAGACCCACTCCCGCCGCACAACACCGACTATGAGCTCGCGCTGACTGACGCCGGCTACACCAAGCAGGTGTCATCGGCGATCGACGGCGGCGTCGGCGCCGAGATCTCGATCTACGAGAACTCGTCCAGCTCTCCTCGCTTCCTGGTCGACATCTCGGGAGCGGGCAGCCAGCTCGCGTGCCTGGTCGCGGACGATTTCCCAGGGCTGATGGCCGTCTTGAAGGAGGTCCAGCCGCTCATAGCACTTGTCGGCCTCGATCAACGGTCCGATATCCGCATCTCCGAGAAACTCGAGCGCAAGTGAATGGATCCGGTCGGCGCTGCGTCGGTGAGCCGAGCGAACGTGTTCCAGGCCATGGTGGGCGCCGGGCTGCAGATCCCGCCTTGCCTTCTATGTTCCCGCCGAGCAGATCTCACTGAGGATAATATTTACGGTGAAGGTCATCGGCCGATTTCACTCGCGGGTCAGCAAGTAGTTCATCCAGCGCCGCCGCATTCGGAACACGCACCACCACGGTCGGAACTTGGCGACCTTCTCTTAGAACGACAATGCTCCCGCGCCGACCGCCTGGAAAGACAGATTGACTGAGAGCCGATAACTCGGCTTCTCTTTTTGCGGTGATCTCTGCGTCATCGATGCCCAATCCTTTGGCTTGCCTGGCCTGAGATGCCCGTGCGCTGATGTCGCTGTCCTCAAGCGTGACATGCAGATCAAGGGGGAAGTCTCTGCGTAGGAGCACGTCCGCAGGCACCTTGGATTTGGGATCTACTGGCTGGGCCGTCGTCAACGTCGAGACGAGCAATGCGGCAAGTACCAGCACTTGCGCCATGAGCTTGGACATCCGTTCTTTCTTCGCGGCGTTGACTCGGCATTGGGCGCGCAGAATTCGGCCTGGTTCGAAAACTGCCCGTTTTGGGCAACAACCAAACCAAAAAAAGCCGTTGCAGATCAACGGCTTGGATGGTCGGAGCGATAGGATTCGAACCTACGACCCTCTGGTCCCAAACCAGATGCGCTACCAGACTGCGCTACGCTCCGACTCGCGCCATTCTACCGGTGCACCCCAGGAGGAACGGCATGGCTGTGCGGATCGTGCGATTGGGAAGCGAGCGCCAGGCCGGTGAGGGCCTGCGCATCGGCACCGTGCGGCGGCCGCCGCGGGGCGTGCCCAAGACCGAGTTCGCCTCGGGCAACTGGTAAGACGTCTGGTACCCCAACCTCGCGCCCAGCGTCGAGACCATGCAGTTGGGCCTGACCGCCAGCACCGACAAGGAATGGGCGGCGTTCACCCGCAAGTACCGCGCCGAGATGGCGCAACCCGATGCGATCCGAACCCTGGACCTGCTCGCCGCGCTGTCGCGCACGGCCGATTTCTCGGTCGGCTGCTACTGCGCGGACGAGGCGCGCTGCCACCGCTCCCTGCTGCGCGGACTGCTGGCCGAGCGCGGGGCGGTGATCACCGGCTGACCGGCGTCGCCGGACGCGGCCGGGGGGTGGAAGTCGACTTGCAGCCCAGCCCGGTGTTGATCATCCCCGGTGGGCACACGGTGTCGGTGCCGGCGCCCAGCGAGGGCTGGGACATGGCGCTGGGGGACGTGGCCAGGCTCGTGCCGCCGCCGTTCAACATCGTGCCGCTGGTCACGCCGCCCAACGACGCGCCGTTCATCAACGGGCCGGCCGCGGGGCTGGGCCCCACCGACGGCCCATCGCCGTGCATGGTGGTGATGCCCGAGGTGGCCGGGACGGCCCGCCCGCCAGCCATCCCGCCCGCCCCGCTCGGACTGCCGGCGCCCCCCGCGGGGCCCCGCACCGAGCCGGCCGTCCTCGCCCCGGCGCCCTCGGTCGTGAAGGCGTCGTCGCCCGGCGTCGTGGCCGTGCTGGACTTCATCGCGGTCGAGGGCCGGCTCGGCTGGGAGCCGCCGCCGGTGTTGGTCCCCGGGACATGCGGGACGACTTGCGCCACGGCGGCCGAACAGGCGGCCATGGCAAGCAGGGTGAAGAGTTTGTTCATCGCGGATCGACGCTCCTGGAGTTGACGGCGCGCCGGCCCCGGCAGGACCGGGCGCGCCGGGGATCAGGGCTGCTGCTTCTTCGCCTGGCCCGGGGGCAGGCAGCCATTGTCCTTCTTCGCCAGTCCGGGCGGGCAGTCCTTGCCCGCACCCATGGTGCTGCCGGACGCCGAGGTGCCCGTGCTGCCGCTGGACGTGCCGCTGCCGCCCAGCACGTTGACGTTGGTCGTGTTGCTGTTGGTCGCGCTGGCGCCCGCGTCGGAGCCGCTGGTGCTGCCCGACGCCGTGCCCGGGCTGGTGCCCGTGCCGCCGGAAGCGCTGGGGCTGGACGTGGTCGGACCGGTGGAGCCGGTGGATCCGGTCGTGCCGCTGTTGCCCATGGTGCTGGTGCTGCGGTCCGGACTGCCCGGGCTGCCGGGACGCACGATGGCGCCGCCACTTGCGCCCAGAGCACCGCCGGTGGTGGCACCCTGCCCGGTGGTCACGCTGCTGTCGTTCTTCAGCGTTCCGCTGCTGCCGGACGAGGCGCCCGACTGCGTGCCGAGGGTCGTGCTGCTGCTGGCGCCTTGCGCGTAGGCGCCGCCGGCCACGACGGTGGCGAGCAGGATGGTGAGTAGTTTGCTCATCGAGAATCTCCTTGGAACTGCTTGCCGGCGCGGTTGCGCCAGCCATGCAGGCAGGATGGACGCTCGACGGCAGCGCTCCGGTCGGCCGTGGGAAGCAATCCCACGTCGCCGAGCGCCGACGCCCTGTGGGACGCGGCCTACGGGCCGCAGCCCGTCAGAGCTTCACGTACTCGTACTCGACCGGCTGGGCATTGATGCCACGATCGGGCGGCGCGATCCACGCGGCCATCTTGCCGGGCTCGGTGACGCGCTGCATCAGGCTCTTGACGAAGGCCTGGTCGGCCTCGCTGGGCAGCCACTGCGCCTTTCTCGCGTCGAACTCGGCCTGGCTGATCGGCGTGCCCTCGGGCGTGGTCGGCACCCCGGCCCACATGCCCACCTCGCGGCGGAAGCGGGTCGACGGCAGCTTCAGCTCGAAGTCGATGCCGGCGCGCTTGATGGCCATGTTCCAGCGCGTCACGCCGATGTTGCAGTCCTTGACGTACTCGAGCCGCGTGACCTCGTTCAGGCCGTTGCGCACGCTCACCGTCTCGCTGCGCAGGCCGCCCTGGCCGTCGGGCACCTGGATGGTCATCTCGGTGCCGCTCTCCACGTGGTCGGCGAAGCGCGCCTCGTCGGGCCGGCCCTTGATGCCGTTGCTGAAATAGTTGGCCGCGTTGGACGACGACTCCGAACCGAACAGGTCCAGCGAGTCGCTGAACCAGTAGTTCATGTAGCGCTGCACGGTGGGCAGGTCGATCACGCCGGCCTTGCGCAGCGTGGCCACGTCGTCGGTGTCCAGTTCCTTCATCACCTCCAGCGTGCGCCGGATGACGCGGCCCACGCCGGTCTCGCCCACGAACATGTGGTGCGCCTCCTCGGTCAGCATGAAGCGGGTGGTGCGCGCCAGCGGGTCGAACGCGCTCTCGGCAAAGCTCTTGAGCTGGAACTTGCCGTCGCGGTCGGTGAAGTAGGTGAACATGAAGAACGACAGCCAGTTGTCCATCGGCTCGTTGAACGTGCCCAGGATGCGCGGCTTGTTGACGTCGCCGGAGTGGCGCTCGAGCAGTTCCTCGGCCTCCTCGCGGCCGTCGCGGCCGAAGTGCGCGTGCAGCAGGTAGACCATGGCCCACAGGTGGCGGCCCTCCTCCACGTTCACCTGGAACAGGTTGCGCAGGTCATAGAGCGAGGGCGCGGTGTGGCCCAGCAGCCGCTGCTGTTCGACCGACGCCGGTTCCGTGTCGCCCTGCGTCACGATCAGGCGCCGGAACGTGGAGCGGTATTCGCCGGGCACGTCCTGCCAGACGTCCTGGCCCATGAAGTCGCCGAAGCCGATCTTGCGGTTTTCCTCCCGGTCGGCCAGGAAGATGCCCCAGCGGTACTCGGGCATGGGCGTGTAGCCGTAGCTGGCCCAGCCGGACGCATCGACGCCAACGGCGGTGCGCAGGTAGACGTCGTTGGCCTTGAAGTCGCTCGGGCCCATCTCGTTCCACCAGTTCAGGAAGGCGGGCTGCCACTTCTCCAGCGCCCGCTGCAGCTGGCGGTTGTCGGCCAGGTCGACGTTGTTGGGGATCAGGGCTTGCAGGTCGATGGTGCTCATGGTGTGTTCCTTGGTGATCGGGGAACGGACTCCGTGTCCGCCTCAGACGCGCTTCCAGTCGAACTTCGCTTTCTTGCCGCTTCCGAACAGCTTCAGCGCGCCGTCCTCGCCGACGGCGTTGGGGCGGATGAAGATCCAGTTCTGCCAGGCGGACAGGCGGCCGAAGACGCGGGTTTCCATGGTCTCGGGGCCGGGAAAGCGCAGCGAGGCCTCCATGCCGGTGAGCGCGTCGGGCGAGAGCGACGCCCGCTCCTCCAGCATGATGCGGATCTCGTCGTCCCAGTCGATGTCGTCGGGCGTCAGGGTCACCAGGCCCAGGCCCAGGGCCTGGTCGGCGCGCAGCGCGCTGCCCTGCAGGCCTTGCAGCTGCCCGATCGCGGCGGCGTCCTCGTACAGGCGGGTCTGCAGGCGCGTGAGGCCGTTGACCACCGGGTAGCGGCCGAAATTGGCCGCCGACAGGTGCAGCGCCGGCGCCGCATCGGGCGCATCGGGCAGGTCCAGCATGTAGATGCGGTCGCAGGCCAGCGCCAGCTCGTAGAAGGTGCCGGCGAAGCACGAGCCCTGGTCCACCAGCGCGATGAGAGAGCGGCTGGTGACGTCCAGGCGGGCCAGCGTGCGGCGCAGCAGGCCCAGGGTCTCGCGCACCAGCCAGTGGTCCCGGTGCTGCTCGAGCACCGCGTCGGCCTGCAGCACGCGCTGGGCCTCGCCGCGGGTCTTGAGCACCCAGGTGCCGATCTCCAGCTCGTTGGTGCGCAGGTTCAGGATCGCGTCGTCCAGCTCGCGGGCCAGCCGCAGCGGCCACCAGCCGGCACCGGCCGCGACGATGGCCTCGGGCGTCGCCTCGATGGGCGCCGCCGGCGCCTGCACCGTCAGGGTGGCAGTGCGCGCCGCGCGGTCGATCGCCACGTCGACCAGGCCGTAGTGGTAGCCCTGCTCGTCGATGGTGCCGTCCAGCGGCGTCAGCTCGATGCCGCGCTGCGGGCCGTTGCGGGTGGACTGGCCGCGCAGCGCGTCGACCTCGGCCGCCACCAGCCGGGGAAAGTCCTGCGGCTTGGCGTGGGCGTCGATCAGCTTCCAGTCCCTGGCACGGTCGGCGCGCACGCCCTCGCTGGTGGTGCAGAAGATGTCGGCCAGGTCGCGGCGCACCTTGCGCTTGTCGGTCACGCGGGTCAGGCCGCCGGTGCCGGGCAGCACGCCCAGCAGCGGCACCTCCGGCAGGCTGACGGTGGACGAGCGGTCATCCACCATCACGATGCGGTCGCAGGCCAGCGCCAGTTCGTAGCCGCCGCCGGCGCAGGCACCGGTAACGGCCGCCACCGACTTCAGGCCGTCGTGGCGGGACGAGTCCTCCAGGCCGTTGCGCGTCTCGTTGGTGAACTTGCAGAAATTCACCTTCCACGCGTGGGTGGACAGTCCCAGCATGTAGATGTTGGCGCCCGAGCACCAGATGCGGTCCTTTCCGGACTCGAACACCACCACCTTCACGCCGGGATGTTCGAAGCGGATGCGGTTGACCGCGTCGTGCAGTTCGATGTCGACGCCCAGGTCGTAGGAGTTGAGCTTGAGCTTGTAGCCCGGCTTGATGCCGCCGTCCTCGTCGATGTCGAGCTTCAGGCGCGCGACGTCCCCCTCGACCGACAGCTGCCAGTGACGGTACCTCGACGGGTGGGTGGCGAAACGCACCAGCTCGCGATCCCCTTGCGTGAACAACAAAGGTTCTGTCATGGCATTCATCAGGCGGTCTCCTTGGAACGTTGCGGGACGGGGGCCGGAACGGCGCGCTCCAGGTCCTTCATCGATTGCTTGACGGTGCGCGCCGCGGTGTCGACCACGGCGTCGGCGCGCGCATAGAGCGATTCGCGGCTGGCCAGGATGCGGCGGATGTCCTCCATCGCCTCCGTCGTCGCGCCGCGGGTGGTGTCGAACGGCCGCATGTCGCCCTGGGCGACCACGCGGCTCATGTGCTCCTCGGGGCTGGCCTTGAGCCAGACGCACCAGAAGCGGCTTTGCAGCAGGTCGAAGGTCTCGCGCTCGCTCACGATGCTGCCACCGGTGGTGACGACCACGCCATCGGCGTGGTCCTCGGCGATGCGCATCAGCGCGCGGCGTTCGTAGCGGCGGTAGCCGGCCTGGCCGTGCAGCAGCAGGATCTCGTTCATGCTGGTGCCGGCCTCGCGCTCGATCTCGCGGTCGAGTTCGACGAAGGGCACGCCGCGCTGTGCGGCCAGCTGGGCGCCCAGCGTGGACTTGCCGGCACCGCGCAGGCCAATGAGCGCGATGCGCTGCTCGCGCCCCTGGGCATCGCCCAGGCCGAAGGCGTCGGCCAGCAGCACATAGGCCTGGTCGAGCTGGCCCTCGTCCAGCCGGCCCAGCAGCTGCTGCACGCGTGCCAGCGCGGGGCGCGGGGCATCCTGCAGCAGCTCGAGGATGGTGATGTTCAGCGCCCGGGCCGCCGCCTCCAGCGAATTGATCGAGACGTTGCCCTTGCCGCTTTCGACGTCGGCCAGGAAGCGCTCGGACAGGCCCGAGTCGGCGGCCAGCTGCTTGCGCGTCATGCCGCGCCGGGCGCGCCAGGCACGCACGCGGCCGCCGAGCTCGGCCAGCGTGGCCCTGGTGTCGGTGTCGGAGTCGGTGATCAGCTGCATGGCGGGCGGGGTTTCTGCGCTTCGTTTGACCTGCATCAAGATTGCAGTATACTTCCGTCCATCGACATGTCAAGCAGTTTACTGCATGTGAGGCCTTCATGAAGCTCAAGATCCTCGTCGGCACCATGACCAGCACCGCCGACTACGTGGCGCAGGCGATCCAGATGGATTGCGCCGACCTGGTCGAGGACATCGAGGTGCAGCTGATGGACGGCCTGGACATCTCCGCCTTCGACGAGGCGGATGCGCTATATCTCATCTGCAGCTCCACCTACGGCTCGGGCGACGTACCGGACAACGCGCGCAACCTCTACGAGTCGCTCGATGCCACGCCGCGCTTCCTCGGCCACGTGCGCTATGGCGTCATCGCGCTCGGCGATCGCACCTACCTGCAGACCTTCTGTTTCGGCGGCAAGAAGTTCGACGAGCGCCTGCAGGGACTGGGCGCGCAGCGCATCGGCGACGTCTGGTGCCACGACGCCAGCGCGGGCACCATGCCCGAGGAGGAAGGCACCGCCTGGTGCCGCCAGTGGCTGACGCAGGCCCTGGCCGCGGAGCAGGCGCAGGCGGCCTGAACCGACCGCCGGAGGCGCTCGGCAACGGGAGATGGATGCCGGCTCAAGCCCGGCATGACGCCAGGGGTGTGAAGTGCGTCGGTCCGGCATGGTGACGACGATGGGAACGCAGAACACAACGAGGAGACCGGCCATGCGCCTGAGCCACGCCGACCACAGCACCAGCCCGCCTCGGCTGGACATCCCGCGCGACTACAACGCCGCGCACGACCTGCTGGAACGCAACGCAAGCCGCGCCGCCAAGGTGGCGTTCATCGACGCCGCGTCGGGCGCCACCCTCACCTACGGGCAGCTCGCCGACCAGGCCCACCGGCTGGCCAATGCCTTGCGGGCGCGCGGCCTGCGCCCCGAGTCGCGGGTGCTGCTGGCAATGCTGGACACGCCCGAATGGCCGGTGGTCTTCCTCGGCTGCATCCTGGCCGGCGTGGTGCCGGTGGCGGCCAACACGCTGCTCACGCCGCAGGACTTCGAGTTCATGCTGCGCGACTCGCGCGCCCAGGCGCTGTTCGTCTCGCAGGCGCTGCGGCCCGCCTTCGACGGCGTGGTCGAGCGGGCTGCGTCGCTGCAGGCCGTCTTCGTCGCCGGCGGCGAAGGCCCGGACTCCGTGGCCGGCCTGGTCGCCGCCGGATCGGGCGAGCGCCGGGTAGCCGACACCGGCGCCGACGAACCCTGCTTCTGGCTCTATTCGAGCGGCTCCACCGGCACGCCCAAGGGCACGGTGCACCTGCATGCCCACCTGGTGCAGACCGCCGAGCTGTACGGCCGTGCGGTGCTCGGCATCCGCGAGGACGACGTCGTTTTCTCCGCGGCCAAGCTGTTCTTCGCCTACGGCCTGGGCAACGCCCTCACCTTCCCGATGAGCGTCGGCGCCACCGCCGTGCTGCTGCCCTCGCGCCCCACCCCGGCGGACGTGTTCGGCGTGCTGGCGAGATACCAGCCCACCATCTTCTACGGCGTGCCCACGCTCTACGCCGCCCTGCTGGCCCACCCGGCCGCGCCGTCGAAGGCGCAGCTGCGGCTGCGCGTGTGCACCAGCGCCGGCGAGGCGCTGCCGGCCGACATCGGCAGGCGGTGGACGCAGGCCTACGGCTGCGAGATCCTGGACGGCATCGGCTCCACCGAGATGCTGCACATCTTCCTGTCGAACCGGCCCGGCCGGGTGCGCTACGGCACCACCGGCCAGCCGGTGCCCGGGTACGAGCTGCGCATCGTCGGCGACGACGGCCGCGAGTGCGGCCCCGGCGAGATCGGCGAGCTGCAGATCAGCGGCCCCAGCGCGGCCCTGATGTACTGGAACAACCGGGCCAAGACCAAGGCCACCTTCGCCGGCGAGTGGACCCGCAGCGGCGACAAGTACACGCGTGACGCCGACGGCTACTACACCTACGGCGGCCGCAGCGACGACATGCTCAAGGTGGGCGGCATCTACGTGTCGCCGTTCGAGGTCGAGGCCTGCCTCGGCACGCACCCGGCGGTGCTCGAGGCGGCCGTGATCGGCGTGGCCGACAGCGACCAGTTGGTCAAGCCCAAGGCCTACGTGGTGCTCAAGCCCGGCCAGTCGGCCAGCGAGGAGCAGCTGCAGCAGCACGTGAAGAACCAGCTCGCGCCGTACAAGTACCCGCGCTGGATCGCGTTCGTGCCCGAGCTGCCCAAGACGGCCACCGGCAAGATCCAGCGCTTCAAGCTGCGCGCCGCCGCCGGCGCCTGACACGCGCCGCGCGCGCCGCCCAAATCCGGGTAAGTCATGTGGCGTGCCCGGCCGGGATCAGGTACAAATCCTTTAAGCCTAAACTAAATCCGGAATCCAGGAGAGCCACGCCATGTCCACCCGCCGTCTCGTCCTCGCCCGCAGCGCCGCCGTCGTCGGCGCCGCATCCACCGGCCTGCTGCTGCCGCAGATCGTGCGCGCGCAGTCCAGCAAGGTGCGCGTGGGCTTCATGCTGCCCTACACCGGCACCTTCGCGCAGCTGGGCGTCGCGATCGAGAACGGCGTGCGCATGGCCATCGGCGAGAGGGGCGGCAAGCTCGGCGGACGCGACATCGAGTGGTTCAAGGTCGACGACGAATCCGAGCCGTCCAAGGGCGTCGAGAACGCCAACCGCCTCGTGCAGCGCGACAAGGTCGACGTGCTGATCGGCACCGTCCACTCGGGCGTGCAGATGGGCATCCAGCGCGTCGCGCGCGAATCGGGCGTGCTCAACCTCATCCCCAATGCCGGCGTCCACGCCGCCACGCGCGCCCTGTGCGCGCCCAACGTGTTCCGCACCTCGTTCACCAACAGCCAGCCCACGCTGGCCCTGGGCAAGCCCATGGTCGACAAGGGCCTGAAGAAGGCCGTCTGGATCACCTGGAAGTACGCCGCCGGCGACGAGGCCTTCGAGGGCTTCAAGGACAGCTACACCAAGGCGGGCGGCACCATCGTCAAGGAACTGGGCCTGCCCTTCCCGAACGTCGAATTCCAGGCCCTGCTTACCGAGATCGCCTCGCTCAAGCCCGATGCCGTGGCCTGCTTCTTCGCCGGCGGCGGCGCCGCCAAGTTCATCCGCGACTACGCGGCGGCCGGCCTGAAGGACAAGATCCCGCTGTGGGGGTCGGGCTTCCTCACCGAAGGCGTGCTCGATGCGGCCGGCCCCGCGGCCGACGGCATCATGACCACCATGCACTACAGCGACTCGCTGGACACGCCGCGCAACAACCAGTTCCGCCTCGAATACGCCAAGGCCTTCCGCATGCAGCCCGACGTCTACGCCGTCCAGGGCTACGACACCGGCCTGCTGCTCGCGCAGGGCGCCGCCGCCGTCAAGGGCGACATCGGCAACAAGCAGGCCCTGTACAAGGCGCTGGAGACCCAGACCATCGACAGCCCGCGCGGCAAGTGGAGCATGAGCAAGGCGCACAACCCGGTGCAGGACATCTACCTGCGCCGCGTCGAGAACAAGGAAAACAAGGTGATCGGCGTGGCGGCCAAGGCGCTGGCCGATTCCGGCGCCGGCTGCAAGATCGCCTGACCGGCACGCATCGTGCTGATGGGGGGGCGCGAGCCTCCCATTTTTTTGGCCGATCCGCCCGATGACTTCCTCGACCTACCTGATCTACCTCGCCGCGGTGGCGCTGCTGGTCGTCACGCCCGGCCCCACGCTGCTGATGTGCGTCAGCAACGCCCTCCACCACGGGCCGGCGCGCGCGCTGGCCTCGGCGGCCGGTGCGCTCGCGGCCAGCCTGGGCATCATGGCCCTGTCGGCCGCGGGCCTGGGCGCACTGCTGGCCGCGTCCGAGGCGGCCTTCACCGTGCTCAAGGTGGCCGGCGCCTGCTACCTGGTGTGGCTGGGCATCCGCACCTTCCGCGGCACCGGCGCGCTGGCCGAAGCCGCGCCCGCGCCGGCCGGCCGCTCGCTGTTCGTGCAGGGCCTGCTGGTGGGTGCGAGCAACCCCAAGGCGCTGCTGTTCTTCTCGGCCTTCTTCCCGCAGTTCATCGACCCGGCCGCGCCGGTGCCGCCGCAGTTCGCGCTGCTGGCCGGCACCTTCGTTGCCACCGACTTCCTGATGCTGGTGGCCGCGGCCTTCGGGGTCGGCCGCATCGCCGGCTGGCTGCGGCAGGCGCGCGTGGTGCGCTGGATCGACCGCGTCTGTGGCGGCCTGTTCGCGCTCCTGGGCACCGCCCTGCTCTTCACCCGCCGCGGCACCTGATGGACTTCGCCAACTTCCTCATCCAGCTGCTCAACAGCGTGCAGTACGGGCTGCTGCTGTTCATGCTGGCCGCCGGCCTCACGCTGATCTTCGGGATCATGGGCGTGGTCAACCTGGCGCACGGCAGCTTCTACATGCTGGGCGCCTACCTCGCCTGGTCGCTCTCCGCGCGCCTGGGCAGCCTCACGCTGGCGCTGCTGGCCGGCGCCGTGATCGCGGTGGCGTTCGGCCTGCTGCTGGAGCACCTGCTGTTCCGCCACTTCTACCAGCGCGACCACCTCGACCAGGTCCTGCTCACGTTCGGCCTGATCTACGTCTTCGAGGAACTGCGCTCCATCCTGTGGGGGGACGACGTGCACGGCGTCGACATCCCGCAGGCGCTGGCCGCCTCGCTCCCGCTCACCGACAACCTGTCGTACCCGGTCTACCGGCTGGTCATGTCGGGCGTGTGCGTCGCGCTGGCGCTGGGGCTGTACCTGCTCATCTCGAAGACGCGGCTGGGCATGAAGATCCGCGCCGGCGCCTTCAACCACGCCATGGCCGAGGCCCTGGGCATCAACATCAAGCGCATCCACGCGGTGGTGTTCGCGCTCGGCGTGGCGCTGGCGGCCATCGCCGGCATGATCGCCGCGCCGGTCTCCAGCGTGTACCCGAACATGGGCTCGCAGGTGCTGATCATGTGCTTCGTGGTGGTGGTCATCGGCGGCATCGGCTCGGTGCGCGGCGCCCTCATCGCCGCCCTGCTGGTGGGCACCGTCGACACCTTCGGCAAGGTGCTGCTGCCGCAGGTGGCCGGCATGCTGGTCTACATGCTGATGGCGGTGGTGCTGCTGTGGAAGCCAGAAGGACTGTTCAAGCAATGACCGCGCCCGTCATCTGCGGGACCGGGGGCCGGACATGAGCCTCGCCCAGTCCCGCCTCGAAGTGCTGCCGCGCAGCCTGCAGGTGCTGCTCGCCCTCGGGCTGGTGGCGCTGGTGGCCTGCCCCTTCGTCACCACCGACTTCTACGCCCAGATGGTCGCCCGGATGATGATCCTGGCCATCTTCGCGATGAGCCTGGACCTGCTGCAGGGCGTCACCGGCCTGGTGTCCCTGGGCCACGCCGCGTTCTTCGGCCTCGGCGGCTACGCGCTGTCGCTGGTGTCCTCGGACGCCGGCGCGGTCAGCCTGTGGTGGACGCTGCCGCTGGCGGTGGCGGTGGCAGCGCTGTTCGCGCTGGTCATCGGCTTCTTCGTGGTCCGCACCCACGGCATCTACTTCATCATGGTCACGATGGCATTCGCCCAGATGTTGTTCTACCTGGTGTTCGACAACAAGGACCTGCGGATCGCCGGCCTGTCGCTGCGGCTGGGCGGCTCCGACGGCATCTACATCAACTTCAAGCCGGACGCGGGCCTGGTCGACCTGGAGAACAAGACCGTCTTCTACTACTTCACCCTGGCTTGCCTGCTGGCGGTGTACGCCTTCCTGCGCCGCCTGCTCTGGAGCCCGTTCGGCCGCGTGCTGGCCGGCATCCGCGTCAATGAGCACCGCATGCGGGCTCTGGGTTACGGCACCTTCGGCTACAAGCTGGCCGCCTTCACGCTGGCCGGCGCGCTGGCCGGCTTGGCCGGCTACCTGTGGGGCGCGCAGACCGGCTTCATGAACCCCGAGCTGCTCGGGTTCCACATGAGCGCGCACGCCATCATGATGGTCATCCTCGGCGGCATGGGCAACTTCGCCGGCGCCATCGCCGGGGCCTTCGCCTTCGAGTACCTCCTGCACGTCTTCAAGGACCTGCCGACGATCGGCGGCTTCAACACCGGCAAGCACTGGCAGCTCTGGATCGGCCTGTTCATCGTGGTGGTGGTGGCGTTCGCGCCGCGCGGCCTGCTGGGCGTGGCCGAGCGGCTGCTGCGCCGCAGGGAGGCACCATGAGCCGCCCGGCCGCTCCGACGGCTCATGGCACCGCAGCGCATGGCGCGGAGGTCGTCCAATGAGCGACGGCACAGTGCTGGTGCAGGCGCGCCAGCTCACCAAGCGCTTCGGCGGCCTGGCGGCCGTGCACGACGTCTCGCTCGAGCTCTGGCTGGGCCGCATCCATGCGGTGATCGGCCCCAACGGCGCCGGCAAGTCGACGTTGACCAATTTGCTTTCGGGCGACCTGCCGCCCACCACCGGCAGCGTCAGCCTCGCCGGCACCGAGATCACCGGCCGCACCCCGGAGGCCATCTCGCGCGCCGGCCTGGGCCGCAGCTACCAGAAGACCAACATCTTCCTGCCGTTCACCGTCTGGGAGAACGTGCGGCTGGCCGCGCAGTCGCGCGCCCAGCACCCGGCCAGCTGGCTGCGCCGCGCCACCGCGTTCGCCGGCACCAACGAGCGGGCCGAGCGGGCGCTGGAGCTCGCCGGCCTGGCGCCGCGCCGCGATGCCATCGCGGGCACCATCAGCCACGGCGAGCAGCGCCAGCTCGAGATCGCCATGACCCTGGCCACCGCGCCGCGGGTGCTGCTGCTCGACGAACCCCTGGCCGGCATGGGCACCGCCGAGGCCGAGCGCATGGTCGACCTGCTGCAGCGGCTGAAGGACGCCCACGCCATGCTGCTCGTCGAACACGACATGGACGCCGTCTTCGCGCTGGCCGATCGCCTGACCGTCATGGTCGACGGGAAGGTCATCGCCTCCGGCACGCCGCCCGAGATCCGCCACGACGCAGGCGTGCGGGCCGCCTACCTGGGCGAGGAACACTGAGATGGCGGCGCCCCTGCTGATCGAGGCCCGCGGCCTGCACACCTACTACGGCCAGAGCCACATCCTGCGCGGCATCGACTTCCACGTCGCGCGCGGCGAGACCATCGGCCTCATGGGCCGCAACGGCATGGGCAAGAGCACCCTGCTCAAGACCCTCGTGGGGCTGGTGCGCCCGCGCACGGGGTCGGTGCAGGTGATGGGCCAGGACATGACCCGGCGCCCGACGTACGAGATCGCCCAGGCGGGCGTGGCCTACGTGCCCGAGGGGCGCGGCATCTTCGGCAACCTGTCGGTGGTCGAGAACCTGAGGATGGCGGCCCGCCCCGGCAGCCGCGGCCAGCGCGACTGGACCTACGAGCGGGTGCTGGAGACCTTCCCGCGGCTGGCCGAGCGCCTGGCGCACGGCGGCCAGCAACTGTCCGGCGGCGAGCAGCAGATGCTCACCATCGGCCGCGCGTTGATGACCAACCCCGACGTGCTCATCCTCGACGAAGCCACCGAAGGGCTGGCCCCGCTCATCGCACGCGAGATCTGGCGCATCTGTGCCGTCATCCGTGAATCCGGCATCTCGACGGTCATCGTCGACAAGAACTGGAAGCACGTCACGCAGCTGACCAACCGCAACCTCATCCTGGTCAAGGGTGAGGTCGTGTTCAGCGGCACGTCCGACGAATTGCGGGCGCATCCCGAGGTCCTGGCCCAGCATCTGGGCGTGTAAGGGCCGGGGCATTGCGGGCACGCCCCGCAATCTGTCCCTACTTCCGTCATTGCGGGCTTGACCCGCAATCCATCTCCCACGCCAGGCCTGGACGCGTCCGGATTGCGGAGATGGATGCTGGGTCGAGCCCGGCATGACGACGGTTGTTGCGGAGCTCGGGACCGGCATGACGACCGTTGTTGCGGAGTTCGAGCCCGGCATGACAACCGCCATGGCGGGGTCCTCTCCTTGTCAGCCTCCAGCCCACTGCTGACTTCCTTTTCCGCTTCCTGCTGAGCGGCCGCCCAGCCCGCCGCGACGTCGGCGCAATCGGCGCCCGGGTGTAGGTGTCGGCCTACGGTGTTTGGCCCGTGCATCCTTCATTCTGGTGATGGACGAGGACCCAGAATTTTTCCTCACGCAAGTTACGGAACATGACGGCCACACCGACTCATCGAGGCGACCTGCCGAACGCTGCCGTGGGCAGCATCTCCGGCCCCGGCGCCCCACGGCCGAGCCACCATTTCCGCCAGTACGACGTGATGGGCGCCCATCTCGACGGCAGCGGCACGCGCTTCACGGTCTGGGCCCCGAATGCGCTCAGCGTCTGCGTCGCCGGCAGCTTCAACGGCTGGCACGGCGAGTCGCTGGAACGCATCGACGACGGCAGCGGGCTGTGGCACGGTCGCGTCGAGGGGGCACGGGCCGGTGACTATTACAAGTACCGCATCCAGGGCGCGCACGGCGGCTGGATGGACAAGGCCGACCCGTACGCGATGCGCTGCGAGCACCCGCCCGGCACGGCGTCCCAGATCTGGGAGCTGTCGCACGGCTGGGGCGACCGCGAGTGGATGGCGCAGCGCGGCCAGCGCCAGTCGCACCGGGCCCCGATGTCCATCTACGAGGTGCACCTCGGCTCGTGGCAGCGCGAGGAAGACGGGCGCATGCTCAACTACCGCGACATCGCGGTGCGCCTGGCCTCGCACTGCCGTGCCATGGGCTTCACGCACGTGGAGCTGATGCCGGTCGCCGAGCACCCGTTCTACGGTTCCTGGGGCTACCAGACCACCGGCTATTTCGCGCCGACGGCACGCTACGGCACGCCGCAGGACCTGATGGTGATGGTCGACACGCTGCACCAGCATGGCATCGGCGTCCTGCTCGACTGGGTGGGTTCGCACTTCCCGGCCGACTGGCATGCGCTGGCCCAGTTCGACGGCACCGCGCTGTACGAGCACCAGGACCCGCGGCTGGGCTACCACCCGCAGTGGAACAGCCTGATCTTCAACTACGGCCGCTACGAGGTGCGCGACTTCCTGATCAGCAATGCGCTGTTCTGGCTGGAGAAGTACCACTTCGACGGCCTGCGCGTGGACGCCGTCGCATCGATGCTGTACCTGGACTTCGCCCGCGAGCCCGGCCAGTGGATCCCGAACCAGTTCGGCGGCAATCAGAACCTGGAGGCCGTGCGCTTCCTGCAGGACCTCAACAGCGCCGTCTACGCCCAGTTCCCGGACGTGCATGTCATCGCCGAGGAATCCACCGCCTGGGCCGGCGTGTCGCGCCCGGTGCACCACGGCGGCCTGGGCTTCGGCATGAAGTGGAACATGGGCTGGATGAACGACACGCTGCGCTACATCGCGCGGCCGCACTTCTACCGGCGCTGGCATGGCGACGACATCCGCTTCTCCTCGGTCTACGCCTTCAACGAGAACTTCGTCCTGCCGCTCTCGCATGACGAGGTCGTCTACGGCAAGGGCAGCCTGCTGGGCCGCCAGCCCGGCGACGAATGGCAACGCTTCGCGGGCCTGCGCTGCCTGTACGGCCTGATGTGGACACACCCGGGCAAGAAGCTGCTGTTCATGGGCGGCGAGTTCGGCCAGCTGCAGGAGTGGCACCACGAGCGCACGCTCGACTGGCACCTGTGGGCGCGGCCCCTGCACGCCGGCGTGGCGCGCTGGGTGGCGGACCTGAACGCGGCCTACCGCTCGCTGCCTGCACTGCACGTGAACGATTTCGACGCCGAGGGCTTCGGCTGGCTGCCGGTGGACACCGGCGAGCCGCAGACGGTGCTGGCCTTCGTGCGCCGCGGCGCGCCCGGCGACGCGCCGGTGGTCGCCCTGTGCAACATGACGGCCGAGCCGCGCGTCGCGCTGCGCGTCGGCCTGCCCTGCGCCGGCGCCTGGCGCGAACTGCTCAACAGCGACGCGACCGGCTATGGCGGCAGCGGCATGGGCAACCTCGGCCGCGTGGACGCCACCGACACCCCGCTGGCGGACTGCCCCGCCAGCGCCACGCTCACCCTGCCCCCCCTGGCCACCCTGGTCCTGGTGGCGCAAGCCAATTGACAGAGCCCGTTCTGGAGGAGAACACATGCCCGATCACCGCAACGTCCTGGCCTTCGTGATGGCCGGCGGAGAAGGTTCCCGCCTGCACCCGCTGACCGCCGAGCGCTGCAAACCCGCCGTTCCCTTCAACGGCAAGCACCGGATCGTGGACTTCGTCCTGTCCAACCTGGTGAACTCGGAGATCTATTCGGTCTACATGCTGGTGCAGTACAAGTCGCAGTCGCTCATCGAGCACGTGCGCCAGACCTGGACCATGGCGCGCTTCATGCCGCAGCACTTCATCACCTGCGTGCCGCCCCAGATGCGCAACGGCCCCGAGTGGTTCCAGGGCACGGCCGACGCGGTGTTCCAGAACATCCACCTGATCGAGACCATGAAGCCGGACCTGGTGGCGGTGTTCGGCGCCGACCACATCTACCGCATGGACGTGCGGCAGATGATCGACTTCCACATCCAGAGCGGCGCCGCCGCCAGCGTGGCCACCCTGCCGGTGCGCCTGTCGCAGAGCGACCAGTTCGGCATCGTCGACATCGACGACAACAACCGCATCGTCGACTTCAAGGAAAAGCCCTCCACCTGCGACCCGATGCCGGGCAGCACCACCCATGCGCTGGGCTCCATGGGCAACTACATCTTCAACGCCGACGTCCTGCTCGAGCAGCTGCGAAAGATGCACGAGAACGGCACCAGCGACTTCGGCAAGCACATCCTGCCGTCGATGGTGAAGAGCCACAAGCTGGTGGCCTACGACTTCGACACCAACCACATCCCCGGCACCGAGCCCTACGAGGAGCACGGCTACTGGCGCGACGTGGGCACCATCGACGCCTACTTCGACGCCCACTTCGACACGCTGGGTGCGGCGCCCAAGTTCCGCATGACCAACGCCCGCTGGCCGATCTACGCCAGCCCCGACCAGGCCGAGTCGGCCCAGATCGAGAACGGCGTCATCAACCGCTCGGTGGTGGGCTCCGGCAGCATCATCGACGGCGCCTCGCTCGACCACGCGATGCTGCGCCGCTCGGTGCTGGTCGAACGCGGCGCCCGCCTGGAGCACTGCATCGTGATGGAGCACTCGCGCATCGGCCGCGGGGCGCAGGTGCGGCGCGCCATCGTCGACCAGGACAACGACGTGCCGGCCGGCGAGCGCATCGGCTTCGACCTGGCGCACGACCGCAAGCGCTTCCACGTCACCGACAGCGGCATCGTGGTGGTGCCGGCGGGCTACTTCCATCCCGGCGCCAAGCACCATGCCCACCCCGCCGCCCGGCCCGCCGTGCGCACCGGCAAGGGCCGGCTGGAGGTCGTTGCATGACGGCGCTGGCCGTCGCCGCACCTGCCCCGTCCTCCACCGAATCCCCGCTGCCGGACCACTGCGAGGCCGGCCGCCCCTGGCCACTCGGCGCCACGCTCACCGAACGGGGCGTCAACTTCGCGGTCTTCTCCAGCATCGCCGAGAAGGTGGAGATCTGCCTGTTCGACCGCACCGGCACCCGCGAGGTGCGGCGCTACGCCCTGCCCTGCCGCAGCGACGACATCTGGCACGGCCTGGTGCCGGGCCTGCCGGCCGGCACCCGCTACGGCCTGCGCGTGCACGGCCCCTACCATCCGCAGGACGGGCTGCGCTGCAACCCCAACAAGCTGCTGCTCGACCCCTACGCCCGGGCGCTCGACCGGCCGCTGCGCGGTGGCGCCTGGCAATACGCCTACACGCTCGGGGGGCCGGCGCGCGACCTGGCGATGGACACGGCGGACAACGGCGCCGGCGCAGCCAAGTGCGTGGTGCTGGACACCGGCTTCGACTGGGGCGACGACCGCCGCCCCGGCATCCCCCTGGAGGACACCGTCCTCTACGAAGTGCACGTGCGCGGCTTCACCCGCCTGATGGACGAGGTGCCGCACGGCCTGCACGGCACCTTCGCCGGGCTGGCCAGCGAACCGGCGCTGGCGCACCTGAAGTCGCTGGGCGTCACCTCGATCGAGCTGCTGCCGGTCCACGCCTTCAACGACGAGCGCCGCCTGATCGACCTGGGACTGGCCAACTACTGGGGCTACAACACCGTGGCCTTCTTCGCCCCGGAGCCACGCTACTGCGCCGGCGGCGACCCCAACGACTTCAAGCGCATGGTCAAGGCGCTGCATGCGGCGGGGCTGGAGGTCATCCTGGACGTGGTCTACAACCACAGCTGCGAGGGCAACCACCTGGGCCCCACCCTCTTCCTCAAGGGCATCGACAACCCGGCCTACTACCGGCTGGTGCCGGAAGAGCGGCGCTACTACGCCGACGTCACCGGCACCGGCAACACCCTGGACATCAGCCACCCGGCCACGCTGCGCCTGATGATGGACAGCCTGCGCTACTGGGTGGAAGAGATGCACGTGGATGGCTTCCGCTTCGACCTGGCGCCGGCCGTCGCGCGCAACGGGCAGTACGAATTCGACCACCGCTCGCCCTTCCTGGCCGCCGTGGCGCAGGACCCGGTGCTGCGGCAGGTCAAGCTGGTGGCCGAACCCTGGGACATCGGCGACAACGGCTACCAGGTCGGCGGCTTCCCGCCCGGCTGGTCGGAATGGAACGGGCGCTACCGCGACTCGGTGCGCGACTTCTGGCGCGGCACCGACGGCGCGGTGCAGGAGTTCGCGGCGCGGCTGGCGGGCTCGGCCGACATCTTCGGGCCCTCGCGCCGCCGGCCGTCGGCCAGCATCAACCTGGTGACGGTGCACGACGGCTTCACCCTGCACGACCTGGTGAGCTACAACGACAAGCACAACGAGGCCAATGCCGAGGACAACCGCGACGGCGAGAGCCACAACCGCAGCTGGAACTGCGGCGCCGAAGGCGAGACCGACGACGAGGACGTGCTGGTCCTGCGCGAGCGCCAGAAGCGCAACTTCCTGACCACCCTGTTCGTCTCGCGCGGGGTTCCGCTGCTGCTGGGCGGCGACGAGATGGGGCGCAGCCAGGGCGGCAACAACAACGCCTACTGCCAGGACAACCCGGTCAGCTGGTTCGACTGGAGCGAGGACCGTCGCGGCGATCCGCTGATCGAGTTCACCCGCCAGCTCATCGCGCTGCGGCGCGAACTGCCGGTGCTGCGCGACAACCGCTGGCCCTCTGGCCAGCCCGACGACGAGGACCGGCGCGACCTGGCCTGGTTCAGCGTATGGGGCCTGCCCATGACCGAGGAGGAGTGGACCAATCCCACGGTGCGCTGCATCGTCGCCCTGTTCGACGGCAAGTTCGCGCCGGTCGACGGCCGGCCAAGCCCCAGCGTGCTGCTGCTGTTCAACGCCTCCGACGAGGCGGTGACCTTCACCCTGCCCGAAGCGGCGGGCATCGCGCAGTGGCGGGTGCGCGTCGACACCGGCCAGGGCCACTTCGCCCAGCACGAGGCCGAGGCGGTGCAGCCGCAGGCCCAGATCGAGCTCGAGTCGCACGCCATGGCGGTCCTGGTGGAGGGGCAGCCCGCGTGACCGAACCGATGTCGCCGCGCTTCGGCGCGACCCTGCGCCCGCAAGGCGGCGTGGAGTTCTCCCTCTGGGGGCCGGCCGCGCGCGAGGCCCGCCTGGCCTTGTACGACGAAGTGGGCGCCAAGCCCACCCTGCTGGAAGCGCGGCGCGACGCCGAGGGCTGGTGGACCTGCCACGTGCCCGCGGCGGCGGCCGGCCAGCTGTACCACTGGCGCATCGACGACGAGCTCATGGTCCCGGACCCGGCCTCGCGCTGCAACCCGCACGGCGTCCACCAGCCCAGCATGGTGGTCGACCCGCAGGCGTTCGCCTGGGACGCCGGCTGGAGCGGCCGCCCGTGGCGCGACGTCGTGCTGTACGAACTGCACCTGGGCGCGTTCACGCCCGAGGGCACCTTCGATGCCGCCGCGGCGCGGCTGCCGGAGCTGGCCGCGCTGGGCATCACCGCCATCGAGCTGATGCCGCTGGCCGCCTTCCCGGGCCGCTTCGGCTGGGGCTACGACGGCGTGCTGCCGTTCGCGCCGCATGCCGCGTACGGCACGCCGCAGGAGCTCAAGGCCTTCATCCAGCAGGCGCACCGGCTGGGCCTGATGGTGTTCCTGGACGTCGTCTACAACCACTTCGGGCCGGAAGGCAACTACCTCCACCGCTACGCGCCGCAGTTCTTCTCGCGCACGCGCAGCAGCCCCTGGGGCGCGGCGATCAACTTCGACGGCCCCGGCAGCCGCTGGGTGCGCGAATTCTTCATCCGCAACGCGGTGCACTGGACCACCGAGTACCGGTTCGACGGCCTGCGGCTGGATGCCGTGCATGCGATCGCGGACGACAGCCGCCCGCACGTGCTCGAGGAGCTGTCGGCGCGGGTGCGCGCGGCGACGGCGGGCCGCCAGGTCCACCTGGTGCTGGAGAACGAGAACAACCAGCACCAACGGCTGGCCACCACGCCGGTTGCCGGCCGCTACGACGCGCAGTGGAACGACGACTTCCACCATGCGCTGCACGTCGCGCTGACCGGCGAGACCGGCGGCTACTACCACGACTATGGCGGCACGCCGGCCGAGCAGCCGCTGGACCTGCTGGCGCGCTGCCTCACGCACGGCATGCTGTTCGAGGACAGCCGGCGCAAGCCCGGCGGCGCCCGCGAGACACCGCGCGCCACGCCGGCGATCCCGCTCGGCACGCTGGTCAATTTCGCCCACAACCACGACCAGGTGGGCAACCGCGCGTTCGGCGAGCGGCTCGCCGTGCTGGCCGGACCGGACGCCGCCCCGCTCGCCACGCTGCTGGCCCTGCTCACGCCGGCAGTGCCCATGCTGTTCCTGGGCGAGGAATTCGGCAGCACCCATCCCTGGCTGTACTTCGCCGACTGGGAGGGCGACCTGAAGAAGGCGGTGCAGGAAGGCCGCCGGCGCGAGTTCGGGCATGTCAGCAAGACCGTCGACGGCCGGCCGCTGCCGCTGCCCGACCCGTGCAGCGCCGCGACCTTCGACGCCAGCCGTCCCGATCCCGCCGAGCGGTCCAGCCCGCAGGGACAGGCCTGGCTGGCCATGGTGCGCGAGGCACTGGCGGCGCGCAGGCGCTGGATCGCGCCGCGCCATGACCAGCTGCTGACCGGCCAGCACACCGCCCAGCGCGTCGGCCCGACCGGCATCGCCGTGCAGTGGCGTTACGCCGACGGCCAGGTGCTCGCCCTGGACATCAACCTCGGCGGCGAGGCGCTGCAGGCCCCCCCGCAACGGCCCGGCCCCGTCGAGGCGCAGGACGTGTTCCGGCACCGCTGGCCCGCGGACGCCTCCGCCGCGACCTGGCCCGCGTGGGCGGCGCGCTGGCGCATCGGACCCGACATCACGCAATGACATCCCGCGCCCTCCCATGAGCCTCGACCAGGACGAGACCGACCTTGCGCAGCAGGCCGAGCGCCACGGCGTGGCGCTGCGCTACCACTCCTTCTGGGGCGAGGACAAGCAGGTGGCGCCCGAAGTGCTGGCGCAGGCCCTCACGAGCATGGGCCTGCACCGGACGCCGCCGACCGGCGACGAGTCCCTGCCGCCCGTGCAGGTGGCGCTCGAGGGCGATCCCATCCGCCTCGCCTGGCGCGCCCCCGCACCGGCCACCGGCTGGCGGCTCGCGCCCGAGCAGGCGTCGGCTGCCGGCTACAGCGGCGCCGTGGAGCGCCACGGCGACAGCTGGGTCATCGACCTGCCGCCCTCGCTGGCCACCGGCTACTGGCAGCTGACGGTCGACGGCGACGCAGCCGCGCGTTGCCTGGTGGTGGTGGCGCCGCGCCGCTGCTGGGCCCCCGACGCGCTGCTCGGCGGCCAGCGCTGGTGGGGCTGCACCATCCAGCTGTACGCCCTGCGCTCATCGCGCAACTGGGGCATCGGCGACTTCGGCGACCTGCGCCGGCTGGTCGACACGGCCGCGCGCCAGGGCGCCTCGTTCATCGGCCTGTCGCCGCTGCATGCGCTGTTCCCGCACCGGCCGGAGGTGGCGAGCCCCTACAGCCCGTCCAGCCGGATGGCGCTCAATCCCATCTACATCGACGTGCAGGCGCTGGCCGAACTGGCGGGCAGCGAGGAAGCCAGCCGCAAGCTGCACGGCGAGGAGTTCCAGGACCGGCTGCGGCGGCTGCGCGACGCCGAGATGGTCGACTACCCGGGCGTCGCCGCCGCCAAGGAGGAGATGCTGCTGGCGCTGTGGCGGCATTTCGAGCAGCACGAGCTGCACCCCGACCGCTCGCGCGGAGCGCACTTCGCGCGCTTCATGCAGGAGCGCGAGTCCACGCTGGGCCAGCACGCGCTGTTCGAAGCCCTGCAAGGCCACCTGTTCGCACAGGACCCGGGCGTGTGGGGCTGGCCGGCCTGGCCGGAGGCCTACCGGGATCCGCAGGGCGAGGCCGTCCAGGAGTTCCGCCGGACCCACGCCTCGGCGATCCAGTTCCGCTTCTGGCTGCAGTGGCTGGCCGAGGTGCAGCTGGAATCGGTGCAGCGCTACGCGCGCTCGCGCGGCATGGGCCTGGGCCTGTACTGCGACCTCGCCGTCGGCGTGAACGAGGGTGGCGCCGAGACCTGGGTCCAGCCGTCGCTCTATGCGCTGGGGATGCACGTGGGGGCGCCACCCGATCCGCTGAACGCGCTGGGGCAGGACTGGGGCCTGCCGCCGCTCAACCCGGTGCAGCTGAAGGCCGCGCGCTACCAGCCCTTCATCGAGACCCTGCGTGCCAACATGCGGCACAGCGGCGCGCTGCGCATGGACCACGTGATGGCGCTGATGCGCCTGTTCTGGATCGGCGGCCAGGGCGGCACCTACGTCAGCTACCCGCTGGCCGACCTGCTGGGCATCCTGGCGCTGGAAAGCCACCGCCACCAGTGCATGGTCATCGGCGAGGACCTGGGCAACGTGGCGCCGGCAATGCGCGAGGCGATGCGCGAGCGCACCCTGCTGTCGTACCGGCCGCTGCTGTTCGAGCGCGGCGAGGACGGCAGCTTCCGGGCACCCAGCGACTGGCAGCCGCAGGCGCTGGCGGTGGTCAGCACGCACGACCTGCCGACCCTGCGCGGCTTCTGGCTGGGCGAGGACCTGGAACTGCTGGGCAAGCTGAACCTGTTCCCGGACGGCCCCGCGCAGGACCAGGCCGTGATCGCGCGCGCGCAGGACCGGGCACGGCTGCTGATCGCGCTGCAGCACCAGGACCTGCTGCCGCCCGACACCAGCACGCAACCGACTTCGGTGCCCGATGCCACGCCGGCCTTCACCGCCGCGGTCTATGCCTTCCTCGCCCGCACCCCCTGCTGGCTGGTCGGCGTGCAGCTGGAGGACGTCACCGGCCAGCTGCTGCAGGTCAACGTGCCGGGCACCACCGAGGACCGATTCCCCAACTGGCGCCGCAAGATCGCGGTCGCCGTCGAGGACCTGGCGGCCGACGAGCGCTTCGCCGCCGTGGCGGCCGTGCTGCGGGCCGAGCGCAGCGGCCCGGCCCCCGACGTCGGCCCCACCGAGTTGCCCGACCTGGCCACGGCGCGCATCCCGGTCGCCACCTACCGGGTGCAGTTCCACGAGGGCTGCAGCTTCGCCGACGTGACCGAGGCGGTGCCCTACCTGCACCAGCTGGGCATCAGCCACCTGTACAGCAGCCCCTACCTGCGGGCGCGGCCGGGCAGCACGCACGGCTACGACATCATCGACCACACGGCGCTCAACCCCGAGGTGGGCGACGAGCGCGACTTCGAGCGCCTGTGCCATGCACTGCGGCGCCATGGCATGGGCCAGATGCTGGACCTGGTGCCCAACCACATGGGCGTGCTGGAGGCCGACAACGCGTGGTGGCTGGAGGTGCTGGAGCACGGCCAGGCCTCGGCCCACGCGCACACCTTCGACATCGAATGGGCGCCCTCGGCGCCCGAGATGCGCGGCCGGGTGCTGCTGCCGGTGCTGGGCGACCAGTACGGCCGCATCCTCGAATCGGGCGAGCTGCAGCTGACCTTCGCCGCCGAGACGGGCGAGTTCGGCCTGCGCTACTGGGACCACCGCTTCCCGATCGACCCGGCGACCTACCCGGACATCCTGTCCGTGCTGCCGGCACCGCCGGCGCAGGACGAGGCCGAGAGCGACAGCCATGCCGTGGTGGCGTCGGTGCTGGCGTCGTTCGAGCGCCTGCCCGCGCGCGACAGCCAGGACGACGAGCAGCGCCGCGCCCGCGTGCGCGACGCCGCCATCTACAAGCGCCAGCTCGCCCGCCTGGTGTCCCGCAACGACTGGCTGGCGCACTGGATCGACAGCTGCGTGCAGCGCCTGAACGGCCAGCCCGGCGAGCCGGCCAGCTTCGACCTGCTCGACCGGCTGGTGTCGCGCCAGGCCTACCGGCTGGCCGACTGGCACGTGGCCAGCGACGACGTGAACTACCGCCGCTTCTTCGACGTCAACACGCTGGCCGCGCTGCGCATGGAGCGGCAGGAGGTGTTCGAGGCCACCCACGCCCGCGTGCTGCAGTGGCTGCAGGACGGCCACCTGGATGCGCTGCGCATCGACCACCCGGACGGCCTGTCGGACCCGCAGCAGTACTTCCAGCGGCTGCAGGCCCGCTTCGCGCGGCAGGCCGAGGTGGCCGGGCGCGAGCCGCGCGCGCTGTACCTGGTGGTCGAGAAGATCCTGGCCGAGCACGAGCCGCTGTCGCACCTGTGGCCGGTGCACGGCGACACCGGCTACCGCTTCGGCAACCTGGTCAACGGGCTGTTCGTCGATACGCGCCAGGTCGGCGCGCTGGACCGCGCCTACCGGCAGTTCACCGACGAGCACGAGGACTTCGGCGAGATCGCCTACCAGTGCAAGCGGCTGATCATCGGCACCTCGCTGTTCTCCGAGCTGAACTGGCTGGTGGAGGCGATCTACCGCATCTCGCGCGCCAACCGGCGCCGCTGCGACTTCACCCGCAACCGCCTGCGGCTGGCGCTGGCCGAGATCGCGGCCGGCTTCCCGGTCTACCGCACCTACCTGCGGGTGGGCGAGAACCCGAGTCCGGCCGACCGGCGCCACATCGACTGGGCCGTCGCTTCGGCCAAGCGCCGGTTGGGCGGCTCGGAAGCCGGCGTGCTGGACCATGTGCGCGAGGTGCTGCTCGGCGAAGGCGAAGCCTCCGACGTGCCGGCCGACCAGCGCACCCGCTTCCTGGCCCGCTGGCAGCAGTTCACCGCACCGGTGATGGCCAAGGCGGTCGAGGACACCGCCTTCTACCGCTACCTGCGCCTGACCTCGCTCAACGAGGTGGGCGGCGAGCCGGCCAGCTACGGCATCTCGGTGGCCGCCTTCCACGGCTCCAACCAGGCGCGCGCGCGGCACCGCCCGCAGTGCCTGCTGGCCACTTCAACCCACGACAGCAAGCGCGGCGAGGACCTGCGCGCCCGCATCGACGTGCTGTCGGAGGTGCCGCAGCCGTGGGCCGAGGCGCTGCAGCGCTGGGCCGGCTGGGCCGAGCTGTACCTGGGCGAGACCGACGCCGGCATCGCGCCCTCGCGCAACGACATCTGGCTGCTGTTCCAGACGCTGGTCGGGCTGTGGCCGGTGCAGCTGCCGCACGCGCAGGAGCGCGAGGACCTGCGCCGGCGCGTGCAGGAGTACATGCGCAAGGCGGTGCGCGAGGCCAAGCGCCACACCAGCTGGGTCTGCCCCGACCAGGCCTACGAGGATGCGCTGGCGCGCTACGTCGACGCCGTGCTGCGGCCCGGCCAGCCCAATCCCTTCGTCGACGAGCTGCAACGCTTCACGATCCGGCTGGCGCCCTGGGGCTTCCGCAACAGCTTGGCGCAGGTGGCGCTGAAGTTCACCGTGCCCGGCGTGCCTGACCTGTACCAGGGCTGCGAGCAGTGGAACTTCAGCCTGGTCGATCCCGACAATCGGCGGCCGGTGGACTTCGGCAAGCTGTCCCGCTCGCTGGCCGAGCTGCAGGCGCAGTGCGCCGGCGGCCTCCCGTCCACGCTGCAGTGGCAGCAGTTGCAGGCCCAGGCGGCCGACGGGCGCGTCAAGCAGCTGGTGACGTGGCGGCTGCTGCAGCTGCGCCAGCGCTGGCCCGACCTGTTCCGCGACGGCCTGTACCAGCCGCTGCCGGTCGAGGGCGAGGCGGCCGACCACGCGCTCGCGTTCGCCCGCACGCTGGGCTCGCGCGCCGTGGTCGTGGTGGCGGCGCGGCTGGCCTGGACGTTGTGCGGCGGCGACGAGGCGCGCTGGACGCCCACGGCCTGGAGCCGCACCCAGCTGCGCCTGGGCGAGTGGGCGATGCTGCGCCGCTGGTCGCGCTGGCGCCACTGGTTCACCGGCCAGGACCTGCACGCACCGGCCGAGTCCGGCGCCCTGCAGCTCGACGCCGTGTTCTCCGGCGCCGCCGGCCTGCCGTTCGCGGTGCTCGTGGCCGAGGAGGCCGAGGCATGAAGATCCTGTTCGCCACCCCCGAGTGCGCGCCCTGGGTGAAGACCGGCGGCCTGGGCGACGTGAGCGGGGCACTGCCGGCGGCCCTGGCTGCGCTGGGCCACGACGTGCGCGTGCTGCTGCCGGCCTACCGCGGCATGCGGGTGAGCGGCGAGCTCGGCGATGGCGTCGACCTGCCCGCCCGGGGCCCCTGGCCGGCGGCGCAGTTGCTGCCGGTGAAGGCCGACAACGGGGTCACGCTGCTGCTGCTGGCCGCGCCCTCGCTCTACCAGCGCGCCGGCGGCCCGTACGTCGACGCCGGCGGGGCCGACTACCACGACAACGTGCTGCGGTTCGGCTTCCTCGGCCGCATCGCCGCCCTCCTCGGCACGCCGGCCAGTCCGCTGGGCGACTGGAGGGCCGACATCGTGCACGCCAACGACTGGCCGTGCGGCCTCGCGCCGCTTTACCTGCGGCAGGCGCGCGAGCTGGCGCCGCGGCAGCCGATGGCCGCCAGCGTCATGACCATCCACAACATGGCCTTCCAGGGCACGTTCGCGATGGACAACGCCGACCGGCTGGGCATTCCCGGCATCTGGCGCGGCATCGACGGCGTGGAGTTCTGGGGCCAGCTGTCGATGCTCAAGGCCGGCCTGCAGTTCGCCGACGCGATCACCACCGTCAGCCCGACCTACGCGCGCGAGATCCAGACGCCGGCGTTCGGCGTCGGCCTGGACGGCGTGCTGCGGGCGCGCTCGGCGCACCTCACCGGCATCCTGAACGGGATCGACACGGCGGCCTGGAATCCCGCCTCCGATGTGCAACTGCTGCACCACTTCAGCGCCGGCGACCTGGCCGCCAAGGCGCGCAACAAGGCCGGCCTGCAGGCCCAGCTCGGGCTGGCCGCCGCGCCGCAGGCGCCGCTGTTCGGCGTGGTCAGCCGCCTGACCTCGCAGAAGGGCATCGACCTGGTGCTGCAGAACCTCGACGCCGTGCTGGCCGGCGGCGGCCAGCTTGCCGTGCTCGGCCTGGGCGACCCAGCGCTGCAGGCCGCGCTGCGCGACGCGGCCGCGCGCGCGCCGCGCCAGGTGCACGTGACGCTGGGCTTCAACGAGCAGCTGGCCCACCGCATCGAGGCCGGCGCCGACTGCTTCCTCATGCCCTCGCGCTTCGAGCCCTGTGGCCTGAACCAGATGTACAGCCAGGCCTACGGCACGCCGCCACTGGTGAATGCCACCGGCGGCCTGGTCGACTCGGTCGTCGACGCCGACGACGATCCCAAAGGCGGCACCGGCTTCGTCATGCGCTCGGCGGACGCTGCCGGCTTCGCCGAGGCCCTGGGCCGGGTGCGCCAGGCCTGGCAGGACCCGGCACGCTGGCGTCGCATCCAGGCCAACGGCATGGCGCGCCCGTTCGGCTGGGACGCCAGCGCGCGGCGCTACCTCGAGGTCTACGCACAGGCGATGGCGGCGGCCGCCGAACCCGTCGCCTGAGCAGGATCAGGGGCACTCCTGGCGGAACGCCTCCTCGGTGAGGTGCTCGCCGAGAAAGTCGAGGAAGCGGCGCACCGCCGGCACCATTCCGCGCCGGGACGGAAACACCGCATGCACCACGCCCGCCGGCGGCATCCACCCGGGCAGCACGTGCTCGAGCCGCCCTTCGCGCACGTCGCGCGCGCACATGTAGTCGGGCAGCACGGACATGCCCAGTCCCTGCAGCGCGAGGTACTTGAGCGCCAGCAGGTCGTCGGCCGTGTGCAGGGGCCGGTGCTGCAGGTCGTGCTCGCGACCGCCCGGGCCCAGCAGGCGCCAGGAGGCGCGCCCGTCGGCCGCCGACATCGCGACCGTGGGCAGCCGGGCCAGGTCCTCGATGCCGTGCGGCCGGCCCAACCGGTCGAGCAGGCCCGGGGTGGCCAGCAGCCAGCTCCAGGTGCGGCTGAGCTTCTTGACCACCAGGCTGCCGCTGTCGTCGACGCTCTGGCGCACCCGCAGCGCCACGTCGACGCCCTCCTGCACCAGGTCGACCACGCGGTTGGTGACCTGCATGTCCAGGCGCACCTGCGGGTGCCGCTCCAGGAACAGCGGCAGCACCGCGCCGACCATGGTCTGCGCCAGCGTCACCGGACAGGTGACACGGATGGTGCCGCGCGGCTCGCCATGGACCACCGCCACCGCTTCCTCGGCCGCTTCGGCCTGCTCGCGCATGGCGACGCAATGGCGGTGGAACTGCTCGCCGGCTTCGGTCAGGGACAGCTTGCGGGTGGTGCGCTGCAGCAGGCGCACGCCGAGGTGCGCCTCCAGGTCGGCCACCCGGCGCGACAGACGCGATTTCGGGATGCCCAGGGCGCGGCCGGCGGCGGCGAAGCCGCCGCGGTCGACCACCTCGGCAAAGAAGAGCATGTCGTTCAGGTCGCGCATCGTCGTTCCACTGTTAGAACAATCTATCGCGGATTGGCCGTCTTATCAACGATTCGCTTCATGCCCACAATCTTTCCATCGGCAAACACTGTTCAAGGAAGGACCCCACCATGAAGCTGCTCCACATCGATTCCAGCCCCCTCGCCGGCAACTCCGTGTCGCGCCAGCTCAGCGCCAGCGTCGTCGAGCAGTGGCAGGCCGCCAACCCGTCGACCGTGGTCGAGTACCTGGACCTGGCGGTGGACGCCCCCAGCCACCTCGACCAGGACTCGCTCGGCTTTCGCCTGGGCCTCGGCGCCGAAGGGCTGACCGACGCCCAGCGGCGCGAGAACGCCCTGTCGGAGCGGCTGGTGAGCCAGTTCCTGGCTGCCGACGTGGTGGTGGTCGGTGCGCCGATGTACAACTTCGGCGTCCCGAGCCAGCTGAAGGCCTGGATCGACCGAGTGGCCCAGGCCGGCCGCACCTTCACCTACACCGCGCAGGGACCGCAGGGCCTGGCCGGCGGCAAGACGGTGATCGTCGCATCCAGCCGGGGCGGCATGTACTCGACCAACCCGGCCCTGGCGGCGCTCGACCACCAGGAGAGCTACCTGAAGGCGGTGTTCGGGTTCTTCGGCATCACCGACGTGCGCATCGTGCGCGCCGAGGGCGTGGCGATGGGCGAGGCCGCGAAGCAGCAGGCACTCGATGCCGCCCAGGCGCAGATCGAAGTCGCGCTCGACACGGCACAGGAGCCGCAGTACGTCGACGCGGCCTGAGGCCGCACCCCACGCAGCGCCGCCGGCCCGACAGGCCGGCGGCGCTTGCCCTATGCTCGGGCCCCCTCCACCCGGGCGCCCACGGCGCTTCCACCATGCCCGCACGCGGCCTCGCGCGGCTCGTTGCCACCGCCTCCACCGACGGCTGCACGGGTGGGGCGCGATGAGCGTCCTGCGCTGGTTGCGCCTGTCGCTGGTTGCCTTGCTGGGCGGACTGGCGGGCTTCGTGGATGGCGCATGCGATCCGCGCCTGGCCCGCTCGCCGCAATTCGTGGCGCAGGATTGCACCTTCCGCAACGCGCCCAATCCCGATGCGCTGCCCAGCCGCGGCAGCTGGGACATCTGGAGCCGCTTCCTCTTCGCCGGCAAGCCCGAGGGCACGGTGCCGGTCGACCCGATTCCGCTGCGCCCGCTCGATCGCGCCGCGCTGGAGGCGCTGGACACCGACGCCAACCATGTCGTGCGGCTCGGCCACTCGTCGCACCTGCTCAAGCTGCGCGGGCGCTACTGGCTGATCGATCCGGTGTTCGGCCCGCGCGCCTCGCCACTCAGCTGGGCCGGGCCCCAGCGCTTCCATCCTCCGCCGCTGGCCGCGACGGAACTGCCGCCCATCGAAGGCCTGATCCTCTCGCACGACCACTACGACCACCTGGACCGGCCGACCATCCGCGCGCTGATCGGGCGCGTGCAGCGCTACTTCGTGCCGCTGGGCGTGGGGGCGCGCCTGGTGGCCATGGGCGTCGAGGCCGACCGCATCGAGGAATTCGACTGGTGGCAGGAAGGCAGCTACGGCGACATCGTGCTCACCGCCGCGCCGGCGCAGCACTTTTCCGGCCGCACCCCGTTCGACCGCAACAGCACGCTGTGGGCGTCGTGGTCGATCCAGAGCGGCGGGCAGAAGATCTTCTACAGCGGCGACTCGGGCTACTTCCCGGGCTTTCGCGAGATCGGGCGCCGCCTGGGCGGCTTCGACCTGGCGCTGATGGAGAACGGCGCCTACGACGGCTACTGGCCCTCGGTGCACATGGCCCCGGAGGAGACCGTGCAGGCCTTCGAGGACCTGGGCGCCCGGGTGCTGTACCTGGTGCACAACAGCACCTTCGACATGGCCTTCCACGGCTGGCGCGACCCGCTCGAGCGGGCCGCGGCCATCGCCGAGCGCAAGGGCCTGGAGCTCGCCACGCCCGAGATCGGCGAGGTCCTCACCATCGGCAAGCCGCGCGAGAACAGGCGCTGGTGGCAGGGGCTGCGCTGAGCGGCCCGCCGAGGGCACCGATGCCGTCATTGCGGGCTTGACCCGCAATCCATCTCCCATCCGTGGTTCAGGTGCAGCGGCGTTCCGGAGATGGATGCCGGGTCGGGCCCGGCATGACGACATCTGCTGTGGCACGACGCGTTCTTCCCTCACGCATCACCGTCATTGCGGGCTCGACCCGTAATCCATCTCCCGATCCTGGCCCAGGTGCGGCTCGTCCCGGAGATGGGTCCCGGCGTTCGCCGGGATGACATTGCCCGCGCCGCAAGCGGCGCGGCGCGATGTCACTTCCTCGTGTAGATCTGGTCGAAGCTGCCGCCGTCGGCGAAGTGCTCCTTGTCGGCCTTGCCCCAGCCGCCGAAGGCCTGGTCGATGGTGAACAGGTTGATCTTCGGGAACTGCCTGGCGTACTTGGCCTGCGCCTTCTGCGACGCGGCCGGCCGGTAGAAGTTCTTGCCGATGATGTCCTGGCCCTCTTCGGAGTACAGGAACTTCAGGTATTCCTCGGCCACCGCACGGGTGCCGCGCTTGTCAACGTTCCTGTCCACGACCGTGACGCCGGGTTCGGCCAGGATGGACAGCGTGGGCACCACGACGTCGAACTTGGCGCCGAACTCCTTCTCGAGCAGGAAGGCCTCGTTCTCCCAGGCGATCAGCACGTCGCCCTGGGCACGCTGGGCGAAGGTGATGGTGGAGCCGCGCGCGCCGGTGTCCAGGACGGGCACGTTGCCATAGAGCTTGGCGACGAACTCCTTGGCCTTGGCGTCGCCGCCGTACTTGCGCTTGGCAAACTCCCACGCCGCCAGGTAGTTCCAGCGCGCGCCGCCCGAGGTCTTGGGGTTGGGCGTGATGACGCTGATGCCGGGCTTGACCAGGTCGTCCCAGTCCTTGATGCCCTTGGGGTTGCCCTCGCGCACCACCAGGATGATGGTGGACGTGTACGGCGAGGCATTCAGCGGCAGGCGCTTCTGCCAGCCGTCCTTCACCCAGCCGCCGTTCTTCACCAGCGCGTCGGTGTCGCCGCCCAGGGCCAGCGTGGCCACGTCGGCCTCCAGGCCGTCGATGATGGAGCGGGCCTGCTTGCCCGAGCCGCCGTGCGACTGCTTGATGCTCACGTCCTGGCCGGTCTTGCCCTTCCAGTATTTGGCGAACGCCTGGTTGTAGTCGACGTACAGCTCGCGCGTGGGGTCGTACGACACGTTCAGCAGCGTCACGGCCGGCTGCTGTGCAAAGGCCGACACGGCGGGCAGGCCCAGCGTTGCCGCCGCGGCGGCCGCCAGGGGAATCTTGATAAAGTCGCGGCGAAGGCTCATGGAAATCGATGCCCGTTGTGGTTGACGGGCCGCATTCTTCCGGCGAGCCGCGCAAAGGGGAACGATGGAGTTCTCACTTGCATATCCGCATAAGCACATTCCTGGAGTCGTTCACGTGGCGCGCACCGTTCAATGCATCAAGCTGGGCCGGGAGGCCGAAGGCCTGGATTTCCCCCCCTACCCCGGCGAGCTGGGCAAGCGCCTGTACGAGAACGTCAGCAAGGAAGCCTGGGCCGCCTGGCTCAAGCACCAGACCATGCTGGTGAACGAGAACCGCCTCAACCTGGCCGACCAGCGCGCCCGCGAGTACCTCAAGCGCCAGATGGAAGCGCACTTCTTCGGCGGCGGTGCCGACGTGGCACAGGGCTACGTGCCGCCCAGCGCCTGAGCGCCGCCCGTGTCCGAGCCGGTCGCGTGGTCGCCTGACGGCACGCCGCACAACGCCCGGTTCGGCGACATCTACCGCAGCACCAGCGGCGGCCTGGCACAGGCGCGCCACGTGTTCCTGGCCGGCTGCGGGCTGCCGCAGCAGTGGGCCGGGCAGCGCCAGTGGCGCGTGCTGGAGACCGGCTTCGGCCTGGGGCTGAACTTCCTCGCGACCTGGGCCGCCTGGAAGGCCGATCCACAGCGCCCCACCGTGCTGCACTTCGCCTCGGTCGAGGCCTACCCCGTCGCGGCCGAGGACCTGCTGCGCAGCGCGGCCCTGCATCCCGACCTGGAACCGCTCGCCCGCATGCTGGCGGCGCAGTGGTGGGGCCTGGTGCCGGGCGTGCACCGCATGGGTTTCGAGGGCGGCCGGGTGCTGCTCACGTTGTCCGTGGGCGATGCGCGCGCGATGCTGGCCGAGCAGGCATTCAGCGCCGACTCGGTGTTCCTCGACGGCTTCGACCCGCAGCGCAATCCGGCCATGTGGGACCTGCCGCTGCTCAAAGCCGTCGCCCGCCTGTGCCGGCGCGGCACCACGATGGCCACCTGGACCGTCGCCGGCGCAGTGCGGCGCGAGCTGCAGCAGTGCGGTTTCGTGCTCGACAAGGTGACCGGGCTGCCGCCCAAGCGCGAATGCCTGCGCGGCCGCTTCGATCCTGCCTGGGAGCTGCGCCGCGCCGAGCGCCCGGCCGTCGAGCCGTCACGCGCCGTGGTCGTCGGCGGCGGGCTCGCGGGCGCCGCGGCCGCCAGCAGCCTGGCCCGCCGGGGATGGCAGGTCGACGTGCTGGACGCAGCGCACCAGCCGGCCAGCGGCGCCTCGGCATTGCCGGCCGGGCTGCTGGCCCCGCATGTCTCGCCGGACGACAACCTGCTGGCGCGGCTGTCGCGCAGCGGCGTGCGCATCACGCTGCAGGAAGCGGCGTTGCGCTTGCGTGCGGGAGAGGACTGGGCCCACAGCGGCGTCCTGCGCCGGCGCGGCGCCGACGAGCGTGCGCCTGCCGACCTGGGGCCGTGGGGCGACGCCTGGCAGCGCTGGCCCGGGGGCAGCCCGCGCGAGCTGTGGCACCCGGCGGCCGCCTGGATCAAGCCGGGGCGGCTGGTCCAGGCCTGGCTCACCGGCGATGGCATCCGCTGGCGCGGCGGCGTGCGGGTGCACGGGCTGGAGCGGTCGGGTGGGCAGTGGCAGCTGCTCGACGCGGACGGCCTGCAGATCGCGCAGGCCCCGCTGGTGGTGGTCGCGGCGTCGCTCGGCAGTGCCGCGCTGCTGCCGGATCTCGCCGCCCTGCACCCGGTGCGCGGCCAGGTCAGCTGGGACCTGCTCGGCGACGGCGAACCGCTGGCGGGGGCGCCGGTCAACGGCAACGGCCACCTGCTGCCGCAGGTGCCGCTGGAGGCCGGCACCTGCTGGCTCAGCGGCTCCACCTACGGCCGGGGCGATGCCGATGCCGCCCCGCGCGCCGAGGACCAGCAGGCCAACCTGGCGCGGCTGCGCGCCCTCCTGCCCGCTGCCGCCGATCGGCTGGCGCCCGCATTCGCCGCCGGCACGGTGCGGGCCTGGAGCGGCGTGCGTTGCGCCTCGGCCGACCGGCGCCCGCTGGTAGGCGACGTGGCGCCGGGCCTGTGGGTGAGCACGGCGATGGGATCGCGCGGGCTGACGTTTGCCGCCCTGTGCGCCGAGCTGCTGGCGGCCCGGCTGCATGCGGAACCGCTCCCCCTGCCGGTGCGGCTGGCGGCGGCGCTGGACGCCCGGCGCCACGCCGGCGTCACACCTTCTCGAGCAGCGCCTTGATCTTGGTCGGATGCGGCGGCTTGGCCAGCATCAGGGCCACGCCGCTGCCGTGCGCCTTCATGTGCTCGCGCGTCGACACGGTGTCCTTGGTGACCACCACCACCGGGATGCGGGGCTGCGCGGCAGTGACCTGCCGCACCAGATCCCAGCCGCCCAGGCCGGGAAGCCCGAAGTCGATGAAGGCGACCTGGTAGCGGTTGTTCCGCACCAGCTCCATGGCTTGCGGACCGGTTTCGGCCTCGTCGGCCTGGGTGATGCCGGCCAGCGCCAGCCGGGCGCGCAGGTAGAGCCGCTCGGCACGGTCGGGGCTGGCGATCAGCGCCCGGCGGACACCCGACGCCGGCTCGGCCACGTCCAGGTCGAAATCGAGCGGCTCGACCGGCCTGAACAGCTCGTCCATCGCGGCGATGACCTCGGGCCAGCGCAACGGCCGCTGGAAGCTGCGCCAGGCCCGCGCCGGCGCATGCGGACCGACCCAGACCATCCTGAGCTTGTCGTTCAGGGGCGACTCGAACTCGACCCTGGCCTCGTAGGACTCGCTGTCGATCAGGGCCAGCCCGGGCTCCCCTCGCGTCTCGGGCGTCCACAACGCGAAGCCGTTGCCGCTGTCGCCGGACACGCGGAAGAGCGTGTTGAGCGCATGGCGCTCCACGTCGTCGAAGCCGACCACCTTGACGAACACCCGCTGGCCCATGGTTGTGTCCTGCTGCCCCCTTGGCGGGGCGGATTATGGCCGGGCTGGCGGCCGGGCGTGCGGGCCCTTATCCGGGATTAGCTCATGACGGCCCGCAAACCCGCGGGGGTACTGGCGCATATGCATATCCGCATAAGCGACGAAGAAAAAAATCGTTTGTCGCCATATGCCCCTCCCGTACAGTTGCGGCCCTATGTATCAGTACACCGAGTTCGACAAGGCGTTCGTGCGTGCGCGCGCGGCGCAGTACCGGGACCAGCTGGAGCGCAACCTGGCCGGCCAGCTGAGCGACGACGACTTCCGCCCGCTGCGCCTGCAGAACGGCTGGTACCTGCAGCGCTACGCGCCGATGCTGCGCGTGGCCGTGCCCTACGGCGAGATCTCCAGCATGCAGTTGCGCGCCCTGTCGCGCATTGCGCGCGAGTACGACCAGCCCGATGCCGCCCTGCTGCGCGACGCGCAGGAGAAGCAGCTCGCCCTGGGCGAGGTGCCCGTGCCCGGCGGCACGCCGGTGGTCACCCGGTTCAAGACCGGCTACGGCCACTTCACCACCCGCACCAATGTCCAGTTCAACTGGATCCCGCTGGACAAGAGCGCCGACGTCATGGACCTGCTGGCCAGCGTGAACATGCACGGCATCCAGACCAGCGGCAACACCATCCGCAACATCTGCACCGACGAGCTGGCCGGCGTGGCGGCCGACGAGATCGCCGATCCGCGGCCGTTCGCCGAGATCCTGCGCCAGTGGAGCACGCTGCATCCCGAGTTCGCCTTCCTGCCGCGCAAGTTCAAGATCTCCATCAACGGCGCCGAGGAAGACCGCGCGGCGCTGGGCTGGTACGACATCGGCCTGCAGCTGCTGAAGGACCCGGCCGGCGAACTGGGCTTCCGCGTCCAGGTCGGCGGCGGCATGGGCCGCACGCCCATCATCAACAGCGTGGTGCGCGAGTTCCTGCCCTGGAACCAGCTGCTCAACTACGTAGAGGCCTGCATCCGGGTCTACAACCGCTACGGCCGCCGCGACAACCTGTGGAAGGCCCGCATCAAGATCCTCGTGAAGGCCGAGGGCCAGCGCTACATCGACCAGGTGGAAGAGGAGTTCGGCCGCATCCGCGCCGCCGGCGCCGCGCACACCATCACCCAGGCCGAGTACGACCGCGTGGCCGCCTGCTTCGTGGCCCCGGCTGCCAAGCCGGCCTCCAGGGACGCCCGCATGCTGGACATCGTGCGCGCCGACGCCGAGGCCGACCCCGAGTACGACCGCTGGCTGGTGCGCAACGTGCACCCGCACCGCAACCCGCAACTGCGCTCCGTCACCCTGTCGTTCAAGCGACTGGGCCAGGCGCCCGGTGACGCCGACGCCGACCAGCTGGCCGCCGCAGCCGACCTGGTCGACCGCTTCTCATCCGGCGAGGCACGCGTGACGCACAGCCAGAACCTGCTGCTGCCCTGGGTGCACCAGGACGACCTGCCGGCGCTGTGGGCCGCCGCCCGCAAGCTGGGCCTGGCGCGCGCCAACATCGGCCTGCTGACGGACATGATCGCCTGCCCGGGCGGCGACTTCTGCTCGCTGGCCAACGCGCGCTCGCTCCCGATCGCCGAAGCCATCACGCAGCGCTACCAGGACATGGACGAGCTGCACGACATCGGCGAGATCGACCTGAACATCTCCGGCTGCATCAACAGCTGCGGCCACCACCATGCCGGCCACATCGGCATCCTCGGCGTCGACAAGGACGGCAAGGAGTGGTACCAGGTCACGCTGGGCGGCGCCGACGGCTCGCACCTGTCGGGCCCGGCCGTGCCGGGCAAGGTGGTCGGACCGTCGTTCTCCGCCGCCGAGGTCCCCGAGGTGATCGAGGCCGTGCTCGACACCTACCGGCGCGAGCGCATCACCGTCGACGGCAAGGGCGAGACCTTCATCGCCACCGTGCGGCGCATCGGGCTCGACCCCTTCAAGGCCGCCGCCAACGCGGCCCGTTTCACCGAGCGGGAGCTCGCATGACCTTGCGTACCCTGAAGATCCTGACCGCGCAGGAGTCCGCGGCCCTGGCCGCCGCCGCCAACGTGCTGCGCCTGACCAACGACGCCGACGTCGAGACCGTCGACCTGGACGGGGTGCAGCTGGTCGAGCTGGACTTCCCGAAGTTCACCGACGGCCGCGCGTTCAGCCAGGCCTACACCCTGCGCCGCCGCGGCTACGCCGGCGACATCCGCGCCACCGGCGCGGTGCTGATCGACCAGCTGGTGCAGATGCAGCGTTCGGGCTTCTCGTCCGCCGTGCTGCGCGAGGACCAGGACATCGCGCACGCCCAGCGCCAGTTCGACCGCTTCCCCGCCTTCTACCAGGGCGACGTGCAGCTCAAGCGCCCGCACTTCGCGCGGGAGGCCTGATGGGAGCGATCGACCTCCACGCACGGCCATCCAGGGACTACGACCGCAAGCTGGCCGACACGCGACAGCTGCTGGTGCGCGCCGCCGCCGAGTTCTCGCCACTCAAGCAGGCCAACAGCCTGGGCGCGGAGGACATGGTGATCACGCACCTGGTGAACGCGCTCGCCCTCGACATCCCGGTGTTCGTGCTCGAGACCGGCATGCTGCACCCCGAGACCCTGCAGCTGCTGGAGCGCCTGCAGGCCACCTCGCGCGCGCCGGTGGAAGTGTGGAAGCCGGTGCAGGAGCAGGTGGTCCAGTTCGTGCAGCGCGAGGGCAAGGACGCCATGTACCGCAGCATCGAGCTGCGCAAGGGCTGCTGCCACATCCGCAAGGTCGAGCCGCTGCAGCGCGCGCTGGAAGGCCAGCGCGCCTGGATCACCGGCCTGCGGCGCGAGCAGTCGAACGCGCGCGCCGAGGTGCCGCTGGTGGACACCAGCGAGCCGCGCACCAAGATCAACCCGCTGGCCGACTGGACCTGGGGCGACGTCTGGCACTACATCGCCAGCAATGGGGTCGACTACCACCCGCTGCACGACCAGTTCTATCCCAGCATCGGCTGCGCGCCCTGCACCCGGGCCATCGCCCTGGGCGAGGACTTCCGCGCCGGACGCTGGTGGTGGGAGGACGAGGCCGCCAAGGAATGCGGCCTGCACGTGAAGAACCCCGAAGGAGTTGCGGCATGAACGCCCGCGTCGAACCGCAGCTGCTGTCGCAGCTTTCCAACCGCCACCTCGATGCGCTCGAGGAGGAAGCCATCTTCGTGCTGCGCGAAGTGGCGGGCGCCTTCGAACGCCCCACCCTGCTGTTCTCGGGCGGCAAGGATTCGCTGGTGCTGCTCAAGTGCGCCGAGAAGGCCTTCGGGGCCGGCCGCATCCCGTACCCGCTGCTGATGATCGACACCGGGCACAACTTCCCGGAGGTGACCGATTTCCGCGACTACCGTGCGAAGCAGCTCGGCGCCGAACTGGTGGTGCGCAGCGTCGAGGACTCGATGCAGCGTGGCACGGTGCGCCTGGCCCACCCGGGCGAGTCGCGCAACGTGCACCAGTCGGTGACGCTGCTGGAGGCGATCGAGGAATTCCGCTTCGACGCCCTGATCGGCGGCGCGCGGCGCGACGAGGAGAAGGCACGTGCCAAGGAGCGCATCTTCTCGCACCGCGACAGCTTCGGCCAGTGGCAGCCCAAGGCCCAGCGGCCCGAACTGTGGACGCTGTTCAACACCCGCATCCACCCGGGCGAGCACTTTCGCGTGTTCCCGATCTCCAACTGGACCGAGCTGGACGTCTGGCAATACATCGAGCGCGAGCAGATCGAGCTGCCCTCGATCTATTACGCGCACCAGCGCGAGGTGGTCGAGCGCAAGGGCCTGCTGGTGCCGGTGACCCAGCTCACGCCGCCGCGCGAGGGCGAGCAGGTCGTCACCCGCACCGTGCGCTTCCGCACCGTGGGCGACATCACCTGCACCTGCCCCGTGGCCAGCCCCGCCGCCAACGCCACCGAGGTGGTGGCCGAGACCATCACCGCCGACGTGAGCGAGCGCGGCGCCACCCGCATGGACGACAAGACATCCGATGCTTCCATGGAGAAGCGCAAGAAGGACGGTTACTTCTGATGAACGCCAGCGTTTCCCCCGCCGTGCTCGCCGCCGTCCAGGACGAGGAGCACGCCGCCGCCCTGCGGTTCATCACCTGCGGCTCGGTCGACGACGGCAAGAGCACCCTCATCGGCCGCCTGCTGGTGGACAGCCAGGCCGTCCTGCAGGACCAGCTGGCGGGCGTGCAGCGCGCCGGCGCCACCGACCTGGCCCTGCTCACCGACGGCCTGTCCGCCGAGCGCGAGCAAGGCATCACGATCGACGTCGCCTATCGCTACTTCGCCACCGCCGGGCGCAAGTTCATCATCGGCGACGCGCCCGGGCACGAGCAGTACACCCGCAACATGGTGACGGCCGCCTCCAGCGCCGATGCCGCCGTGGTGCTGGTCGACGCCACCAAGCTGCGCTGGGCCGATGCCGGCCTCGCGCTGCTGCCGCAGACGCGCCGCCACTCGCTGCTGGTGCACCTGCTGCGCGTGCCGTCGGTGGTGTTCGCCATCAACAAGCTCGACGCCGTGGAACAGCCCGAGCTGGCCTTCCGCAACATCGCCGGCGCGCTGGCCACCTTCTGCGAAGCCGCCGGCATCACCGCCCGCGCCGTGGTGCCGATCTCGGCGCTGGAGGGCTTCAACGTCGTCCAGCCCACGCCCGGCTGGGCCGGCTACACCGGTGCCTCGCTGCTGCAGGTGCTCGAAAGCCTGCCCGCCGCAGCCGCCGAGACCGCGCAGGCCTTCGCCTTGCCGGTGCAGTGGGTCGAGAAATTCTCCGGCTCGGCCGACACCTCGCAGGGGCGGCGCGTGTTCTGGGGCCGCGTGGCCACCGGGACCGTGAAGCCCGGCCAGCCGGTGCGTGTCATGCCCTCGGGCCAGACCGCCGTCGTCGCCCAGGTGCTGGACACCGTGCGCCGGCCGCGCGACGTGGCCGCCGGCCACAGCGCCGGCATCGTGCTGGACCGCGAGGTCGACGTCTCGCGCGGCGACTGGCTGCTGGCGCCCGAGGCACCCGAGGCGGTGCGCGAGGTCAGCGGCACCATCGCCTGGCTCGACGACGAACCCCTGGTGGCGGGCCGCGCCTACTGGGCGCTGCACGGGCACCGCTGGGTCAAGGCCAAGGTGCGCCGCGTGGTGCACCGGCTGGACATCCACACCCTGGCCGAGGAAGACGCGACCCAGCTGGAACGCAATGCCATCGGCCATGTCGAACTGGTGTTGCAGGAACCGCTGGCCACCCGCCCGTACACGCAGGCCCGCCGGCCCGGTTCACTGGTGCTGGTGGACACCGCCAGCCACCGCACCGCAGGAGCGGTTCTCGTCCGTTGATCCCCCTGCGGCCAACGATGCGGCAGGGCTGTCCCTGCCGCCGTCAGGCCCTGCCCCGCCCGCTAAAATTCGGGGTTTTCCCCAAGCGTCCACGTAGAAGACCATGACCCACGTCGTCACCGAACAATGTATTCGCTGCAAGTACACCGACTGCGTGGACGTCTGTCCCGTGGACTGCTTCCGCGAAGGGCCGAACATGCTGGTGATCGACCCTGACGAGTGCATCGACTGCGCCGTCTGCATCCCCGAGTGCCCCGTCAACGCGATCTACGCCGAAGAGGACGTGCCGGCCGACCAGGTCGGCTTCATCAAACTGAACGTCGAGCTGGCCCAGGCGACCGGCTGGAAGAGCATCACCAAGCGCAAGCCGGCCCTGGACGATGCAGAGGAATGGAAAGACAAGCCGGGCAAGCTGTCCGAGCTCGTCCGCTGACCGAACGATGGATCCGCAACTCGACCAAGAAGTGATCAAGACCGCCGCCGCGCACGACGGGCCGATCGAGACCGACGCCGTCATCATCGGCGCGGGCCCGGTCGGGCTGTTCCAGGTGTTCGAGCTCGGCCTGCTGGAGATCAAGGCCCACGTCATCGACTCGCTCGCCTACCCCGGCGGTCAGCCGGTCGAGCTGTATCCCGACAAGCCCATCTACGACATCCCCGCCGTCCCGGTGTGCACCGGCCAGGAGCTGACCGACGCGCTGCTCAAGCAGATCGAGCCGTTCGGCGCCACCTTCCACCTGGGCCAGACCGTCACGGTGGTCGAGCGCCAGGAGGACGGCCGCTTCTGGGTCGAGACCTCGCGTGGCACCCGGTTCCTTACCCGCACGATCTTCATCGCCGCCGGCGTGGGCGCCTTCGAGCCGCGCCTGCTGAAGGTCGACGGCCTCGACAAGTTCGACGGCACGCAGCTGTTCTACCGGGTGAAGAACCCGGCCGATTTCGCGGGGAGGAACCTGGTGATCGTCGGTGGCGGCGACTCCGCGCTGGACTGGGCCTTGAACTTCGCGGGCGAGGGCCCGAACAAGGCCGAGAGCGTGATCCTGATCCACCGCCGCGACGGCTTCCAGGCCGCGCCGGCTTCCGTGGCCAGGATGCACGAGCTGTGCGAGAACCACGAGATGCAGTTCCTCGTCGGCCAGGTCACCGGCTACGAGGAAAAGGACGGCCGCCTCACCGGCGCCAAGGTCACCGGCTCGGACGGCGTGACCCGCGTGGTGCCGCTGGACGTGCTGCTGGTGTTCTTCGGCCTGTCGCCCAAGCTCGGCCCCATCGCCGACTGGGGCCTCGAGATCGAGCGCAAGCAGCTGGTGGTGGACACCGAGAAGTTCTCCACCAATGTGCCGGGCATCTTCGCGGTGGGCGACATCAACACCTACCCCGGCAAGAAGAAGCTCATCCTGTCGGGCTTCCACGAGTGCGCCCTGGCCGCCTTCGGCGCGGCGCCGATCGTCTTCCCCGAGAAGGGCAAGATCCACCTGCAGTACACGACGACGTCGCCCAGGCTGCACAAGGTGCTGGGCGTGGAATCGCCGGTGTTCGACTGAACAGCGGCCCGCTCGGCCCCGTGGGCCTGGCGTTCACCGGTCGGGTTGATGCAAGCCACCTTCGGGTGGCTTTTTCCTGCCTGCAGGATCGACGCGCGACCCTTGGCGGCGAGCAGCGCCGCCGTGCCTCAGTACTTGATGTCCCGCTTCGCCTGGCGGCCGCCTTGCTTGGTGTCGCGCTTGTCCTGGCGGCACTCGGCGTTGCTCTTCTGGTTCTCCTGCCGGCAATCGATCTTGGTCGTGCGGGCTTCGTGCTTGGCGGCCTGGTTCGCCTGCCTGCCGGCCTGGCGCTCGTCGGCCTGCCGGGTCTGGCCGGATGCGGCCCCTGCCAGCACCAGCAAGCTGGCAGCGGCAGCCAGGGGTGCGACGGTCCGGCACCAGCAGTCGAAGGTGGATTCGCTCATGCACACGCTCCTGTCGGGGAAAGATGGATGGCCGCGCGCTCGGCGGCCGTTGGCCAGTCTAAGCACGCCCCAGCTCCCCTGCCAACCTCGCCCGGCCAGCCGAGGTGTATCGGACGTAACCCTCCGACACGACGCGACGGACGGAGTGCGAACGGAAGCGCAGCCCCGTCAGAGCACGAACGGCCGTCCCGTCACCGGCGTGGTCGCCACCGCCATGTCCTGCTTGGCCATGATGCCGCCCTCGTACGCCAGGCGGCCGCCCTCGATGGCCAGCCTGAACGCGCGCGCCATGGTCACCGGGTCGTGTGCCAGCGCCACGGCCGAATTCACCAGCACGGCGTCGTAACCCAGTTCCATCGCCTGCACCGCATCGCGCGGCGAGCCGATGCCGGCGTCGACCACCAGCGGCACGTCGGGCAGGCGGGCGCGCAGCGTGCGCAAGGCGGTGGGGTTCAGCAGGCCCTGTCCGGACCCGATGGGCGCGCCCCAGGGCATGAGGATCCTGCAGCCGGCGTCGAGCAGGCGGTTGCAGGTGACGAGGTCGTCGGTGCAATACGGGAACACCTCGAAGCCGTCCCGGGCCAGCTCGCGTGCGGCCTCGACCAGCTCCCAGGGATCGGGCTGCAGGGTGTACTCGTCGCCCACCACCTCGAGCTTGATCCAGTGCGTGCCGAACATCTCGCGCGCCATGCGCGCCAGCGTGACGGCCTCGCGCGCGGTGGTGCAGCCGGCCGTGTTGGGCAGCAGGTGGGCGCCGCTGTCGCGCACCATGCGGTAGAAGTCGCCGGCGCCGGCGCCACCCGAGAGCTGGCGGCGCAGGCCGACGGTGACCACCTGGGTGCCGGCGGCACGGATGGCATCGCCCAGCACCTCGGGCGAGGGGTAGCTGGCGGTGCCCAGGAAGAAGCGGCTCTCGAGCGTGGCGCCGCCGATGGAAAAGGCCATGGGATCAGCCTCCGGTGATGGGTTCGAAGGTCAGCACGACGTCGCCGTCGCGCAGGGGATGCCGCTCGCGCAGGTCGCGCGGGACGAAGTCGCCGTTGACGGCGGTGGCCAGCGAGGCCGGTGGCTTGTCGAGCAGGGTGACGAGGGTGGCCAGCGTGGCGCCGTCGTCGAGCTCCAGGCGATCCTTGTTCAACTGGATGGCGATCATGCGAGGGACTCCAGGGCGGTCTCCACCAGGCCGGGCGCGATGAGCCAGCCGTGGCGGAACAGCCCGTTGATGCGGGTGAGGCCCGGCTGCGAGTCGAGCACGGGCTGGTTGTCGGGCAAGGCGGGACGCAGGTTGCTTTCCGAGTGCACGATCCGGGCTTCCGCCAGCGCCGGCACGATGCTGTGGGCGGCCGCGAGCAGTTCGACCGTGCTGCGCACCGAGACCGGCGAGCGGTCCTCGCTCTCGATCTCGCTGGCCCCCACGACCACGATGTCGGGCGCGCGCGGCACCAGGTAGACACGGTGGCGCGCATGCAGCAGGCGCACCGGCCGGCGCAGTTCCACGCCCGGCGCCTGCAGCCAGAAGATCTCGCCGCGCACGCCGCGCACCGGCAGCTGCGGGCGCGCGCCCAGCCCGCGCACGTCGAACACCCAGTCGTACGGCTCGCGCCGGCCGCCCAGGTGCAGGCAGCCCGGCTCGACCGCGTCGACCGGCGACGACCAGTGCCAGTGCGCCGAGGGAGCGCCGGCCACCAGGGCCTGCATGGCCTGCACGGTGTGGATGCGGCCCTCGCCGCGCAGCAGCCAGGCTTGCGGGCCGGCGCGCAGCGACGGCTCCAGGCCGGCGAGGTCGCCGGCCGTGAGGGGCTCGGCCTCGTGTCCTGCCGGCAATTTGCGGGCCAGCAGGTCCAGCACGCGGCGCGCCGCGCCGGCGTCCTCGCGGTGCGCGACCAGCAGGCTGCCGTCGAGCGCGAACTCCACCGGCTGCGGCAGCCCGCGCAGGATGGCCGGCCACAGCTCGATGGAGCGCAGGCCCCAGCGAAACACGCGGTCGTCGGCCGTCTCGAGTTCGGCCAGCGGACTGAGCATGCCGGCCGCTGTCCAGCCGGCCGCCCCGCGCCCGTCCGGGCCCGGGGCGGGATCGTGCACGTGCACCGCGTGGCCGGCGCGTGCGAGCGTGAACGCCAGCAGCCGGCCCAGCAGGCCGGCGCCGGCGATGCCGATGCGCAGGGAACGCAGCGAGGTCATGCGAGCGCTCCCAGCGTCGGGTGCGGCCGGGCCGGCACCGGCGTGGCCGCCGCCTCGGCATGACCGGTCGCGAACGCCTCCTGCAAGGCCGGCACGACCTGGCGCGGGTCGGCGCCGAGGCCGCGCAGCACGCACACGCCGTCGGCGCCGGCCCGGGCGGTGAGCCGGACCTGCTCGGCGGTGAGGATGCCACCGATGGCGACGACCGGCGCCCGGGCCGCGCGGCACCACCAGGCCAGGTTGTCCAGGCCCTGCGGCCGCCACGGCATGTCCTTGGTGGTGGTCGGCCACACGGGCCCGCAGGCGACATAGCGCGGCGCCAGCGCGCGGGCGCGGGCCAGCTCCCACATCGCATGCGAGCTGATGCCCAGGGCGACGCCGCTGGCACGCAGCTCGGCCCGGCCGGCCTCGCCCAGCGCCAGCAGGTCTTCCTGCCCGAGATGGACCGCCGCGGCGCCGAACTCGGCCGCCAGGCGCCAGTGGTCGTTGATGAACAGCGTGGCACCGGCGTCGCGTGCCAGCGCAAGGCCCTCGCCCAACGTAGGGCGCAAGGCGTTGTCCCAGGCCGCATCCGCGTCGGCCGGGCGCTTGACGCGCAGCTGCACGGTGCGAACGCCCGCCTGCAGCACCTGGCGCAGCCGGGCCGTGCTGTCGACGATGGCGTACAGGCCGAGCGGCTCGCGCGCCGGCATGGCCGCCTGCGCCGCCGGCGCCCCCTGGTCGCCCCAGGACAGCAGGGGCAGCGACGGCCAGGCCAGCAGCGCGGCGTCGGCCGGCACGTGTCCCTGCGCCAGCGCGGCTCCCCAGGCCTGCGCGAAGGTCGGGACGTCGTCGCCGCGGATCCAGCCGCGGGCCTGTTGCGCGTCGAGCCAGTGGGCGGCTTCGCCATCGATCCGGTCGACGGACAGGACGACCACCGCCGCCGCACCACCGGCACGCAGCGCGGTCGCCAGCGCGCGGGCCGCATCGGCCGGCGCCAGGCCGCGGACGCCGTGCACTTCGCAGGCCTGCGCGAACGGCATGACCTCCGGCACCGTCGAGCCGGTGGCGAGCACCGCCACCAGGGGCATGGTTGCGGCGTTCATCGCATCACCCTCCCGCCATCGACGAACAGCACCTGGCCGGTCATGAAGCCGGCGAGCGGCGACGCCAGGAACAGCACCGGGCCGGCCACGTCGTCGGGCCGGGCCAGCCGGCGCAGCGGCGTGGCCGCCATCAGCGCCTCGCGGAACGACGCGCGGGTGCCGGCGCTGCCCTCGGTCGGGTGCACCAGGCCGGGCGCGACGCAGTTGACGCGCACGCCCTGCGGCCCGGCCTCGGCGGCCAGCTGCCGGCTGAAGCCGACCAGGGCCGACTTGGCCGTGGCGTAGTCGTGGTACGGCACGACGGGGTCCTCGACCAGGTCGGTCACGATGTTGACGATGGCGCCCTGCGCCCGCGTGCGCAGGTGCGGCAGCGCGGCGCGGCAGACATGGAAGGCCGCGCCGACCGAACCCTCGAACTGGCCCTGGTAGTCCGACCAGGCCAGGGCCTCGAACGGCTTGCGCCGCTCGGGGTCGAAGCTGTAGGGGGCGAACGCGTTGTTCACCACCACGTCGAGACGTCCCAGGTCCTGCGCGACACGGCCGACCAGTCCGGCCGCTTCGGACGGGACGGTGACGTCGGCCTGCAGCGCCACACCGTCGCCGCCCGCCTGGCGGCAGGCCTGCGCCACGTCCTGGGCGGCGTCGGCGCGCCGCAGGTAATTGACTGCCACGGTGGCGCCGCGGGCCGCGAACGCCTTGGCGATGGCCGCGCCGATGCCGCGCGACGCGCCCGTGACCAGGACCACCTTGCCCGAAAAATCCATTCCCGTCCTTCCTTCAGCGTCCCGGCAGCAGGTCGACCGCGACCACCTGCGCCATGTCCAGGGGGTGCTGCACCAGCTCGAGCTGCCGGTACACGTCGGCAGCCTTCTGCAGCATGGCGACGTCCATGGTGCCGAGCCCGCGCTGCCTGGTGAGCTCGCTCACGCTGGAGGCATTGCGGACCTTGATGATCTCCAGCGCGAGCTCCGGGTCGGTGGCGTCGATGGCGCGCTTGCCCGCCAGCGCGGCCGCCTCGGCCGGACTGGCCATCATCCAGGCCGCGCTGTCGCGGTAGCCGCGCAGGAACCGGCGCAGCACGTCCTTGCGGCGCTGGTACACCTCCTCGCGCACCACGAACAGGTCGCTCGAGACGTTGAGCACCTTGCCGACTTCCATCACGTCGACCTCGGCCAGGCCGCGCCGCCGGCCGACCAGCAGGCCGGTGTCGGTGGCCGCGGTGGCGTCGACCTGCCCCTGCAGCAGGGGCGCGAAATTCAGCAGGCCGGTGACGACCACGGTGACGTCTGCCTCGCTCAGGCCGGCCAGGTGCAGCATCACCTGCAGGTTCTGGCGCGTGCCGCTGGACAGGCTGTAGACGCCGATGCGCTTGCCCTTGAGGTCGGCCGGCTTGCGGATCCCGCTCTTGCGCAGCGACACCACGTTGAACACGTTCTGCGGGTAGATGTCGTAGATGGCGCGCAGCTTCTCGCCCTTGTCGAGGGCGGCGAACAGCGAACCGGGATCGGTGAACGCCACGTCGGCCTGGCCGCTGAGGATGTTGCGGATGGCATCGCCGCCACCGGCGCCCGGGATGTAGTCGAGGGTGATGCCCTGGGCCCGGTAGAACGGCTTGTCCTCGTCCACCAGCAGCGGCGTGACCTCGGTGATGGGCTTGCTCCAGCCCGCGACCGTCACCTTGTCGGGGCGCGGCTGTGCCAGGAGGGGAGCGGAGAGGCCGATGCCGGCGGCGGCCAGGAGCAGGTGGCGGCGGGTGGTCAGGTGCATGGCGGTCAGGCGGAGTGGGTGTAGGGACGCAGCAGGCGGCGCTCGAGCAGCACGGTCGCCTGGTAGAGGGCCAGGCCGAGAACGGAGATCAGCACCAGCACCGCGAACATCAGCGCGGTGTCCATGCTGCCCTGCGCCGCGATGATGAGCGCGCCCAGGCCGTGGCTGGCGCCGATGAACTCGCCCACCACGGCACCGACCAGCGCCAGCACGACGGCGATGCGCAGGCCGGCGAGGACGGACGGCAGGCCGCTGGGCAGCTTGAGCCGCCACAGCGTCTGGGCGCGGCTCGCGCCCAGCATCCGGAACAGCTCGAGCCGGTCGGGCGGCACCTGCGCCAGGCCGGTCATGGTGTTCTCCATCAGCGGGAAGAAACAGATCAGCGCGGTGATGACCACGGTGGATGTCTGGCCGAAGCCGAACCAGATGATGAAGAGCGGCATCAGCGCCAGCTTGGGCACGACCTGGCTCACCACCACGTAGGGCATGAGCAGCCGGCGCAGCGCGGGCTGCTCGGCCAGCACCACGCCGGCGGCGAACCCGATGCCGCAACCGAGGAGCAGCCCCAGCAGCAGTTCGCTGCCAGTGGCGCGCAGGTGCGGCCACAGGTAACCGCTGGCCAGTCCCTTGCCCAGGGCGGCCAGCACTGCGCTGGGCGGCGGCAGCACCAGTGCCGAGAGCGACAACCCGCGGGCGGCGGCTTCCCACGCCGCCAGCAGCGCCGCCAGCAGCGCGAGGCTGGCGAGCCGGTCGCGTGGGCTCACGCGCATGCCGCCTCCTCCAGGCCCAGGGCCTCGCGCACGTCGGCGCAGGCGCGGCCGAAAGCCGGCGTGTCGCGCGTGCGCGCCTCGGGAGCGACATCGACGGTGCGCACCAGCCGGCCCCCGGCGATGACCGAGACCTGGTCGCCCAGGAACACCGCCTCGGCGATGTCGTGCGTGACGAACAGCACCGAGGTGCCGCCGGTGCGCACCACCCGCAGCAGGTCGCGCTGCAGTTCCTCCCGGGTGATGGCGTCCAGCGCGGCGAACGGCTCGTCGAGCAGCAGCAGCGGCGGCTGCAGCAGCAAGGCGCGGGCGAGCGCGACCCGGCTCTGCTGGCCGCCGGACAGCTGGCGCGGGTAGCGCGGGCCGAAGCCGGCCAGGCCCAGTTGCGCCAGCAGCGCATCGGCTGCCTGCTCGTCCTGCCGGGCGGGGCGCCGTTGCAGCGAGACCGGCAGCAGCACGTTGGCGCGCACCGTCAGCCAGTCGAGCAGGGTCGCCGACTGGAACACGAAGCCGACCTCGCGCCGGTCGTCCGGCGCCGCGCCGCGCAGCAACACCCGGCCGCGCGCCGGCGCCAGCAGGCCGGCCGCGAGCTTGAGCAGCGTGGTCTTGCCGCAGCCGCTGCGGCCCACCAGGCAGCGGATCTCCCCGGCCCCCACCGACAGCGAGACGTCGTCGACCACCGGCGGGAACCCGGGGTAGCCGAACGACACGCCTTGCAGTTGCAGGAAGCTCACGGCGACCCCTCCTGCGCATACGGAGCCAGGCGGTCGGCGGCGCGCTCGGCCGCCTGTTCGATCTCGACGATGCGCACCAGGTCCGCCAGGTTGAAGCGGCCGTCGTGGTGCCAGCCGGCTTCCGGCTGCGTCATCGCGCCCAGCGGCGCGATGCGGGTGATGCCGGCCTGGCCGAACACGTCCGCCAGCCGGTGCAGCTCGGACGGGTCGGCCGCCAGGCCCAGCGTCTGCAGCACGGCGGCATGCGGTTGCACCAGCGGCACCACGTCGTCGAGCGCGTCGACGGCGCTGACTTGCACGCACCGATGGCCGGCCGACGGCGCGAAGGGCTGGGGTGCCTCGCTGTAGGCGACCGCCCAGGGGCCTTGCTCGTCGCCGAACAGTTCGCCGCCCTGCCCGGCCAGCGCGCGCCATTCGGCCGACTGGCGCCAGCCCGCCACGCCGGCCGATTCGGCGAGCGAGAGGTGCCGCCGCGGGTGCCGCTGCTCCAGGTTCGCCAGTTCGCCGGCCAGGTGCTGGGCAAAGTCGCGCGGGGCCATGGCGCCGCCCCGCTCCACGTAGAGGGCATGCGGCGAGTAGCAGCCCTGCTGCTCGAAGCGCACCACGTCGAGCGCCGCCAGCCGCGCCGCGGCCGGGCCGCGCTGGCGGTCCAGCGCCGCGCGGCCCACCAGGGCCAGGCCGAGCTTGTGGCCGTACCCCAGGAAACGCGTCGTCACGGGCACGCGCTCGCGCACCTCGCGCAGCGCCGCGTTGCCGCCATAGGCGAGCACCACCTCGGCTTCGCGGTACAGCGCCACGTCGGGGCCGGCCTCGCCGCCCTTCCACCAGACCACCGCAAGGCAGTCCGCCAGCGGCGGGTGCACCTCGGCCAGCAGCCGTGCCAACAGGCTGGCGAACACGGGCTCCGCGCTGGGCAGCTTGCCGACGTTGCCGGCCTTCACCAGCAGGCCGCACGCCAGGCTCCAGAGCGGCAGCCCCGGCACGTTGCCGGCCCAGCCGTGGGCCAGCACGCGCGGCCCGAAGGCGCGCACCGCACCGCCCTTCACCGCGGGCTGGAAGCCGTCCAGCACCTTGGGGTTGGCGAAGTCCTGGGCCACGAAACGGCGCAACTGCGGTGCGCGGAACGCCTGCAGGTAGGCGGTCAGGCCCAGCCGCACCATCTCGGGGTCGTAGCCGGTGACCACCGGCAGCAGGTCGTCCAGGCGCCGGCGCACGGGGTCGGCGGGGTCGAGCAGGCGCGCGACGGCGCGGTCGACAACGTCGATGATGGCGTCCACCGGCATGCGGTGCAGCGTCTCCTGCGCGGCACGCCCGACCCGGCGGGCCAGGGCCTGCATCTGCGCCTCCGTGAGCAGGGGCACCTCGACCACGGCTTCGCGCCCGTGGGCGGCAAAGCGCAGCTCGCGCCACTGCACGTCGGCGGCATCCAGCCCCGGCAGGTGGCCGGCACGCAGGCGGTCGGTCATGCGCGGGCCGCCTCCAGGAACTCCTGCACGGCCAGCGAACAGCCTTTGGCCTGCGCACCCTGCGCCCGACCGAGCAGCAGGAAGCCGTGGTCCGTGGCCACGCCCACGTCCTCGGTCAGGATGGCGGTGGCCGAATTGAAGTTCGCCAGGTCGCAGTGCGCCAGCACGCCGCGCTGGCCGGCCGGCACGTCGCGGCCGGTGAGCGGGTCCACCACGCGGGTGCGCACCCAGTGCGGGCCGGACTTGACCGAGGGCACGACGGCATTGCCGTCGTCGTAGAACTGCGAGCTGAGCTCGGTCATGCCGTACATGTTGATGCAGCGTTCGCGCGGCACGCCGAACGCGCGCACCAGCGCGTCGTAGAACGCGTCCGGCGCCAGCTCGCGCGACTGGTTCTTGTAGCCGCCGGTGTCCAGGATGCGGCTGCCCGCGGGCAAGGCGAAGGCCAGGCTGCGCGCCTGCAGGGCGTCCAGGAGGTGCACGAAGCTCGCACTCGCGCCGAGGATGGCGATCGGCTGCCCGCCGGCCTGCGCCTGGGCCAGGGCGGCGCAGACGCCGTCGACGTCGAGGCCGCTGGCCACGCTCACGTACGACCGGCCGCCCGGCGCGCCGAAGGTGCGGGCCGCCAGCGAGAGGTAGCGCGCCAGCGAGGAGTTGCGCAACTCGGCCTCGTCCGGGAACAGCAGGACCATGGGCATTTGCCGCGCGCCCTGCAGGAAGCGGCGCTCGAAGTTGCGGCGCATGGAGACATCCCACACCGCGATGGTCGGGTGGTGGTTGCGGCCCTTCACCTCGCCGCGCGTGGTGCCGCTGGTCATGAAGATGCGTTCGCAGTCGGCCGGTGGCACGCAGGTCAGCGTGGCGTCCTTGAACGCGCTGATCGGCACCGGCGGGATCTGACGCCACCCCTGCAGGCGGTGCGGGGCCATGCCGCGCCGCTGGCAGAAGCGCCGGTAGGGCTCGTCGTTCGCGAACTGGAAGGCGAACAGCTCCGCGGCGACGGCGTCGAATTCGGCGTCGGTGCAGCCCTCCTGCGCGAGGAAGGCGAGCAGGCGATCGACGACCGGCTGCAGGAGGGGCGGCACCGGGTGCGTCATGCGAGGGGGCACAGTTGCATCGGCCGCGGTGCGTGGCCGTGGTTCAGGGGACCGCTGCCGGCGCCGGTGCGCACCTCGGCGCCGGCGCGCAGCGCCGACCGCACGTAGTCGCTGGCCTGGCGCACCGCCTGCTCGAGGCCAGCCCCCAGGGCGAGCGAGGCGGCGATGGCACTGGACAGGGTGCAGCCGGTGCCGTGGGTGTTGGGCGTGGCGATGCGCGGCTGGCGCAGCCACACGGGAGCGGCGCCGGTGGCCAGCAGCAGGTCGCTGACCGTGTCGCCCTGCAGGTGCCCGCCCTTGAGCAGGACGGCGTTCGCACCCATCGCCAGCAGCTGGCGGGCGGCGGCTTCCATGTCGGCTTCGGTTCGCAGCGGCCGTTCGACCAGCAGCGCCGCCTCGTCGAGGTTGGGCGTGACGAGCAGTGCCCGCGGGAACAGCTCGCGCACGAGCGAGGCGACCGCGGCCGGATCGATGAGGGTGGCGCCGCTCGTGGCCACCATCACGGGGTCGAGCACCACCTGGCGCAACGCGTGGCGATCGAGCGCGGCGGCGACGGCTTGCACCGTGGGAGCGGAATGCAGCATCCCGATCTTCACGGCATCGACCCCGATGTCTTCCACCACCGCATCGATCTGGTCGGCCAGGATGTCCAGCGGCACGGCATGGATGGACCGCACGCCGAGCGTGTTCTGGGCGGTGAGCGCCGTGATGGCCGTCATGCCGTAGCAGCCGAGCGCGGCGATCGCCTTGAGATCGGCCTGCACGCCTGCGCCGCCTCCGGAATCGGACCCGGCGATGGACAGCACGCGCGGATACTGGAAGCGCTGCGGACCGTTCATGGACGGCCTCTCGCGGTGCTGGCAATCGGGATCATGGAGCCTCCTTTGCGCAAATGGCAGGTGCTCCGAAGGACGGTGCGCCATGGCCGACGGCCCTGGCGGGTGCTCTTCTTACGCCGGTCTGAACCGGTTCAAGTTCACGGGTCTGGATCTCAGCACGCTATCGCGTACACCCCGGAGCGCAGGCATTGTGACACACCGTCGCGACCGCACCCGCGCCAAGGCCGCAGCCGTCATGGGGATGCCTCAATGGATGAGGTTGCGGGCGGCGATGCGACGCGCCGTCCGGCGAAAACGTGCACTTCAACCTTGCGCGCAGGCGTGAATCGACTTACAACCACGATGCCATGTCTAGCTCGTCCAGCGTTGCGGCCCCCTTCGAGAAGACGCGAGTCCTCGTCGTCGAGGACCACGACGACTGCCTGCTGACGATGGTGGAACTGCTGTCCGGCGCCGGGTGCGAGGTCCGGTCCGCGCGCAATGGCCCCGACGCGGTGGCCATCGCGCGCGACTTCCAGCCCGACGTGATGTTCCTGGACCTGGGGCTGCCCGTGATGAGCGGCTACGAGGTGGCCCGCATCCTGCGGGCCGATCCACGCACCGCCGGCATGATGATCGTCGCGGTGACCGGCTACGGCATGCCCCAGGAACGGGAGCGATCGACCTCCGCCGGCATCGACCTGCACCTGGTCAAGCCGGTGCCGTTCCAGCAACTGCATGCGGCGCTCAATGCCGCCACCACGCACGTGCCGGCGCAGCGCCAGAACCAGACCGTGCTGGTGGTCGACGACAACCCGGCCGGCCGCTACGCCACGGCGCGCGGGCTGGGCGCCGCCGGGTTCAAGGTGCTGGAGGCGTCGACCGGCAAGGAGGCGATGGAACTTGCCGTGCGCGCCCATGCCATGGTGCTGGACGTCTTCCTGCCGGACCTGGACGGCCGCCAGGTCTGCCGGGCGCTGCGCGCCCAGGTGGCGACGGCGAACCTGCCCATCGTCCACGTCTCGTCCGTGTGCGTCAGCGAGTTCGACGCAGACGAAGGGCGCCGCGCGGGCGGCGACGCCTACCTCGTCACGCCGGTGCCCACCGTCACCCTGGCCCGGGTGATCGATTCGCTCATCGCCGCCAGGTCCTGAGCGGCCCCGGCCGGCGCCGGCCCGTTATTGCATCGCGGCGACATTGCGCCAGAACGTCTCGAGGCTGGGCGTGCGGCCCGAGAGTGTCGTGAAATGCGCCACGTCCACCATCACGACGTCGCCGGCACGCTGTCCGTTCGGCGCGATCCAGAGCAGCGCATTGAATTCGGTGTTGCCGGCCGTGACGAACGGGTGCGGCCGCGTGGTGTCGACCGGCTGGCGGCCGAGCACCCTGATCAGGCTGTTGCCGGGGTCCAGCACTTCATAGTGCGGCAGGTGGGGATGGAAGTTCAGGGACGTCACCCCGTTCAGCAACCCCAGTTGGTCGATGTCCCGGTCGGCCGTGAGCGGCATCGGCGTGCGCGCGCCCGGCAGCACGGCGGGCCGCAGGCCCCAGCGGTTGACCACCGGAATGCCCAGCGCCTTCATCAGGCTGCGCGTGTAGCAGCTGAAGCGCTGCTGCCTCGGCACCACCGGGTCGCCGTGGTGCAGGTACTCCTGCTGCCGCATCTCGGGATCGTCGCTGAAGCCCACGTCGTGGTGCGGCGCCAACACGAGGCAGGTGCCCTCGCGCTCGAGCCACTCCTTGATCGCGGCGATCTCCCCGGTCGAGGCCTCGTCGCCGCAGGCCAGGTGGTCCATGCCGAAGACCAGCAGGGTGTCGGCGTCGGCCAGCACCCGTTCGTCGAGCGGCTGCCGGTAGCCGGCCTGGTCGATGCGCTGGAACACCGCGACCGGCTGGCCCGTCGCCTCGCCCGCGACGGCCTGGAACTGCTGTGCCGATCGGTGCAGCAGTTCCAGCGTGCCGGCGATGCCCTGCAGGAACGCAGCGTCGCTCCACTGCCATCCCTCGTAGGCCGGCCAGGCCGCGCGGCGGAATTCCGTCATCGTGGCGAACCGGTTGTCCAACTGCATCAACTCGCGGTTGCTCTCCCAGCCATAGCTCCACGTCCAGTAGATGCTGATGCGGCGCTTGCCGCGCGCGAACCGGCGTGGCACGTGGACCTGGTTGTAGGTACGGGCGGCGGACAGCGTCGTCATCCGGGATCTCCAGGCGGGAATGCCGTTCAGGCGCGGATGTCCACGATCGGCTCGGCGCGTCGCCGCCCGACCCCGCGGACCGCCGCAGCACGGAGCCGATCCCGGTCGTCCGTCGTGGGGAAGTCGGCCATGGAGTCCTCTGCGGGCAGGCAATGACGCTGCCTCCACAGTGCGCGACCCCTGCAAGACGGGCAATGCGACCAAGGTCCAAGGCCAGCCGGACGGCGCGCGTTTGGGGTGAACGGCGCAGGCCGGCAGCGGCAGGCTGGACCGCGCAGGGCGAGGAAGCGCCACAAAGACAAAGGCCCCGCACTTGCGTGCGGGGCCTTGCTGTTCTTGGCTCCCCGACCTGGGCTCGAACCAGGGACCTACGGATTAACAGTCCGGCGCTCTACCGACTGAGCTATCGGGGAACAGCCCACGAGTATAACCGGCTTTTGCGCGACCTCGTCAGCAAGTCGAACGCAAAAAATCCGGGCGGCTCGACATCACGGCGCCGTTCGCCGATGCAGCCCTCGATTCCCGCCCCGAACTCGACGGTCGCGCTGTCTTCGCTACCATCGGCGCACCACCCCGGCCGTCGAGAGACCCGATCCCCTTGCTCCCCATCCGCGTGATCAGCCTGCAGCGCACGCCCGAGCGGCGCCAGGCCTTCCTCGCCCGCAACGGCCATCTGCCCTGCACGTTCTTCGATGCCGTGGATGGGGCGCGCCTGACGCCCGAGGACATTGCCGCCACCGGCCTGTTCGCGCCGGGCCTGGCAAGGACGTACACGCCGGGTGCCTACGGCGCCGCCCTGTCGCATTGGCAACTCTGGGGCGAAGCCATCGACGGTGGCCGGCCCCTGACCGTGGCCGAGGACGACGCCGTGTTCCGGCACGACTTCGCCGACCATGCGCAGCGCCTGCTCGACGGGCTGCCGGTCGGCTGGGATTTCATGCTGTGGGGCTGGAACTTCGACTCGGTGCTGTCCGTCCACGCGATGCCGGGCGTGTCGCCGGCGGCCATGGTCTTCGACCAGGCTGCGATGCGCGGCTCGCTCGACGCCTTCCAGGCCCTGCGCGACCCGGTGCTCGCGTTGCGACTCGACAAATGCTTCGGCATCCCGGCCTATACCATCAGCCCGGCCGGTGCGGCGCGGCTGCGCAAGCTATGCTTCCCCCTGTCGGAACTGTCGGTTCCGATGCCCATCCTGAATCGCAGCTTCCCCAACCTCGGCATCGACGCGGCGATGAACGCGGCGTATTCCAACACCTCCAGCCATGCCAGCTTCCCGGCCCTGGTGGTGACGTGCAACGACGCGCGCATCTCGACCATCCAGCGGCAGCGGCCGTCCCGCGAAAGCTGAGACCCCGACCGGCATGCCCGTCAAGCGACTGCCCTGGCTCGAACCCGGCGACCGGTTCCCACCGGCATCGAAGGCCTGGGACGCGTCGCAGCCGGCGCCCGGGCTGCTGGCGGCCGGTGGCGCACTGGATGTGTCGACGCTGGAGCGCGCCTATCGCGGCGGCATCTTCCCCTGGTTCAGCGAAGGCCAACCCATCCTGTGGTGGAGCACCGACCCGCGCATGGTGCTGTTCACGGACGAGTTCGTCCTGCACCGCTCCTTCCGCAAGACGCTGCAGCGGTTGTTGGCGTCCGGACGCTGCGAGGTCCGCTTCGACACCGCGTTCGCCGAGGTGATCCGCGCCTGCGCCGCCAGCCCGCGCGAAGGCCAGTCCGGGACCTGGATCGTGGCGGAGATGGTGCAGGCCTACGAGGGCCTGCACGCCGCGGGCAACGCGCACAGCGTCGAGACTTGGATCGACGGCCAGCTGGCCGGCGGACTGTACTGCGTGAACTTCGGCAAGGCGGTGTTCGGCGAGTCCATGTTCACCCGCATGCCGGACGCCTCCAAGATCGCACTGGCCGCGCTCGTGGCCTTCTGCCGCGTGCAAGGCATCGACCGCATCGACTGCCAGCAGAACACGCGCCACCTGGCGTCGCTGGGGGCGCGCGAAATCCCGCGCGCCGACTTCGTCGCGGGAGTGGCCGAACGCGCCGAGCAGGCCGCGCCGCACTGGCGATACGAGCCCGTATACTGGCGCGAACTCCCCCTGTTGCCGAAGACGAAGAGCGCCGCGTGACGCACCTCAAGGACCTTCCGCTCCAGACCCTCCAGTTCTACGCGACGGCGCCTTACCCGTGCAGCTACCTGCCGGGCAAGCAGGCCCGCTCCCAAGTGGCCACGCCCAGCCACCTGATCCACAACGACGCGTACTCCGACCTGGTCACCAGCGGCTTCCGGCGAAGCGGCATGTTCACGTATCGGCCGTACTGCGACGGTTGCCGCGCCTGCGTGCCGTTGCGGGTGCTGGCGGCGCAGTTCAAGCCTGACCGCAGCCAGCGCCGCGCGTGGGCCCGCCACGGCAACCTGCAGGCGCGGGTGCTCAAGCTGTGCTTCGTGCCCGAGCACTACCAGCTGTACCTGCGCTACCAGAGCGGCCGCCATGCGGGCGGCGGCATGGACCACGACAGCATCGACCAGTACACGCAGTTCCTGCTGCAGAGCCGCGTCAACTCCCGGTTGGTGGAGTTCCGCGACACCCTGCCCGACGGTTCGCCCGGCGCCTTGCGCATGGTGTCCATCCTCGACGTGCTGGGGGACGGCCTGTCGGCGGTCTACACCTTCTACGAACCCGACAGCACCGCCAGCTATGGCACCTACAGCGTCCTCTGGCAGATCGACCAGGCGCGCAAGCTCAAGTTGCCGCACGTCTACCTGGGCTACTGGATCGGCGAAAGCGCCAAGATGAACTACAAGGCGCGCTTCCAGCCGCACCAGGTGTTGCACGAAGGCACGTGGACCAACGTTCCGCCTTCCACGGCTTAATTTCACAAAGTAAAATCATGGGACGCATCCGGACGTTCCCATGAGAAAGCCAGACAGCGGCCCGGCCGCCACCCCCACCATCCAGGTCATCGAGCGCATGTTCTCGGTGATCGACGTCCTCGCCGCGCGCGAGGAGGCGGTGTCGCTGAAGGAGATCAGCGAGAAGACCGGCCTGCATCCCTCCACCACCCACCGCATCCTCAACGATCTCGCGGTCGGCCGTTTCGTCGACCGGCCCGAAGCCGGCAGCTACCGGCTGGGCATGCGCCTGCTGGAACTGGGCAACCTGGTCAAAGGACGCCTGAACGTGCGGGATGCAGCCCTGCCCTTGATGCGCGAACTGCACAAGCAGATCCAGCAGCCGGTGAACCTGTCGGTCCGGCAAGGCGACGAGATCATCTATGTCGAACGCGCCTACAGCGAGCGTTCGGGCATGCAGGTCGTGCGCGCCATCGGCGGCCGCGCGCCGCTGCACCTGACCTCCACCGGCAAGCTGTTCCTGGCCGCCGACGATCCCCAGCGGGTGCGTGCCTACGCCACGAGAACCGGCCTGTCGGGCCACACGCGCAACAGCATCACGCAGCTGCCGGTGCTCGAGCGCGAACTGTCGAAGGCACGCCAGTACGGCATCGCCCGCGACAACGAGGAACTGGAGCTGGGCGTGCGCTGCATGGCGGCCGGCATCTACGACGACCAGGGCAAGCTGATCGCGGGCCTGTCGATCTCCGCGCCGGCCGACCGGCTCGACGAAGGCTGGCTCACCAAGCTGCAGACCACCGCCAACGAGATCTCGACGTCGCTCGGACATCGGCCCCCTCCCGCGGCGGCGCCGGCCAAAGCGGCCTGAGGCTCCAAAGGGAAACGGCCCCGACGGGGCCGTTTTGCTGTTGCCGCGAGCGCTGCGGCCTTATCCGTTGACCTGCCGCACGACGGCCGAGGTGGCGGGCGTACCAGGCGTCGCGGCCGGGGCATTCGACTCGACCCAGCGGCGCACGCGCTCGGCATCGGCAATGCGGCTCAACTTGCCGGCGGAATCGAGGAACACCATGATCAGCTTGCGGCCGGCCACCTTGGCCTGCATGACGAGGCACTGCCCGGCTTCGGAGATGTAGCCGGTCTTCTGCAGGCCGATGTCCCAGTCCGGGTGCTTCACCAGGCGGTTGGTGTTGTTGTACTGGAGGGTGCGCTTGCCGACCGCGAACTCGTAGCTCGGCGACGTGGAGTACTCGCGCAGCTGGGGATCCTGGTAGGCGGTGTTCACCAGCGTGGCGAGATCCTGCGCGCTCGACTGGTTGCGGCTGGACAGGCCCGTGGGCTCGACGTACTGCGTGTCCTTCATGCCGAGCACATGGGCCTTGGCATTCATCAGCGACACGAAGGTCTGCAGGCCACCGGGATAGGTGCGGCCCAGCGCATGCGCGGCCCGGTTTTCGCTGGACATCAGCGCCAGGTGCAGGGCTTCGGCGCGGGTGAGCGTGGTGCCCACGCGCAGGCGCGAGCTGCTGCCCTTTTCGGTGTCGACGTCGTCCTGGGTGATCGTGATGACCTCGTCCATCGGCAGCTTGGCTTCGCTGACGACCAGGCCCGTCATGAGCTTGGTGAGCGACGCGATCGGCAGCACGGCCTGGTCGTTCTTGGAGAACAGCACCTCGCGGGTGTCCTGGTCGATGACCAGGGCCACGCTGGAGCGCAGGTCGAGTTCGTCCTTGCCGTGCAGGCCGGCCAGCTGGCCGAACGAGGGGCGCGCCGCGGCCATGATGACGGGCCGGCGCTTGGTGGCGACGACGGTCTTGGCGACGCGCGGCTTCTTGACGACCTTGCGGGGTGCAGCTTCCGCAACGGCGGGCAGGAGCGCAGCCGCCAGGGCGACCGCCGTCAAGGCAGTCAACAATCGGTTCAGGGTCTTCTTCACAAGATTCGGCGCTTGGTGCATATCCACGGTTCCTTGTGGCCCTTGGTTACCGGGGGGCATGACCCGGTAAAAACTGCACAACATCAACGACTTAGGAATGGTTCCTCATCGTGCGCCGAATTATATGGACACAACCCTAACCTTGTGCAGCCACCCGCTCAGCTTTACTTTGTAACTTGTTGAGGGCGCTCAGGTAAGCCTTGGCCGACGCCACGACGATGTCGGGGTCGGCGCCGACGCCGTTCACCACCCGCCCGGCGTTCTGCAGCCGAACGGTCACCTCGCCCTGGCTCTCCGTCGATCCGCTGATGGCGTTGACGGAATACAACACCATTTCGGCGCCACTCTTCACGTAGCTTTCGATGGCTTTCAGGGACGCATCGACGGGACCGTTGCCGTCGGACGAGCCGCGCACCTCCTTGCCTTCGGCAGTGAACACCACCTCGGCATGGGGCCGCTCGCCGGTCTCGCTGTGCTGGCGCAGCGACACCAGACGGAAGGTTTCCTGGTGCTGGGTCACCGCCTCGTCGCTCACCAGTGCCAGGATGTCCTCGTCCAGGATCTCGCTCTTGCGGTCGGCCAGTTCCTTGAACTTGGCAAACGCTGCGTTGGCTTCGCTTTCGCTGTCGAGCTGGACGCCGAGCTCCTGCAGGCGCTGCTTGAAGGCGTTGCGGCCCGACAGCTTGCCCAGCACGATCTTGTTGGCGGACCAGCCCACGTCCTCGGCCCGCATGATCTCGTAGGTGTCGCGCGCCTTGAGCACGCCGTCCTGGTGGATGCCGCTGGCGTGGGCAAAGGCGTTCGCGCCCACGACCGCCTTGTTGGGCTGCACCACGAAGCCGGTGGTCTGGCTGACCATGCGGCTGGCCGGCAGGATGTGCCGCGTGTCGATGCCCACCTCGAGCCCGAAGTAGTCCTTGCGGGTCTTCACGGCCATGACGACTTCCTCGAGCGAGCAGTTGCCGGCCCGCTCACCCAGGCCGTTGATCGTGCACTCGACCTGCCGCGCCCCGCCGATCTTCACGCCCGCCAGCGAGTTGGCGACGGCCATGCCCAGATCGTTGTGGCAATGCACAGACCAGATGGCCTTGTCCGAGTTCGGGATGCGCTCGCGCAGGGTCTTGATGAAGTTGCCGTACAGCTCGGGGACTGCGTAGCCCACCGTGTCGGGCACGTTGATGGTGGTGGCGCCCTCTGCGATGACGGTTTCCAGCACGCGGCAGAGGAAATCGACGTCGCTGCGGTAGCCGTCCTCGGGCGAGAACTCGATGTCGCCGCAGAGGTTGCGTGCGAACCGCACCGACAGCTTGGCCTGCTCGAGCACCTGCTCGGGCGACATCCGCAGCTTCTTCTCCATGTGCAGCGGCGAGGTCGCGATGAAGGTGTGGATACGCGAGCGGACCGCCCCCTTCAGCGCCTCGGCCGCGCGGCTGATGTCGCGGTCGTTGGCCCGCGACAGCGAACAGACGGTGGAGTCCTTGATGGCCCCGGCGATCGACTGCACCGCCTCGAAGTCGCCGTTCGAGCTGGCCGCGAAACCGGCCTCGATGACGTCGACCTTCAGGCGTTCGAGCTGGCGCGCGATGCGCAGCTTCTCGTCCTTCGTCATCGAGGCGCCCGGCGACTGCTCGCCGTCGCGCAGGGTGGTGTCGAAGATGATCAGTTGGTCTGCCATGCTGCCTCCTGTCCGGTGGTCCGCCCGACGGCCCGCTGCAGGCCGGACACGATGGCCTTGAGCGACGCCGACACGATGTTCGCATCCATCCCGACGCCGAACAACGTCTTGTGCCCGATGCGCAGCTCGAGGTAGGCGACGGCCTTGGCATCGGCCCCCGAGCCGATGGCGTGCTCGTGGTAGTCGAGCACCCGGACGACCTGGCCGGTGGCCGCGGCCAGGCCCTCGACGAAGGCGTCGATCGGCCCGTTGCCAGCTCCCTGCACCTGCAGCGAGCGCCCGGCGACCACCAGGTCGGCCGACAGCTTCACGAGCGTGCCGTCCGCGCCGGCCTGCTCCACCAGCTGATGGCGCGGCGCGGTGATCTCCGCCAGGCCGTACTCGCGTGTGAACAGCTCATGGATCTCGCGCGCACTCAGCTCCTTGCCGCTGGCGTCCATCACCGCCTGCACCACCTGGCTGAACTCGATCTGCAGCCGCCGCGGCAGCTCCAGGCCGTATTCGCTCTCGAGCAGGTAGGAAATGCCGCCCTTGCCCGACTGGCTGTTGACCCGGATCACCGCCTCGTAGCTGCGCCCCAGGTCCTTGGGGTCGAGCGGCAGGTAGGGCATGTCCCAGAGATCGCTGTCCTTGCGGGCCGCAAATGCCTTCTTGATCGCGTCCTGGTGCGAGCCGGAGAACGACGTGTAGACCAGTTCGCCGACATAGGGATGGCGCGGGTGCACCGGCAGCTGGTTGCAGTGCTCGACGGTCCGGCGGATCTCGTCGATGTCGGAGAAGTCGAGGCCCGGATGGACGCCCTGGCTGTAGAGGTTGAGCGCGACGTTCACGAGGTCGAGGTTGCCGGTGCGCTCGCCGTTGCCGAACAGGCAGCCCTCGAGACGGTCGGCCCCGGCCATCACCGCGAACTCGCCGGCGGCTGTGCCGGTGCCGCGATCGTTGTGCGGGTGCACCGACAGCACGAGGCTGTCGCGGCGCGCGAGGTTGCGGTGCATCCACTCGATCATGTCGGCGAAGATGTTCGGCGTGGAATGCTCCACCGTCGAGGGCAGGTTGACGATGCACTTGCGCTGCGGCGTCGGCTGCCAGACGTCCATGACGGCGTCGACCACGCGCTTGGCAAACGTGAGCTCGGTGCCGGAGAACATCTCGGGCGAGTACTGGAACACCCACTCCGTCCCCGGCTGCTGCGCGGCCAGTTCGTTGAACAGGCGCGCCTGCGAGGTGGCGAGGCCGACGATGCCGTCCTCGTCGAGGCCCAGCACCACCTTGCGCATCACCGGCGCGGTGGCGTTGTACAGGTGCACGATGACCCGGCGCGCGCCCTGGAGGGCTTCGAACGTGCGGCGGATGAGGGGTTCACGTGCCTGGGTCAGCACCTGGATCGTGACGTCGCGCGGGATCAGGTCCTCGTCGATCAGCTTGCGGACGAAGTCGAACTCGACCTGGGAGGCGGACGGGAAGCCGACCTCGATCTCCTTGAAGCCGATCTGCACCAGGGTCTGGAACATGCGCAGCTTGCGCGGGATGTCCATGGGCTCGATCAGGGCCTGGTTGCCGTCCCGCAGGTCGACGCTGCACCACACGGGAGGACGGGTCAGCACGGCATCCGGCCAGGTGCGGTCGGCCAGGCGCACCGGCGCGAAGGGGCGGTACTTGCTGGCGGGATTCTTCAACATGGACATGGGATCGTCTTTCGTCTCGGTGGTGAACCAGCAGCCCCAAAGAAAAACGGCCCGCTGCTGGTGCAAACGGGCCGTCGAGTGAGGTGTTCTTGCGCGCGCGCTACCGACTCCGCCCGTGGGGGATTAGCAGTAGGGCCAGCGCGATGCGGTTCATGGGCGCGACTGTAGCACAGGGGCGGCGGGAACCGCTAGCGGTGCAGCCCCCGCTCGTCCGGCTCGTCGGTGGAGGTGCTGATCACGCTGGTCTGGATGCCCTTGGCCTTGCGCCAGCCATAGAGCGCATAGCCCGAGACGCCGTACAGGCAGAACAGCACGAACAGCACCACCGGCGGGTCGATGTTGATGACGGCGATGCCCAGCGCGATGAGGACGATGACCGCGAACGGCACGCTCCGTTTCATCGACACGTCCTTGAAGCTGTAGAACGGAACGTTGGTCACCATGGTCAGGCCCGCGAACAGCGCGAAGGCGAACATGGTCCACGCCACCTCGTAGCCCTTGACCTGGTAGTCGTTCATCAGCCAGATGAAGCCGGTGACCAGGGCCGCGGCCGCCGGCGACGGCAGCCCCTGGAAGTAGCGCTTGTCGACCACGCCCGTGTTGACGTTGAACCTGGCCAGCCGCAGCGCAGCGCAGGCGCAATAGACGAAGGCCGCGATCCACCCCCAGCGCCCCAGCCCCTTGAGCGCCCACTCGTAGGCGATCAGGGCCGGCGCGGCGCCGAACGAGACCATGTCGGACAGCGAGTCCATCTGCTCGCCGAAGGCGCTCTGCGTGTTGGTCATGCGGGCCACGCGCCCGTCCAGGCTGTCCAGCACCATCGCCACGAACACGCCGGCGGCAGCCATGTCGAAGCGCTGGTTCATGGCCATGACCACCGCATAGAAGCCGCCGAACAGTGCCGCCAGCGTGAACAGGTTGGGCAGGATGTAGATGCCCTTGCGGCGCTTGCGCACCACCACCCCGTCCTGCGGGGTCTGTTCCGATTCCGTGCCGTCATGCATGGGGGCGAGTGTAAGGGCTGCCCTGCGGCACGAAAACGACGAAAGCCGCCGGAAGGCGGCTTTCGCTGGATCCCGGCCTTCGCCGGGATGACTTCGCGTGCGAGCGCCGCTCGCGTGCGACGTCAGTTGCGGGTCTGGTCGACCAGCTTGTTCTTCTTGATCCAGGGCATCATGGCGCGCAGCTGCTCGCCCACCACCTCGATTGAGTGCTCGCCGTTCAGGCGGCGGCGCGACTGCAGCGTCGGGGCGCCGGCGCGGTTCTCGATGATGAAGCTCTTGGCGTACTCGCCGGTCTGGATGTCCTTGAGCACCTGCTTCATCACCTTCTTGGTCTCGTCGGTGATGATGCGCGGGCCGGTGACGTACTCGCCGTACTCCGCGTTATTGGAGATCGAGTAGTTCATGTTCGCGATGCCGCCTTCGTAGATGAGGTCGACGATCAGCTTGAGCTCGTGCAGGCACTCGAAGTAGGCCATCTCGGGCGCGTAGCCGGCCTCCACCAGCGTCTCGTAGCCCGCCTTGATCAGCTCCACGGTGCCGCCGCACAGCACGGCCTGCTCGCCGAACAGGTCGGTCTCGGTCTCTTCGCGGAAGTTGGTCTCGATGATGCCGGCCTTGCCGCCACCGTTGGCCATCGCGTACGACAGGGCCAGGTCACGGGCCTTGCCGCTCTTGTCGGAATGCACGGCCACCAGGTGGGGCACGCCGCCGCCCTGGGTGTAGGTGTTGCGCACGGTGTGGCCGGGCGCCTTGGGAGCGACCATCCAGACGTCGAGGTCGGCGCGGGGCACGACCTGGCCGTAGTGCACGTTGAAGCCGTGCGCGAACGCCAGCGAGGCGCCCTGCTTGATGTTCGGCTCGACGTCGTTCTTGTAGACGGCGGCGATCTGCTCGTCGGGCAGCAGGATCATCACGACGTCGGCGGACTTCACCGCGTCGGCCACCTCGGCGACCTTCAGGCCGGCCTTCTCGACCTTGGGCCAGGAGGCGCCGCCCTTGCGCAGGCCGACCACGACCTTGACGCCGCTGTCGTTCAGGTTCTGCGCGTGCGCATGGCCTTGCGAGCCGTAGCCGATGATGGCAACCGTCTTGCCCTTGATGAGGCTGAGGTCACAGTCCTTGTCGTAATAAACCTTCATGGTCTCTCCTGTTGATATCCGGTGGGAGTGATGGGGCTCAGACGCGCAGCACGCGTTCGCCACGGCCGATGCCGCTGGCGCCGGTGCGCACCGTCTCGAGAATGGCCGTGCGATCGATCGCCTCGAGGAAGGCGTCGTTCTTGGACTGGTCGCCGGTGAGCTCGATGGTGTAGCTCTTCTCGGTGACGTCGATGATGCGGCCGCGGAAGATGTCGGCCATGCGCTTCATCTCCTCGCGCTCCTTGCCGACGGCGCGCACCTTCACCATCATGAGCTCGCGCTCGGTGTAGGCGCCCTCGGTCAGGTCGACCACCTTCACCACCTCGATCAGGCGGTTCAGGTGCTTGGTGATCTGCTCGATCACGTCGTCGGAGCCGGTCGTCTGGATGGTCATGCGCGACAGCGATGCATCCTCCGTGGGGGCCACCGTGAGCGACTCGATGTTGTAGCCGCGGGCCGAGAACAGGCCGACGACGCGGGACAGTGCGCCGGGTTCGTTTTCCAGCAGCACGGCGATGATGTGTTTCATTCTCGATTCCTCTTTTCGGCGCCCTCCCCTGCCCACGGTAATGGGCAGGCTCGGCGACCAATAGATTCGTCTTGGGCCGTCATCCCCGCGCGGAAGGGGGATCCAGGGCGTCCAGGGCAGATGCGCTGGATTCCCGCCTGCGCGGGAATGACGGGGCTGGTTAGAGGTCTTCGCTGCCCAGCAGCATCTCCGTGATGCCCTTGCCGGCCTTGACCATGGGGAACACGTTTTCCGTCGGGTCGGTGCGGAAGTCCATGAACACGGTGCGGTCCTTGAGCTTGCGCGCTTCCCGCAGGGCCGGTTCGACGTCGCGGGCGTGCTCGATCAGCATGCCGACGTGGCCATAGGCCTCGGCCAGCTTCACGAAGTCGGGCAGAGCGTCCATGTAGCTGTGGCTGTAGCGGCCCTCGTAATCGAGCTGCTGCCATTGCCGGACCATGCCGAGGTAGCGGTTGTTCAGCGACACCACCTTGATCGGGGTCTTGTACTGCAGGCAGGTCGACAGTTCCTGGATGCACATCTGCACCGAGCCCTCGCCGGTGACGCAGTACACCTCGCTGTCCGGCCGGGCCAGCTTGATGCCCATCGCGTAGGGGATGCCCACGCCCATCGTGCCCAGGCCGCCGGAGTTGATCCAGCGGCGCGGCTCGGCGAACTTGAAGTACTGCGCGGCCCACATCTGGTGCTGGCCGACGTCGGACGTGATGTAGGTGTCGACGTCCTTCGTCAGGGCCGCCAGCGTCTCGATGACGTACTGCGGCTTGATGACGTCCTGGTTCTTGCGGTCATAGCGCAGGCAGTCGCGCTTGCGCCAGGCGTCGATCTGCTCCCACCAGGCGCCCAGCGCGTCCTTGTCGGGCCGCACCGGCGATTCCTTCAGCATGGCGATCAGCTCGGCCAGCACCTCGCGCACGTCGCCGACGATCGGGATGTCGACCTTCACCCGCTTCGAGATGCTCGAGGGGTCGATGTCGACGTGGATGATCTTGCGCTCGTTTTGCGCGAAGTGCTTCGGGTTGCCGATGACCCGGTCGTCGAACCGCGCGCCCACCGCCAGCAGCACGTCGCAGTTCTGCATGGCGTTGTTCGCCTCGAGCGTGCCGTGCATTCCCAGCATGCCCAGGAACTTGGGGTCGTGGCCCGAGATGGAGCCCAGGCCCATCAGCGTGTTGGTGCAGGGGTAGCCGAGCAGGTCGGCCAGCTGCCGCAGCTCCTGGGTGGCGTTGCCCAGCACCACGCCGCCGCCGGTGTAGATGTAGGGCCGCTTGGCCGCCAGCAGCAGCTGCAGGGCCTTGCGGATCTGGCCGCCGTGACCCTTGCGCACCGGGTTGTACGAGCGCATCTCCACCTTGTCCGGGTAGCCAGTCCAGGGGGTCTTGTTGAAGGAGACGTCCTTCGGGATGTCGACCACGACCGGCCCGGGGCGGCCGCTGCGCGCGATGTGGAAGGCCTTCTTGAGCACGTCGGCCAGCTGCCGGACGTCCTTGACCAGGAAGTTGTGTTTCACGATGGGGCGCGTGATGCCGACCGTGTCGCACTCCTGGAAGGCGTCCAGGCCGATGGCGGCCACCGGCACCTGGCCGGTGATGATGACCATCGGGATGCTGTCCATATACGCCGTGGCGATGCCGGTCACCGCGTTCGTCACGCCGGGGCCGGACGTCACCAGGGCCACGCCGACGTCACCCGTGGCGCGGGCGTAGCCGTCGGCGGCGTGCACGGCCGCCTGTTCGTGGCGCACCAGCACGTGCTGGATGGTGTCCTGCTTGTAGAACGCGTCGTAGATGTGCAGGACGGCGCCGCCGGGGTAGCCCCAGACGTACTTGACGCCCTCGGCCTGCAGCGACTTGACCAGGACTTCGGCGCCGCGCAGGTCCTGCGGGGTGGAGGCGGACGCCGGATGGGAGGGGGTGCCGGCCGTGGCGGCCGCCGCGGAGGTGAGCTCCGCCTTGCTGATTTCCATGTTCAACCTTTCGGGTTTGGAGGACCAAGAACCTTGGGGTGCCCCTTCGCCAGCCCTTGTGGGGCCGCGTCGGGACTTAGAACCTCGGGCCATGGGTGCGCCAATCGCGACACCGGATCCGGGCTCGTTTGCCTTTTGACTTGCAGCGCGCATTATGGCACCGGCCCGCCCGCGCCAACCCGACAGCAAACCGCCGGATGCCATAATCCCCGCCCGAAACGCGTGCATTCCAGACCGCGTCGAGACAAACAGCCGCCCAAGGCGGCACCTTCCTTGGCCACCGAAAGAGAACTGTCCGACTTCCTGCGGAGCGTCGAGAAGCGGGCCTTCAAGCGCTCGGTCTACCACGTGCGCGACGAAGAGGCCGCCCTGGACATCGTCCAGGACAGCATGATGAAGCTGGCCGAGCACTACGGTGACAAGCCGGTGGCGGAGCTGCCGATGCTCTTCCAGCGCATCCTGTCGAACTGCACCCTCGACTGGTTCCGGCGCCAGAAGACCCGCAACGCGCTGTTCTCCAACATGAGCGATTTCGAATCGGCGTCGGATGACGGAGATTTCGACCTGCTGGAAACTTATGCGGTCAACGACGACTCTCAGCAGTCGGAGAGCGCCGAGGACGCCACCCGCCGGGCTCAGATCTTGCGAGAGATCGAGACGGAGATCCAGGCCCTGCCCACGCGTCAACGCGAAGCATTCCTGATGCGTTACTGGGAGGACATGGACGTGGCCGAGACGGCGACGGCCATGGGCTGTTCCGAGGGCAGTGTCAAGACGCACTGCTCGCGGGCAGTCCAGGCCCTCAGCAAGGCACTGAAGGCAAAGGGATTACAACTATGACGAACACCGCCCCCACGCTGGCACTCACCCGCCAGGACCAGTTCGGCCGCCGCGTGGCGGCCCGGCTGGACGAGGGCGCCTCGCAGTTGCCCCACGACCTGGGCGAGCGGCTGCGCGCCGCCCGCATGCAGGCCGTCGCCCGCCGCAAGGTCTCCAGCCTCCAGCCGGTGCGCACCGGCGTCGTGGCCGTGTCGGCCGGTGGCCAGGCCACCCTGGGCGGCGGCGACGACAACCTCAGCCTCTGGCAGCGCATCGCTTCCGCCTTGCCGCTCATCGTCCTGCTCGCCGGCCTGGTGACCATCCACGTCGTCCAGAACGAGCGCCGGGCACGGGAGCTGGCCGACGTCGACGCCGCCCTCCTCATCGACGACCTGCCCCCGTCCGCCTACGCGGACCCCGGTTTCGTCCAATTCCTGAAGGCCGGCGACTGAAGGCGGGCTCGCGCATGCAGGGCCACCCCGCTTCCCCTCTCCCGGCTGTCGACCGCCGGCTCCCGCTGCTCGCCCTGACTGCCAGCCTGGTGCTGGGAGCCGCCGTGGCCTGGCACGGCCCGGCCGCCGCCCAGCAACCGCAGCCATCGGCCGGCCCGCAAGCCCTGGCGCCTGCCGCACCGCGGCCGCAAGCTGGCCGTCCGGTGTCGCGCGCCGTCGACACCAAGCCTGCCTGGACCGAGCTCACGGCCGACCAGCAGCAGGCGCTCAAGCCGCTGGCCGCCCAGTGGCCCACGCTCAGCGAGCCGCAGAAGCGCAAGTGGATCGCCATGTCCGGCAACTACCGGGCGCTCCCCCCGGCCGAGCAGGACAAGCTCCACAGCCGCATGACCGAGTGGGTCGCCCTCAGCCCGCAGCAGCGCACCCAGGCCCGCCTGAACTTCGGCGAGGCCAAGGGCCTGTCGCCCGATGACAAGAAGGCCAAGTGGGAGGCCTACCAGGCGCTGTCGCCCGAGGAAAAGCACAAGCTTGCCGCCGGCGCCGGCGGCAAGACCCCTCCCACCGCCGCGGCCGTGCGCCCCGTGCCAGCCCAGAAGCTCGCCAACGTGCCGCGCGGCAGCGCCGACGCCAAGGCGCCGCGCATCGTCGCCGGCCCGCTCGCGGAAGCCCATCCGCCGCACCAGCCGGCGCCGCATGGCGTGCCAGGCCCCCAGGCCAACTGATTTCCCTGCCCGGATGACCGAATCGCCGAAGCACCCCGGCAGCGCGGCAGCGCCCGCCCCCATCGCCCCCGACCTCACCGCGCCGCCGCTGCCCCGCCGCATGGCGGCCTGGCTGTATGAAGGCATGCTGCTGTTCGCCGTGGTCTTCGTCGCCGGCTGGCTGTTCAGCACCCTGGCGCAGGTGCGCAGCGGCATGGACTCCCGCCGCCCCCTCCTGCAGGCGTTCCTGTTCGTGGTGTTCGGCATCTACTTCGCGGCGTTCTGGAGTCGCGGCCAGACCCTGGCCATGAAGACCTGGCACATCCGGGTGGTCGACACCGCCGGCCGGCCGCTGTCGCAAGGCCGTGCGGTGCTGCGCTACATCTGCTGCTGGCTCTGGTTCCTGCCGCCGCTGGCCGCGCTGGCGCCGCTCAACCTGCCCGGCGCCCAGGACGCGGTCATCGTGGCCGGTTGGGTCGCCGTCTGGGCCATCCTGAGCCGCTTCCACCCCCAGCGCCAGTTCTGGCACGACGCGCTAGCCGGCACGCGCCTCGTGGCGGCTCCGCCGCTGCCCAAGCGCTGACCTCCACCCGAGTCGTGGAAAATCGGGGAATGTCCAGCCGCCCCGATGCCCTGCCACCCGCCAATCCGCAGAAGCTGCGAACCGGCCTGAGCCGCGTCTGGCACGCGGCCGGCTATTCGCTGGAGGGGCTGCGCGCCGGCTGGGGCGAGACCGCCTTCCGCCAGGAATCCATGGCAGCGCTGGTCCTGCTGCCGCTGGCGTTCTGGATCGGCCGCGGATGGGTCCAGGTCGCGCTGCTGGCTGGCTCGGTCCTGCTGGTGATGATCGTCGAGCTGCTCAACACGGGCCTGGAGGCGGTCGTCGACCGCATCGGGCCGGAGTGGCACGACCTGTCCAAGCGGGCGAAGGACATGGGCAGTGCCGCCGTCCTGCTGGCCCTGCTGCTGGCGCTGGGCATCTGGACCGCCGCCATCGTCGAAAGGTTCGCCGGATGAGCGCCCCGCCCTTTTCCGTCTGCGTCTACTGCGGCTCGCGCAACGGCGTCGACGAGCCCTACGTGCGGGCCGCCCGCGAGGTCGGCCGCTGGATCGGCGAGCGCGGCGGCCAGCTGGTGTACGGAGGCGGCACCAACGGCCTGATGGGCACGGTGGCGCAGGCCACGATGGCGACCGGCGGCAGCGTCGTGGGCATCATCCCGCAGGCGCTGGTCGACAAGGAGTGGGCCAAGCGCGACGTGACCGAGCTGCACATCGTCGAGACCATGCACGACCGCAAGCGGATGATGGCCGAGCGGGCGGGCTCGTTCCTGGCGCTGGCCGGCGGCATCGGCACGCTGGAAGAGCTCTTCGAGGTGTGGACGTGGCGCCAGCTGGGCTACCACGACAAGCCGGTCGGCATCCTGGACACCGCGGGCTACTACCAGCCCCTGCTGGCCTTCCTCGGCGAAAGCGTGAACAAGGGCTTCATGAACGACTGGCAGATGGACCTGGTGCGGGTGGGCAGCGAAGCGCCCGCACTGCTCGAGGCCATCGTCGATGCCTCCCTGGGCGCCGGCGCGCCGTCGGACTTCAGCCAGATCTGAGGCCGCGCTGCGGCGGCCGTCGGCTCAGATGGCCGACTCGTCGGCCTCGCCGGTGCGGATGCGCACCACGCGTTCGATGCTGGTGATGAAGATCTTGCCGTCGCCGATCTTGCCGGTGCGGGCCGCCTTCACGATGCCGTCGACGCAGCGTTCGACGTCGTCGTCCTTGACCACCACCTCGACCTTCACCTTGGGCAGGAAGTCGACCACGTACTCGGCCCCGCGATAGAGCTCGGTGTGGCCCTTCTGGCGGCCGAAGCCCTTGACCTCGGTGACGGTGAGCCCGGTGACGCCGCACTCGGCGAGCGCCTCGCGCACCTCCTCGAGCTTGAACGGTTTGACGATGGCGGTGATCTGCTTCATGTGCTCTGTGTCCCCTACGCTCTGAACTTGCCGGTAATAGGATAGCGCCAATCCTTGCCGAAGCCCCGGTGGCTGACCCGGATGCCCACCGGCGCCTGGCGGCGCTTGTATTCATTGATGCGCACCAGGCGCGCCACCCGCTCGACCACCGCGCGGTCGAAACCCTCGGCCACGATCTCGTCGACGCCCTGGTCGTCCTCCATGTAGCGCGCCAGGATGGCGTCCAGCACGTCGTAGGGCGGCAGGCTGTCCTGGTCGGTCTGGTCGGGCCGCAGTTCCGCGCTGGGCGGCCGGGTGATGATGCGCTCGGGAATGGGGTTGGCGCCGGTGCCGTACGGGTCGTTCGCGTTGCGCCAGCGGGCCAGCCGGAACACCGAGGTCTTGAGCACGTCCTTGATCACGGCGAACCCGCCCGCCATGTCGCCGTACAGCGTGCAGTAGCCGGTGGCCATCTCGCTCTTGTTGCCGGTGGTCAGCACGATGCTGCCAAACTTGTTCGACAGGGCCATCAGCAGCACGCCGCGGATGCGGGCCTGGATGTTCTCCTCGGTGGCGTCCTCGGGCAGGCCCCGGAATTCGCCGGCGAGCGCGGCCTTGAAGGCCTCGAACTGGGGCACGATGGAGATCTCGTCGTAGCGCACGCCCAGCCGCGCCGCCATGTCGCGGGCGTCGATCCAGGAGATGTCGGCCGTGTAGGGCGACGGCATCATCACCGCGCGCACCTTGTCCTTGCCCAGGGCGTCGACCGCGATCGCCAGCACCAGCGCCGAATCGATGCCGCCCGACAGGCCCAGCAGCACACTGGGAAAGCCGTTCTTGCCGATGTAGTCGCGCACGCCCAGCACCAGGGCGTCCCAGAGATCGGCCTCGGGCTCGCGCGCCATCGCCAGGGTGGAGGCGAGCGTCACACCGCCGGCGGTGCGGTCGGCCGTCACGTCGAACAGGGTCTCGCGAAAGGACGGGGCGCGTCCCGCCAGTTCCCCGTCGGCGGCGAGGGCGAACGAGCCCCCGTCGAACACCACCTCGTCCTGGCCGCCCACCAGGTGCGCGTACACCAGAGGCAGGTTCACGGCGCGGGCCCGGTCGGCCATGCGCGCGACGCGTTCACCGCCCTTGCCGACGTGGAAGGGAGACGCGTTGACCACCACCAGTATCTCGGCCCCGGCCTCGCGCGCCAGCGCCGCCGGTTCGTCGAACCAGGCGTCCTCGCAGATCAGCAGACCCACGTTGATGCCCTCGACGTCGAACACGCAGGTGCCGCGCCCGGGCGTGAAGTACCGGCGCTCGTCGAAGACCTGGTAGTTGGGCAGCTCGCGCTTGGCGTAGCTCTCGAGCACGCGACCTTCCTTGAGGACGCTGGCCATGTTCAGCCGGCGCTGCACCTGCACCGACTTGCTGCGCACGTCGCCCCCGACGGGGTGGCCGACGACCACATGCAGGCCTTCCAACCCCGCCAGCTCGCGGGCCACCGTTTTGACGGCATCATCACAGGCAGCGATGAAGGCCGGCCGCAGGAACAGGTCTTCGGCGGGATAGCCGCAGATCGACAGTTCCGGGGTGAGGACGAGACGGGCGCCCTGCGCGTAGGCGTGGCGGGCGGCGTCGATGATCTTCTGCGCGTTGCCCGGCATGTCGCCCACTACCAAGTTGAGCTGGGCGATGCAGATGTGAAGGGCCATTGTCAGCAGTGAAAAACGACCCGGACGATTATGTCATCCGCATGCACGCCTCGCCGGCAGAGATCCCGGCGCGGGACTGGAACGAACTGCTCGCGCAGCAGGACGCGCCGACGCCGTTCATGCGCCACGAGTACCTGTGCGCCCTGCAGGACAGCGGCAGCGCGACGCCCGAGACGGGCTGGCAGTCCAGCTTCGTGACGCTGCGGCGCGGCGGGACGCTGCTGGCGGCCTGCGCGCTGTATGGCAAGAGCCATTCCTACGGCGAGTACGTGTTCGACTGGGCCTGGGCCAACGCCCACGAGCAGCACGGACTGGCCTACTACCCCAAGGGACTGGTCGCCGTGCCGTTCACGCCGGTGCCCGGCTCGCGCCTGCTGGCACGCGACGACAACGCGCGGCGCGTGCTGGCCGAGGGGCTGGTGCAGCTGTGCCGGCAGCAGGAGCTGTCGTCGCTGCACCTGCTGTTCCTGTCCGACGCCGACGTGCGCGCCTGCGAGGCCGCGGGCCTGATGGCCCGGCACACTGTCCAGTTCCACTGGATGAGCCAGGGCTGGCCCACGTTCGATGCCTTCCTGGCCAGCCTGGCGCAGGACAAGCGCAAGAAGATCCGGCAGGAACGGCGCAAGGTGCAGGAGGCGGGCGTCACCTTCCGGGCACTGCACGGCGCGCAGATCCGGCAGGCCGACTGGGACTTCTTCTACCGCTGCTACGAACGCACCTACCGCGAGCACGGCAACCCGCCCTACCTGAAGCGGGCGTTCTTCCGCACCATGGCGCGGGACCTGCCCGACAACTGGCTGCTGTTCATCGCGCAGCGCGCGGGCCGGGACATCGCCTGCAGCCTCATCGCCCTGGGCAACGGCCCCGACGGGCGTCCGGACGTGGCCTACGGCCGCTACTGGGGCGCGCTCGAACGCGTCGACTGCCTGCACTTCGAGGCCTGCTATTACCAGCCGCTCCAGTGGTGCATCGAGCACGGCGTCCCGCGCTTCGAGGGTGGCGCCCAGGGCGAGCACAAGATGGCCCGGGCCCTCATGCCCGTGATGACGCACAGCGCGCACTGGCTCGCGCACCCGGCGTTCGCCGACGCCGTCGAGCGGTTCCTCGAGCGCGAGGGCGCCGGCATCGGCCAGTACCTGGACCACCTGCAGGACCGCTCGCCGTTCCGCCGCGAGCCAGCCTGAGCGACTCTCGCCATGCAAAAGGCCGGGCGAACCCGGCCTTCTTCATGCGTGCCGACCGAGGGGACTCAGGCCTTCGCGCCGTGCGCCTTCTGGTAGTTGGCGATCCCGTCCAGCACTTCCTGGCGAGCCGACTCGGGGCCTTCCCAGCCGAGCACCTTGACCCACTTGTTGGGCTCGAGGTCCTTGTAGTGCTCGAAGAAGTGCGCGATGGTCTTCAGGCGCAGCGGATTCAGGTCCTCGGGCTTCTGCCACTGGGTGTAGATCGCCAGCACCTTGTCGACCGGAACGGCGAGTACCTTGGCGTCGTCGCCGGCCTCGTCCTGCATCTTCAGGATGCCGATCGGACGGCAGTTGACCACCACGCCCGGGATCAGGGGCACCGGCGTGATCACGAGCACGTCGACCGGGTCGCCGTCACCGCTGATGGTGCGCGGCACATAGCCGTAGTTGGTCGGGTAGTGCATGGACGTGCTCATGAAGCGGTCCACGAAGATGGCGCCAGTTTCCTTGTCGACCTCGTACTTGACGGGGTCGGCGTTCATCGGGATCTCGATGATCACGTTGAACGATTCGGGAACATTCTTGCCGGGGGTGACGTTGTCGAGGGACATGGGGAACTGCCTGGGATGGTGGGGAACACTCGGGATTAACCCTGATTTTACTTTCGCGGGGCTTGCTTGCCCGCAACTCGACATAGGCCTGCCACATTCCTTCCCGTATAGTCCGCGCGTTGGCCAATCGGGTCTCCGCCGTGGAGTGCCGCGAGGAAGCAACGCAGCGGGGGCTCCGCTTGCGTGGCGCCTCCTCCAAGCAAAGCAATGTGTAGGAGATCGAAGAAATGACTGGCAACTCGGCGCTGATCCTGGCGCTCGTCTGCGGCCTGGCCGCGGTGGCTTACGGGTTCTGGGCACGCAGCTGGATCCTCTCGCAGGACGCCGGCAACCCGCGCATGCAGGAGATCGCGGCCGCCATCCAGACCGGCGCGGCCGCCTACCTGGCGCGGCAGTACAAGACCATCGCTCTGGTCGGCGTCATCCTGGCCATCCTCATCGGCATCTTCCTCGACGGGCAGACTGCCATCGGCTTCGTCATCGGTGCCGTGCTGTCGGGCGCCTGTGGCTTCATCGGCATGAACGTCTCGGTGCGCGCCAACGTGCGCACCGCGCAGGCCGCCACCCGCGGCATCGGGCCGGCGCTCGACGTCGCTTTCCGCGGCGGCGCCATCACCGGCATGCTGGTGGTCGGACTGGGGCTGCTGGGTGTCACGGCCTTCTACTGGTTCCTGGCCGGCAACGGCAACCTGAACCCCGGCGTCAAGCTGGCCTCGCTGCTGAACCCGCTGATCGGCTTCGCGTTCGGCTCCTCGCTGATCTCCATCTTCGCGCGCCTGGGCGGCGGCATCTTCACCAAGGGCGCCGACGTCGGCGCCGACCTGGTGGGCAAGGTCGAGGCCGGCATTCCGGAAGACGACCCGCGCAACCCGGCGGTGATCGCCGACAACGTGGGCGACAACGTCGGCGACTGCGCCGGCATGGCGGCCGACCTGTTCGAGACCTACGCCGTCACGCTGATCGCCACCATGGTGCTGGGCGCCCTGCTGCTGACCAGCGCCGGGACGGCCCCGGTCATGTACCCGCTGGCGCTGGGCGCGGTGTCCATCATCGCCTCCATCATCGGTTGCACCTTCGTCAAGGCCTCGCCCGGCATGAAGAACGTCATGCCCGCCCTCTACAAGGGCCTGGCCATCGCCGGCGGGTTGTCGCTGGTGGCGTTCTACTTCGTCACGACCTGGCTGATGCCGGACAACGCTGTGACGGCCAGCGGCACGCAGCTGCGCCTGTTCGGCGCCTGTGCCGTCGGCCTCGTGCTGACCGGCGCCCTGGTCTGGATCACCGAGTTCTACACCGGCACGCAGTACTCGCCGGTGCGCCACATCGCGCAGGCCTCCACCACCGGCCACGGCACCAACATCATTGCGGGCCTGGGCGTCTCCATGCGCTCCACCGCCTGGCCGGTGCTGTTCGTCTGTGCCGCCATCATCGTGTCCTACCAGCTGGCCGGCCTGTACGGCATCGCCGTCGCCGCGACCTCCATGCTCAGCATGGCCGGCATCGTGGTGGCACTGGACGCCTACGGCCCCATCACCGACAACGCCGGCGGCATCGCCGAAATGGCCGAGCTGCCCTCGTCGGTGCGCGACATCACCGATCCGCTGGACGCGGTGGGCAACACCACCAAGGCCGTGACCAAGGGCTACGCCATCGGCTCCGCCGGCCTGGCCGCGCTGGTGCTGTTCGCCGACTACACCCACAAGCTCGAGGGCTACGGTCGCGCGATCAGCTTCGACCTGTCCGACCCGATGGTCATCGTGGGCCTGTTCATCGGTGGCCTCATCCCCTACCTGTTCGGCGCCATGGCCATGGAAGCGGTCGGCCGCGCCGCCGGCTCGGTGGTGGTGGAGGTGCGTCGCCAGTTCCAGACCATCCGCGGAATCATGGAAGGCACGGCCAAGCCCGACTACGGCACGGCCGTGGACATGCTCACCAGCGCCGCGATCAAGGAAATGATCATTCCGTCGCTGCTGCCGGTCGTCGTGCCCGTGCTGGTGGGCCTGCTGCTGGGCCCCAAGGCGCTGGGCGGCCTGCTGATGGGCACCATCGTCACAGGCCTGTTCGTCGCCATCTCCATGTGCACGGGCGGCGGCGCGTGGGACAACGCCAAGAAGTACATCGAGGACGGCAACCACGGCGGCAAGGGCTCGGAGGCGCACAAGGCAGCCGTCACCGGCGACACCGTGGGCGACCCCTACAAGGACACCGCCGGCCCGGCCGTCAACCCGCTGATCAAGATCATCAACATCGTGGCGCTGCTCATCGTGCCGCTGGTGGTGAAGTTCCATGCCGGCGAAACGCCGTCCAAGGGCGAGAACCCGCCCGCCGCGATCACCGCGCCGGTAGCTTCGGCCAGCAAGTAACGGCGCCCCTCCCGCGCCCGCAGGGCCCGCTCCGGCGGGCCTTTTTCATGGGTGCTCGGCCGCGACCGCGCGCACCAGCTGCGCGGCCGGCGCCACCAGGTCGCCCAGGCGGTCGACCCGGTCGTGCTCGATGCACTCGAGCACCAGTTCGTTGATGCCGCCCACCACCACCATGGCCATCTGCCCGGACAAGGGCGGTCCCTTGCGGTCGGCGCCGTTCACCACGTCCAGCACCAGGGCGGCAATTTCGCGGTTGACGCGCCGCCGCGCCGCCAGCCCTGCCGGACCAAGGCCCAGGATCTCGATGTACAGGGTGCGCAGCAGCACCGGATTGGCGGCCATCGCCTGCAGGTAGGCGGCCAGCGCGCGCTCCACCTGCGTCGGCCAGGGGTGCGCGGGATCGATGGCATCGCGCAGGACTTTCAGCGCGTTGTGGCTGGCCGCCTCGAACAGGGCGACCAGGCATTCCGCCTTGCCTTCGAAGTGCTCGTAGAACGTGCGGCGCGAAACACTGGCCTCGCCCACGATGTCGGCGATGGTGGTCGCGGCATAGCCGTTGCGCGCGACGGCGTGCGCCATGCCTTCCAAGAGGCGGCTGCGGTGCTCGGACGGGAGGGACGGAAGGGGCACGGCCATGCGCCATTGTCGGCGTGGCACGAACTGGTACTTGACAGTACCAAGCGGCCCGCGCCATCATCCCGGGCTCGGTACGACCCAGTACCACCACCATCTCCCACATGACAGACCTCGTCGTCCGCCGCCTGCTCGTCGACATGGAACAGCCCATCGAGCGCCACTGGTGCGCCGGGGACGCGTTCCGCACCGCGTTCTTCGATGCCCTCTCGATGAGCTTTCCGCTCGGCGAGCAGTTCTTCATCGACTCGGTCCGTGACGGCTTCAAGGCGTTGCCGCCCGACCAGCAGGCGCACTTCCAGTCCGAGGTGCAGGGCTTCATCGGCCAGGAAGCCACGCACCGCCGGCTGCACGACCTGTACAACCAGCACCTCGCCCGCCGCGGGTTCGTCAACCACTGGGAGGTGCGGGCGCGCCAGCGGTTGCAGCTGATGCAGGGAGTGGACGTGCGTCACTGGCTGGCGATCACGGCTGCCAACGAGCACTTCACGGCCATCTTCGCCGACTGGATGCTGCGCAACCCCGACCTGCTGGGGGACCGCGACCCGCGCCTGGCCACGCTCTGGCTGTGGCACAGCGCCGAGGAATCCGAGCACAAGAACACCGCCTTCGACCTGTACCAGGCCCTGGGCGGCAGCCACGAATGGCGGGTGCGCTGGTTCCGGCGCATCACCGTCACCTTCCTGTCCGAAACCCTGCTGCAGACCGCGCGCAACCTGCGCCACGACGGGACGCTGTGGCGCTGGAGCACCTGGAAGAGTGCGGCGTCCTACCTGTTCGGGCGGCGCGGGCTGGTGCGCCAGACGTTCCGGCCCTGGAAGGACTACCTGCACCCCGACTTCCACCCGTCCCGGCACGACGGTGCGGCCGCCGAGCGCTGGCTGGCCGAGCACCGGCACGCGTACATCCCGGTCGGCCGCTGACCCGCGCAGCGCCCCGCCGCGGGCGCCTTGCTCCTTGCACAGCGGCATGTCGCAAAATCGCGGGATGCAACTCCACTACATCGGCAACAGCGGCCAGCGCTCGGCGTCGGGCCGCACCATCCCCGTGATCGATCCGTCCGACGGCCAGCCGTTCGACGAACTCCAGCGCGGCGGCCCCGAAGACATCGACGCCGCGGTCAAGGCCGCGCGCCAGTGCTACGACGGGGTCTGGAGCAAGCTCAGTGGCGCCGAGCGCGGTCGCCTGCTGATGCGCCTGTCGGCCAAGGTGGCCGAGCATGCAGAGGAACTGGCCGCGATCGAGCAGCGTGACTGCGGCAAGCCCACCAAGCAGGCCCGCGCCGATGCCCTGGCCCTGGTGCGCTACTTCGAGTTCTATGCCGGCGCCTGCGACAAGCTGCACGGCGACACCATCCCCTACCTGGACGGCTACAGCGTCCTCACCTGGCGCGAGCCGCACGGCGTCACCGGGCACGTGATCCCCTGGAACTACCCGATGCAGATCTTCGGCCGCAGCGTCGGCGGCGCCCTGGCGGCCGGCAACGTCTGCGTGGTCAAGCCCTCGGAAGACGCCTGCCTGTCCCTGCTGCGGGTCGCGCAGCTCGCGGCGGAGGTCGGCTTCCCGGCCGGGGCCATCAACATCGTCACCGGCTTCGGGCACGAGGTCGGCGACGCACTGGCTCGGCACCCCGACATCGACCACATCAGCTTCACCGGCAGTCCCCGCGTCGGCACGCTGATCCAGCAGGTGGCGGCCGAGCGGCACTGCCCGGTGACGCTGGAGCTGGGCGGCAAGAGCCCGCAGATCCTGTTCGACGACGCCGACCTCGACGCCGCGCTGCCGATGGTGATCAACGCCATCGTGCAGAACGCCGGCCAGACCTGCTCGGCCGGCTCGCGCCTGCTGGTGCAGCAATCGATCTACGAGCCCCTGCTCGACCGGCTGGGCGGCCTGTTCGCCAACCTGCGCGTGGGCCCCGCCGCGATGGACCTCGACGTCGGCCCCCTGATCCGGGCCAGCCAGCAGCAGCGCGTCTGGGATTTCCTGTCCGATGCCCAGGTCGCCGCCATCCCCATGGTGGCCCAGGGCCAGATCGTCGACGAGGCGCCCGACACCGGGTACTACCAGGCCCCCACCCTGCTGCGTGACGTGCCGGTCACGCACCGGCTGGCGCAGGAGGAGGTGTTCGGCCCCGTGCTGGCCGCGATGCCCTTCCAGAACGAGGACGAGGCCGTGCAACTGGCCAACGCCACCCAGTTCGGCCTGGTGGCCGGCATCTGGACGCGCGACGGCGGGCGCCAGCTGCGCATGGCCCGGCGCGTCAAGAGCGGCCAGGTGTTCATCAACAACTACGGCGCCGGCGGCGGCGTCGAACTGCCGTTCGGCGGCGTCAAGTCCTCCGGCTACGGCCGCGAGAAGGGCTTCGAGGCGCTGTACGGCTTCACCACCCTCAAGACCGTGGCCATCCGGCACGGCTGACGACCGAACGGGAACAGGAGACACACACATGCGAGTCCAGGACAAATCCATCATCGTCACCGGCGCCGCCCAGGGCATCGGGGAAGGCATCGCCAGGCGGCTGGCGCAGGAAGGCGCCAGGGTCATCGTGAACGACCTCAATGCCGACCTCGGCGAGAAAGTGGTCGCCGCCATTCGAGCCGCCGGTGGCCAGGCATCGTTCTTCCGCGCCGACGTCACCAGGTCAGCCGACGTGAAGGCGCTGGTGCAGGCCGCCGTCGACCGCCACGGCAAGCTCGACGCCATGGTGAACAACGCCGGCTGGACCCACCGCAACCGCCCCGCGCTGGAAGTGAGCGAGGACGAGTTCGACAAGGTGTATGCCATCAACATGAAGAGCATCTACCTGTCGACCATCCATGCGGTGCCGGCCTTCCGCGCCAACAAGGGCGGCAGCTTCATCAACATCGCCTCCACCGCCGGCGTGCGGCCGCGGCCCGGCCTCACCTGGTACAACGGTTCCAAGGGCGCGGTCATCACCACCAGCAAGTCGCTGGCCGCCGAGTTCGGCCCCGACAACATCCGCGTGAACTGCATCAACCCGGTGTTCAACCCCGACACCGGCCTGTCGGCCGAGTTCGCCGGCGGCCCGGTCGACGAGGAGCGCAAGGCCAGGTTCCGCGCCACCATCCCGCTCGGCCGCTTCTCCACCGCGCTCGACGTGGCCAATGCCGCGCTGTACCTCGCCAGCGACGAGGCGGCGTTCATCTCGGGCGTCTGCATCGAGGTCGACGGCGCGCGCTGCGTCTGACCCCGGCAAGACCGCGGTGCCCCTGCGGCCGGCCGCGCCGCAGGCCGGTCCGCCGGCGCCGCTGCGGCACAATCCACGGTTGATGGCCGAGCGCGTGATCCCCCTCGTCGACCAGCGCGGTGCCGCGCTGGCTGCCCGCCTGCCCGCCACCCCCGTGGCCGCCACCGGGCAGTTGCGCGACACGCTGGCGCGGCCGCTGCGCGACCTGCGCATCAGCGTCACCGACCGCTGCAACTTCCGCTGCAGCTATTGCATGCCCAAGGAAGTCTTCACCAAGGACTACCCGTACCTGCCGCATGCGGACCTGCTGAGCTTCGAGGAGATCACCCGCCTGGCGCGGCAGTTCGTCGCCCACGGGGTGCACAAGATCCGGCTCACCGGCGGGGAACCGCTGCTGCGCAAGAACATCGAGATCCTGGTGGCGCAACTCGCCCAACTGCGCACGGTGGACGGCGAGCCGGTGGAACTGGCGCTCACCACCAACGGGTCGCTGCTGGCGCGCAAGGCCCGGGCCCTGAAGGACGCTGGCCTGCAGCGCGTCACGGTCAGCCTCGACGGGCTCGACGATGCCGTGTTCCGAAGCATGAACGACGTCGACTTCCCGGTCGCCCAGGTCCTCGACGGCATCCAGGCCGCGCGCGAGGCCGGGCTGGGCCCGGTGAAGGTCAACATGGTCGTGCAGCGCGGCACCAATGAACACGAGATCCTGCCGATGGCACGCCATTTCCGCGGCACCGGCATCGTGTTGCGCTTCATCGAGTACATGGACGTGGGCGCGACCAATGGCTGGAAGATGGACCAGGTGCTGCCGTCGGCCGAGATTGTGCGCCGCCTGGATGCCGAGTTCCCGCTGCAGGCGCTGGATGCCACCGCCCCCGGCGAGACCGCCGGGCGCTGGGCCTACCGCGACGGCGCCGGCGAGGTGGGCGTCATCAGCAGCGTCACCCAGGCCTTCTGCGCCAGCTGCAACCGGGCCCGCCTGTCCACTGAAGGGCAGCTGTACCTGTGCCTGTTCGCCACCCAGGGCCACGACCTGCGTGGCCTGCTGCGCGGCGGCGCCTCCGACGCCGACCTGGCCTCGGCCATCGGCCACATCTGGCAGGACCGCGGCGATCGCTATTCCGAACTGCGCGGCCAACTGCCGCCCGACGCCGGCGGCGGCCGCCGCCGTGTCGAAATGAGCTACATCGGCGGCTGAATGCCCATCAGTGACGACATCACCGGCCTCGTGCTGGCCGGCGGCCGCGGCTCCCGCATGGGCGGGGTCGACAAGGGCCTGCAGAACTTCAACGGCGTGCCGCTGGCCCTGCACACGCTGCTGCGCCTGCAGCCGCAGGTAGGCGACCTCCTGGTCAACGCCAACCGCAACCTGGCGGCGTACGAGTCGTTCGGCGCCCCGGTCTGGCCCGACGCCCTGCCCGACTTCGCGGGCCCGCTGGCCGGCTTCCTGGCCGGGCTGGAGCAATGCGCCACGCCCTGGCTGGTCACCGTCCCCTGCGACACGCCGCTGTTCCCGGTCGACCTGGTGGCGCGGCTGGCCCAGGCTGCCGACGCCCACGACGCCGAGATCGCGATGGCGAGCGGCCCCGAGCAGGACGGGCAGCTGCGCACCCAGCCGGTGTTCTGCCTGCTGCGCCGCGAGCTGCTGGAAAGCCTGGTCCGCTTCACCCACGAGGGCGGCCGCAAGATCGACGCCTGGACGGCGCAGCACCACACGGTGACGGTCCCCTTCGACGCCCCGGGTGACGACCCGCGCGCCTTCTTCAACGCCAACACCCTGGCCGAGCTGCGGATCCTGGAGGGGCGGTGAAGACGCTGGACCAGATCGCGGCCGAGCTGCAAGGCTACGACCCGCAGGCCTTGCCGGCCGCCGCGGTCAATGCCTTCCTCGATCGCCTGGCCGAACCGGTCAGCGGCGCCGAGGACGTGGCCCTGGTCGATGCGCTGGGGCGCGTGCTGGCCGCCGACGTGGTCTCGCCGTTCAGCGTCCCGCCGCACGACAACAGCGCCATGGACGGCTACGCCTTCGACGGCGCGCAGCTGGCAGCCGATGCGCCGCTGCAGCTGCAGGTGGTCGGCACCGCGCTGGCCGGCGCTGCCTGGCAGGGCACGGTCGGTGCCGGCCAGTGCCTCAAGATCATGACCGGCGCCATCCTGCCGCCCGGCCTGGACACCGTGGTGCCGCAGGAGTTCACCCGGCCGGCGGCCGACGGCCGCGTCGAGATTCCCGCCGGCGTGCTGCGGCGCGGGGACAACCGACGCCTGGCCGGCGAGGACCTGATGGCCGGCCGGCCGGCCCTGTTGCGCGGCGAGCGCCTCGGCCCCGCCGCCTGCGGGCTGCTGGCCAGCCTGGGCCTGCCCACCGTCCGTGTCGCGCGCCGGCTGCGGGTGGCCTACTTCTCCACCGGCAACGAGATCCTCAGCCTCGGCGAGGCGCCGCGCGAAGGGGCGGTCTTCGACAGCAACCGCTACACGGTGCGCGGCCTGCTGCAGCGGCTCGGCTGCGAGGTGGTCGACCTGGGCGTGGTGCGCGACGAGCCGGCCTTGCTGGAGCAGGCTTTCCGCACCGCTGCCGCGCAGGCCGATGCGGTCATCACCAGCGGCGGAGTGAGCGTCGGCGAGGCCGACTTCACCAAGGCCATGATGAAGCAACTGGGCGACGTCGCGTTCTGGAAGATCGCCATGCGGCCGGGCCGGCCCATGGCCGTGGGCCGCATCGGCGGCTCCGTCCTGTTCGGCCTGCCGGGCAATCCGGTCGCGGTGATGGTCACGTTCCTGGCCTTCGTCCGACCCGCCCTGCTGCGCATGATGGGCTGCCGCGACACGTCCCCGCCACCTTTGCTGCGGGCGCACAGCCTCGAGCCCCTGCGCAAGAAGCCGGGCCGCACCGAATACCAGCGCGGCATCGTCAGCGCCGCGCCCGACGGCACGCTGCAGGTGCGCACCACCGGCAACCAGGGCTCCGGGGTGCTCAGCTCCATGGTGCAGGCCAACGGCCTCATCGTGCTGCACCACGCCCAGGGGAACGTGGCCGTGGGCGACGAGGTCGACGTCATGGTGTTCGAGGGCGTGGTCTAGGGCCGCTCGCGTCCAGCCAAGGGTGCCACGGCACCTCAGGCGAACATTCGCCTCGCCTCGTCCGCCAGTTCCTGGCGCTTCATGACCAGCTTGGGCAGGTCGGGGTGCATCGGGTCGATCTCGCGCAGAGCCCAGCCGTAGAACGCCTGCGAGAACGTCAGGTGGATGAAACGGATGATCTTCATGGCCGCCATGGTGCGGACATATGGCAGAGCCATCCGGTCAGCGCCCGGCGCGACGCCATGTCGGCAGGCAGCGCGTCACCTGTCGGACGGATTGGACACTTCCGTGGCACAGCCGCGGCGCCGCGAAGGCGGCGCGGATCGGCTACTTGGCGATGAGCTCGCCGGGGACCGGATGAACCAGCTCATCCTTGGCCACCGCCTTGTTGGCTCCCGGCACCGAGCGGCGCGCGAACAGCAGGTACATGGTGGGCACCACGAACACCGTCAGCAGCGTGCCCAGCGACATCCCGCCCACGATGACCCAGCCGATCTGGATGCGGCTCTCGGCACCGGCGCCGGTGGCCAGCGCGAGCGGGATCGCACCCAGCACCATGGCACCGGTGGTCATGAGGATGGGGCGCAGGCGCAGCGTGGCCGCCTCGACGACGGCCTCGATCAGCTCCTTGCCTTGCTCGCGCAACTGGTTGGAGAACTCGACGATCAGGATGCCGTGCTTGGTGATCAGGCCCACCAGCGTGATCAGGCCGATCTGCGAGTAGACGTTGAGCGAGCCGCCCGACCACTTGAGCGCCAGCAGCGCGCCGATCATCGACAGCGGCACCGACAGCATGATCACCAGCGGGTCGACGAAGCTCTCGAACTGGGCCGCCAGCACCAGGAAGATGAACAGCAGGGCCAGCACGAACACGATGGCCAGCGCGCCCTGCGAGTTGCGGAACTCGCGCGAGGTGCCGTTCAGGTCGGTGGTGTAGCCGGGCTTGAGCACCTTGGCCGCGGTGTCGTTCATGAACCGCAGGGCCTGGCCCAGGGAGTAGTCGGGTGAGAGGTTGGCGGTGATCGTGGCCGAGCGGCGCTGCCCGAAGTGGTTGAGTTCCCGCGGGCTGACGCTCTCGTTCACCTTCACCAGCGCCGACAGCGGGATCATGGTGTCGTTGCGGCCGCGCACGTAGATGCTGTCGATGTCCTCCGGCGTGGTGCGGCCGCTGGCGCGGTTCTGGACGATCACGTCGTACTGTTCGGCGTCGCGCTTGTAGCGCGTGACCTGGCGCCCGCCCAGCTGGGTTTCCATCGCGCGCGCCACCACGTCGACCCCCACGCCCATGTCGGCCGCCTTCTCGCGGTCGACCACGATGCGCAGCTCGGGCTTGTTCAGGCGCAGGTCGACGTCGACGCCCTGGATGCCCGGGTTCTTGGCGATCTCGTCCTGCATCTGCCGCACGACCCGGGCCAGGTTCTCGTAGCTGTCGGAGGTCTGGATGACGAAGTTCACCGGCCGGTCGCGAAAGCCCTGGCCGAGCGAGGGCGGCGTGATGATGAAGGCGTTGATGCCGGGCAGGCCACCCACCCGGGGCGCCATTTCGCGCGCGATCTCGAGCGTGGTCTTCTTGCGGTCCTCCCAGTCGACCGCCCGGTAGACCACGCTGCCCTGCGACACCGTGGGGTTGCCGATGTTGGCGAAGATGCGGTCGAACTCGGGGTACTGCTGCCCCATGCGCTCCAGCGCGCGCGCATAGCGGTCGGTGTAGTCGAGCGTGGCGCCGTCGGGGGCGTTGATGTTGGCCAGGATGGTGCCGCGGTCCTCCAGCGGTGACAGCTCGGACTTCATCGTCGGCCACACCAGGGCGATGGCCAGCGCGCTGGCGAGCATCACGCCGATGACGATCCAGCGCGCCTGCAGCAGCCTGCCGGTGGCCCCGCGCCCGCCGCTGGCGCGGGCGGTGAGCACCCAGCGCAGCGCCCTGCCGTAGGCGGCCGCCAGGCGCGTCAGCGCGCGTTCCATCCCGCGGTCGAACCAGTTCGGCTTGGGGTTGTGGCGCAGCAGCTGCGAACACATCATGGGCGTGAGCGTCAGGGCGACGAAGCCCGACACCAGCACCGCCCCGGCCAGCGCCAGCGCGAACTCGACGAACAGGCGGCCGGTGCGCCCGGGCGTGAACGCCAGCGGCGCGTACACGGCCACCAGCGTGAAGGTCATGGTGATCACCGCGAAGCCGATCTCGCGCGCGCCCTTGATGGCGGCCGAGAACGGATCGAGCCCCTCCTCGATGTGCCGGAAGATGTTCTCCAGCATCACGATGGCATCGTCGACCACCAGGCCGATGGCCAGCACCAGGGCCAGCAGGGTCAGCGTGTTGATGGTGAAGCCGGCCAGCGCCATCATCGCGAAGGCGCCGATCAGGCTGACCGGGATGGTGACGATGGGGATGATGGACGCACGCACGGTGCGCAGGAACACGAAGATGACCAGCGCCACCAGCACCACCGCCTCGCCGATCGTGTGGTACACGTTCTTCACCGACCGGTCGATGAACAGCGAGTTGTCGTTGGCGACATCGATCATGATGTCCGGCGGCAGGTCCAGCTTCAGCTTGGGAATCATGTCCCGCACGCCCTGCGACAGCGTGAGCGGGTTGGCCGTGGCTTGGCGGATGACGCCGGCCGAGATGGCGTAGCGGTTGTTCAGGCGGGCCGAGGTGCGCTCGTCGGCGGCGGCCTCCTGCACCGTGGCGACGTCGCGGATCTTGACCGGGAAGCCGTTGACGCTCTTGATGACGATGTCGGCGAACTGCGCCGGCCGCACCAGGTCGGTCTGCGAGGTGACGCTGAACTCGCGCTGCTGCGACTCGATGCGCCCGGCCGGCACCTCGAGGTTGTTGCGGCGCACGGCGTCCTCGACGTCCTGCGTGGTGAGTCGGTAGCCGGCCAGCTTGTCGGGGTCGAGCCAGACCCGCATCGCGTACTTGCGTTCGCCGTAGATGCGCACGTCGGCCACGCCGGTCACGGTCTGCAGGCGCGGCTTGACGATGCGGTTGACCAGATCGTTGATCTGCAGCGGGGTGAGCGTGTCGCTGGTGAAGGCCAGCCAGATGACCGGGAAGGCATCGGCCTCGACCTTGGCGATGACCGGCTCGTCGATGGCCTGGGGCAGCCGGTTGCGCACGCGCGAGGTGCGGTCGCGCACCTCGGCCGCTGCCGCGTCGGCGTCCTTCTCGAGGCGGAAGCGCACCGAGATCTGGCTCTGCTCGGCCCGGCTGATGGAGGTGATGACGTCCACCGCATCGATGCCGGCGATCGAATCCTCCAGCGGCTTGGTCACCTGCGACTCGATGACCTCGGCCGAGGCGCCGGCGTACTTGACGCTGACCGTGACGATGGGCTCGTCGATCTTGGGGTACTCGCGCACCGAGAGCCGGTTGAAGCTGACCAGGCCGACCAGCAACACCAGCAGCGACAGCACGGTCGCGAACACCGGGCGACGGATGGAGATCTCGGGCAGCTGCATCGCAGATCTTCTTCCGGGCGTCAGTTGAGGGCGGCGCGGGCGCCGCGGGCCGGGCGACCCGAGGAGCCGCCGGCCGGGGCGCTGCGGGGCGCGGCGCCCTGGGCGACGTCGAGGTTGCAGGGATTGGGACCGTTGAGCGCAGCGGGCCTGGCCGCCTTGTCGACGACGGGCACCTGGGCCGGGCGCGCCCCCGAGGCTGCCACGGGCATGGCCACCGGGTCGGCGGGCTGACCGTTCGCCGGGGCCGCCGCGGCCGGCCCCACCGTCGGCGCGCCGCCCGCAGGGGCGCCGCCACCGGCCGGAGCACCGCCGGCACCACCGGCGCCACCGCCACGACTCACCTCCAGGACACGGACCGGCATGCCGTCCTTCTGCACCCGTTGCTGGCCTGCGGTGACGACCATGTCACCGGGCTGCAGGCCCTCGATGATCTCGACCCGGCCGGGGCGGCGCAGGCCGACCTTGACCTCGACGCGCTGGGCCGTCTTGCTGTCCTGGTCGGGGCCGTCGACCAGCCGGATGACGAACTGGCGGCTGCCCTGCGGCACGATGGCCTCCTCGGGCACCACCATCGCGTTGGCACGCTCGCCGAACACGGCCGTCACGCGCGCGAACATGCCCGGGCGCAGCTCCAGCTGGCGGTTGTCGATGCAGCCGCGGATGCCGACCGAGCGACCGTTGGCATCGACCAGCGGATCGACGGCCTGCACCTGCGCGGTCCACTTGCGGCCCGGCACGGCGTCGGCCTGCACCAGCGCCGGCTGGCCCGGCTTGATCTTGGTCTGGAACCGCTCGGGCAGCCGGAAATCGACGTACACCGCGTCCAGGTCTTCCAGGTTGACGATGTCGGCGCCGTCCTTGAGGTAGTCGCCGATGTTGATGCTGCGGATGCCCGCGATGCCGTCGAAGGGCGCCACGATGCGCAGCCGTGCGGCGGTGGCTTCGGCCAGCGCCAGCTTGGCCTCGGCAACCTGCAGGTTGGCCGAGCTCTCGTCGACGCTGCGCTGGCTGATGAACGACTGCGCCACCAGGTCCTGGTTGCGCTTGTGGTTGGCCCGCGCGATCGACAGCTCGGCCCGCATCTGCTGCACCACCGCCAGCGGCAGCTGGTCGTCCAGTTGCACCAGCAGCTGGCCCTTGCGCACCCGCTCGCCGTCGCGGAAATTGATCTGGGTGACGCGGCCGCTGATCTCGGGGCGCAGCACCACGCTCTGGCGCGAGCGCAGGCTGCCGACGGTCTGCGCGTCGTCGGTCAGGCGCATGACCTCCACGCGCCCCACCTCCACCACCGGGGGCCGGGTCGGGCCGCTGGCGCCACCGGCCGGCGCGGCCGCCGCGGGGCTGCCGGTGGTCGCGGGCGGTGCCGCGGCCGGCGCCTTGTGCTGGTACCACCAGGCGGCGGTGGAGGCCGCGGCGATGCCGGCGACTGCGATGACCGTGTAGAGGGGCTTGGCTGCCATGAACTTCAGGGACCGAAACGAACGGCGGACGATTGCATGCAAACGTACCAATGTAGCAGTCGCCGCCCCTGCCGGCGATGGGCAAATGCCCGAACACCGGGGCGCTGCAGCGGATGGGTTGGGGACTTTACGGCTTCTTTACAACGGCGCCTTGCGGCGGCCGAGAGCAACTTCCACGCCCATGTTGGCCAGCGCATCGGCACGCTCGTTGCCGGCATCGCCGTTGTGGCCCCGCACCCAGCGCCAGTCGATGGCGTGGCCGCCCCCCTGCACCAGCCCGTCGAGGCGCTGCCAGAGTTCGACGTTCTTCACCGGCGCCTTGGCGGCCGTGCGCCAGCCCTTGGCCTTCCAGCCAGGAAGCCATTCCGTGATGCCCTTCAGGACGTACTGGCTGTCGAGCCACAGCGTCACCGAGCACGGCCGCTTCAGCGCCTCCAGCGCCTGGATCACCGCCATCATCTCCATGCGGTTGTTTGTGGTGCCCAGCTCCCCGCCGTACAGCTCCTTCTCGGTGGCGCCCGACTTGAGCACCACGCCCCATCCACCGGGACCCGGGTTGCCCTTGCAGGCACCGTCGGTGTAGATCACGACTTCGTTCAAACAGTCTCTCCGGTCAATTCGGGTTGCGGCGAGCCGGCGGGACGGCTGCGGTTCGCCAGCGGCACCGGGGCCGTGGCAATGGACTTGGCCGGCTTCCAGCGCCTGGCCATCAGCTTGACGCCGCGCACGCGCTTGGTGGCCACGATGAAGTAGACGGCGCCCAGGATGGGCCACCAGCGTTCGCCGGCCCGATCCATCCAGTCGAAGCGGCCCAGCCACTTGTCGGTGGCGAAGGCGGGGCGCCAGCAGCCGAAGTTGCCGGTCTCGACCTCGAAGTTCAGCAGTCGCAGCCAGTCGCGCAGGCGCCGGTAGCCGATGAACTCGCCGGCCTCGGGCAGGAACAGCTCGCCCAGTCCGAACCGGCGATACAGCTGCGCGCGGCGCTGGCGCACACCCCACAGGCTGTGCGGGTTGAGGCAGCTGATCACGACCTTTCCTTCCGGCACCAGCACGCGCTCGACCTCGCGCAGGGTGGCGTGGGGGTCGGGGTTGAGTTCCAGCGAATGCGGCAGCACCACCAGGTCGAGGCTGTGGGCTTCGAACGGCAGCGCGGCGTACTCGGTCCACAGCGCCGGGCGGCGGATGTCGGCCGGGGCATGGGGCTCGCGCAGGCCCAGCCAGCGGTGCGGCATGCGGTTGGCCGCCAGCGTGTCGAGTTCCGGCAGCCCGAGTTGCAACGCGTGGTAGCCGAAGATGTCGGCGACGGCACGGTCGAACTCGGCCCGCTCCCAGGCCAGCAGGTACCGGCCGGGTGGCGTTTCGAACCACTCGTGCATTCCTATAATCGCGTCGCTCATGAAGTTGATTCCCCTGCCCGCGTTCCAGGACAACTACCTCTGGTTGTTGCACAACGGGCGGCGGGCCCTGGTCGTGGACCCCGGCGAGGCGCAGCCGGTGCTCGATGCCCTGCAGCGGGACGGCCTGCAACTGGACGCGATTCTAGTCACGCACCACCACGCCGACCACGTGGGTGGCGTGGCGCGCCTGCACGAGGCCACCGGGGCTGCGGTCTGGGGACCGGCCGCCGAGTCCGTGCCCGCGCCCCACACGGCGCTCGTCCAGGGCGACACGGTCGACGTCCTGGGCGTGCGTTTCCAGGTGCTGGAGGTGCCCGGCCACACCGCCGGCCACATCGCCTACTACACGAGCCACTGCCCGCTCGACACGCCCTCGGGGCCGGCCGCCGAAGGCCGCCCGGTCGTGTTCTGCGGCGACACCCTGTTTTCCGGCGGCTGCGGCCGCCTGTTCGAAGGCACGCCGGCCCAGATGCTGGCGTCGCTCGATGCCCTGGCGGCCCTGCCGCCGGCCACCCTCGTGTGCTGTGCGCACGAGTACACGCTGTCCAACCTGCGGTTCGCGCGCGCCGTCGAACCCGGCAATGGCGAGCTGCAGCAATACCAGCAGCGCTGCGAGGCGCTGCGCCGCGAAGGCACCCCGACCCTGCCGTCCACCATCGGACTCGAGCGGGCCGTGAATCCCTTCCTGCGCACCCGCTCGCCCGGCGTGCGGCAGGCCGCCCATGCCTTCAACGGCGCACCCGCCGAGGATGACGTGGCGGTCTTCGCCGCCATCCGCCAATGGAAGAACGAGTACCGATGAAGTTTTCAACGCTGGCCGCCCTGGCCTTCGCCGTGTGGCTGGCCGGCTGCGCGACAGCGCCGACCGACACCACCCTCCCCCCTCTCTCGAGCGAAGGCGTCACGTCCTCGGTCCCGGCGACGCCGCCGGCCGCCGCGGTGCCCGCCGGTCCCCTCAAGCCAATCACGCCCGCCGACGCCTCCTCGCGCGGCGTCGCCGCCACCCAGCCGCCGGCCGACCTCTGGGACCGCATCCGCCGTGGCTACGCGATGCCCAACCTCGAAGGCGACCTGGTGCGCCAGCAGGAGCAGTGGTACGCCACCCGGCCCGACTACATGCAGCGCATGACGGACCGGTCGCGCAAGTACCTGTTCCACATCGTCGAGGAGCTCGAGCGGCGCGGCATGCCGGTCGAGCTGGCCCTGCTGCCCTTCATCGAGAGCGCCTTCAACCCGCAGGCCGTCTCCAGCGCCCGCGCCGCCGGCATGTGGCAGTTCATGCCCGGCACCGGCCGCGACTACGACCTCAAGCAGAACCTGTTCCGCGACGACCGCCGCAACGTCCTGGCCTCGACCCGCGCGGCGCTCGACTACCTGCAGCGGCTGTACGGCATGTTCGGCGACTGGCACCTGGCCCTGGCGGCCTACAACTGGGGCGAAGGCAACGTCGGGCGCGCCATCGCGCGCAACCAGCGGGCCGGGCTGGGCACGCGCTACGTCGACCTGTCGATGCCCAACGAGACGCGCAACTACGTTCCCAAGTTGCAGGCGGTGAAGAACATCGTCGCCAATCCGGACAGCTTCCGCGCCGAGCTGCCGGTGATCGAGAACCACCCGTACTTCGACACCGTGACCGTCGGCCGCGACATCGACATCGACCTGGCGGCGCGGCTGGCGGGCATCGAGCTGGACGACTTCAAGGCGCTGAATCCGCAACTCAACCGGCCCGTGGTGCTGGCGGCCGGCACGCCGCAGATCCTGCTGCCCTGGGACAACGCCCAGGTGTTCCAGCGCAACATGTCCGAGTACAACGAGGGCCGCTTCGCCAGCTGGACCGCCTGGACCGTGCCCGGCACGATGAGCGTGGGCGAAGCCGCACGCCGCGTCGGCATGAACGAGAACGAGCTGCGCAGCGTCAACGCCATCCCGCCGCGCATGCTCATCAAGGCCGGCTCGGTGCTGGTGGTGGCCAGGCCGCCCTCCAAGCAGGAAGACGTGGCCGAGCACCTGGCCGACAACGGCCAGCTGAGCCTGGCGCCGGAGGTCACCCAGCGCCGCACCACGGTCAAGGCCGGCCGCAACGAGTCGGTGGCCAGCATCGCGCGGCGCTACAAGGTCGCGCCGGCGCAGGTCGCCGAATGGAACAACGTCGGCGCATCGGCGGCGTTCCGTGCCGGTCAGCAGGTCGTCGTCTACCTGCCGGTCCGCGCCGCCGCACGTGCGACCCCGCGCACCCACGGCCCGCACGCCGTGGCCGCCGTGCCGCGCGCGAAGCCGGCACCCGCCAAGACCACCAAGTCCTCGAAGATCGCCAAGTCCCAGCGCCGCTGACGGCGCGCGTCCTGCCGGACGCCGGGCCACCGCGGCGTAGGAGGAAACCCACAACTGGTGTGGACAACTCTGTGCGAAAGCAGTGGTGCCCAGGGGCAAAGCGGCGTGGATACTGGGCTCCGCCAGATCGCTGAAAAAAGAGGCAGCGACCCGACAGTGGATCGGGTGGTCCCAGCCGTTGGCACAGGGTTTGCGGATGCCTGCGCATCCCATGACCCGCCCCGAGACCTTCCCGCCCTCCCTCCTCCACGGCCACGCCGCCTGCTCGCACGGTTTCGGTGCGAGCGGCCCGCGGGCGGTGCGGTGAGGCCGTCATGCGTCCTCGAGACCAGTTTCCATGCGGCACTGCACGGCCGCCTGCGCTGGACGGCCATCTCCATGGGCCCGCCGCATCGCTACTGCGCGGCCTCACCGGCAACACGGAACACGTCGACCACCGCGCCTGCGACCACCTGAACGTGGCCACCGAACCAGGCTGGCGCGCTTCCTGCGCTCGGTCGGCCAGGCCTTCACCCGTTTCGCCTGACCGGCGGCCGGCGCGCCGCCCCGCTTGTCCTGTTTGCTGGAGACACCCATGCTGCACGGCTACATCCCGCCGCACCGCTTCCTGCCCTATCTCAGCTGGACAGCCATCGACGGCCTGCCCGACAAGGCCGACACCGTCATCGTGCTTCCAGTGGGCGCCATCGAGCAGCACGGGCCGCACCTGCCGTGCTCGGTCGACAGCGTCATCGCCAGCGGCGTGCTCGGCAAGGCACTCGAGAAGCTGCCGGCCAGCATCCCGGCGTTCGGGATGGCGCCCATCACCTACGGCAAGAGCGACGAGCACCTGCACTTCCCCGGCACCATGACGCTCACGGGCCCGACCCTGCTGGCCAGCGTCACCGAGATCGGCGAGTCGGTCTACCGGGCGGGATTCCGCAAGCTGCTGCTGGCCAACGGCCACGGCGGCCAGCCGCAGGTGCTGGAGATGGCGGCACGGGAACTGAGGCTGCGGCACGGCGACTTCCTCATCGTCCCGTTCCACGTCTCGCGCCTGCCCAATGCGTCGGGCCGGTTCATCTCCGACGAGGAGAAGCGGCTGGCCATGCACGCCGGCCATTCGGAGACGGCGCTGATGCTCGCGCTCGCGCCCGACACCGTGCACATGGAGCGGGCGGTGGCCAACGTGCCGCCGGTGTTCCCGAGCAAGCTGCTGTCGGCCGACGGGCGCCCGGCCTGCGCCTGGACCGCGCGCGACTTCGGCCCCAGCGGCATCATCGGCAACCCGCTCGGCGCCACGCGCGAGCAGGGCCTGGAGATCCTGGACACGCTGTCCGACAGCTGGGTGCAGGCCATCACCGACCTGCACCAGATGCGCTGGATCGAACGCGACGCCGGCTCCTGGGAGCACGGCCACCAGCAGGGCCACATCGAGCGCGCGCCGTCGGCCGGCTTATAGGCCGACTGGCCCGCTCCTTGCTGGTTGCCTGCCGCACGCATCCCACGACCGAGGAGCCCCGATGAAGACGATCCCATTCGCACGCACCCTGCTCGCCGCCGGCCTGGGCCTGGCGCTGTGCGGCGCCGCGCAGGCGCAGGAGAAGCTCACCTACATGACCAACTGGTACGCGCAGGCCGAGCACGGCGGCTTCTACCAGGCGGTGGCCACGGGCATCTACAGGAAGCACGGCCTGGACGTCACCATCCGGATGGGCGGCCCGCAGGTCAACATCCTGCAGCTCATGGCCGCCGGCCAGGCCGACTGCATCATGGGCTCGAGCGACATGCAGATGATGATCGCGCGCGCGGGCGGCCTGCCGGTGGTCACCGTCGCGGCCATCTTCCAGAAGGATCCGCAGGTCCTGATCTCGCACGAGAACGTCAGGAGCTTCGAGGAGATGAAGGACAAGACCATCCTCATCGCTCCCTCGGCCCAGCGCGGCTACTGGCTGTGGCTCAAGGGCAAGTACGGTTTCAAGGACGAGCAGACGCGTCCCTACACCTTCAACATCCAGCCCTTCGTGGCCGACGGGAACACGGTGCAGCAGGGCTACCTGACGTCCGAGCCGTTCGCCATCCAGAAGGCGGGCGTGAAGGCCAATGCCCACCTGTTCGCCGACCAGGGCTGGACCTCGTACGCCACCACCGTGTCGTGCATGGAAGAGACCATCAGGAGCCGACCCAAGGCCGTCGAGTCCTTCGTCAAGGCCACCATGGAAGGCTGGAAGGCCTACCTGGCCGACCCGGCGCCGGGCAATGCGCTGATCCGCAAGGACAACCCCAACATGACCGACGAGCAGCTCGCGTACAGCGTCGGCAAGCTCAAGGAGATGGGGATCATCGGCTCGGGCGACGCCAGGACCGCCGGCATCGGCGTCATCAACGAGGCGCGGGCGAAGCAGAACTACGCCTTCCTGGTCGACAACAAGCTCATCGAGCCCTCGAAGCTGAAGGTGGAGGACGCCTTCAAGCTCGACTGGGTGAAGGCCGCCAAGGTGCTGCCTTGATGCGCGAACCGCCCGCCGCGGCCCTGCACGCCGCGGCGCAGGCCGGCGCCACTACGCCGCCCGCGGTGGAGGTGCTGTCGGCGCACAAGACCTACCCGAACGGTACCGTCGCCCTGCAGCCGGTCGACCTCACGGTGCAGGAAGGCGAGTTCATCACGTTGCTGGGGCCATCCGGCTGCGGCAAGAGCACGCTGCTGAAGATGGTGGCGGGCCTGCTGGAGCCGAGCGACGGCCGCCTGCTGCTGTGGCGCAAGCCCGTCCAGCAACTCGACGAGGCCGGCAGGCGCATGGCCTTCGTGTTCCAGTCGCCCACGCTGATGCCCTGGGCCAGCGTGGCCACCAACGTGCGGCTGCCGCTCGACCTGGCGGGCGTGCCGCGGGCCGAGGCCGACCAGCGCGTGCAGGACGCCCTGGCGCTGGTGGGACTGGCGAAGTTCGCCGGTTCGCTGCCGCGCAACCTGTCCGGCGGCATGCAGATGCGCGTGTCCATCGCGCGCAGCCTGGTCGTGCAGCCGCAGCTGCTGCTGATGGACGAGCCGTTCGGCGCCCTCGACGAGATCACGCGGCACAAGCTCGACACCGAGCTGCTGTCGCTGTGGCGCGAGAAGAAGCTGACCGTGATCTTCGTCACCCACTCCATCCACGAGGCGGTGTTCCTGTCCAACCGCGTCGTGATGATGGCGGCCCGGCCGGGGCGCATCGTCGAGGAGGTGGCGATCGACGAACCGTACCCGCGCACCCCCGACTTCATGGTGACGCCGCGCTTCGCGCAATACGCCAAGCGCCTGCAGGACAGCCTGCTGCGTGCCAGCCGGGACACCGACGAGGAGAGCGTGTCGTGAGCACTGCCAAGCCGCGCCATGCGCAGCGCGTCCTGTATCCCGCCCTGGTGGCCATCGTGCTGCTGGGCGCCTGGCAGGGCCTGGTCACCGGCCTGAAGCTGCCGCCCTACCTGGTGCCCTCGCCGGTGCTGATGCTGCAGACCCTGGTCACCGACTGGGCCGCGCTGTTCACCGCCCTGCTCGTGACGCTGAAGATCACGGTGCTGTCGTTCTCGATGGCGGTGCTCGTCGGCGTGCTGGTCTCGTTCGTGTTCGTCCAGAGCCGCGCCATCGAGACCGCCCTCTTCCCGTACGCGGTGCTGCTGCAGGTGACGCCCATCGTGGCCGTCGCGCCGCTCATCATCATCTGGGTCAAGAATCCCACCGCCTCGCTGGTGCTGTGTGCCGCGCTGGTGGCGCTGTTCCCCATCATCAGCAACACCACCCTGGGCCTGCGCAGCATCGATCCGGACCTGCAAAGCTACTTCGCGATGAACCGGGCCAGCCGGGTGCAGACGCTGTGGCGCCTGCGCATCCCGAGTGCCCTGCCGTACTTCTTCGGCGGCCTGCGCATCTCCAGCGGCCTGGCGCTCATCGGCGCGGTGGTGGCGGAGTTCGTCGCCGGCACCGGCGGGGCGGCCACCGGGCTGGCCTACCAGATCCTGATGGCGGGCTACCAGCTGAACATCCCGCGCATGTTCGCCGCCCTGCTGCTGATCTCGCTGACCGGCGTCGCGCTGTTCGTGCTGATGGCGTGGCTGTCCAGGCTGGCGCTCGGCTCCTGGCACGCCAGCGAACTCTCGCGAGATTGACTTCCCCTTCCACGCTCGGCCCTCCATGAACGCTCCGGTGCACCCGATCGAACACCTGCAAGTCGAACTGTCCGACCTCGACTGGGTCACGGACGCCGGCCGCATCGCGCGGCTGTCCCAGGACTTCTCCTGGTTCAGCCCCGTGCTCAAGCGCCAGCTCGAAGGCAAGCAGGCCCAGGCCGTGGTGCGTCCGCGCAGCCAGGACGAGATCGTGCGGCTCGTGTCCCTGTGCGCGCGCCTGCGCGTGCCCGTCACGGTGCGCGGCAGCGGCACCGGCAACTACGGCCAGGCCGTGCCGCTGCAAGGCGGCGTCGTCCTGGACATGAGCGGCTACAACGCCTTCCTGTGGGCGCGCGACGGCGTGGCCCGGGCGCAGGCCGGCATCCGGCTGTCGGAGCTGGAGAGCGCCATCCGGCCGCTCGGCTGGGAACTGCGCTGCGTGCCCAGCACCTGGCGCAGCGCCACGCTGGGGGGCCTGTACGGCGGCGGCTTCGGCGGCATCGGTTCGATCAACTACGGCCCGCTGGCCGCGCGCGGCAACGTGCTGGGCATCAAGGCCATCACGTTCGAGGCGCAGCCCCAGGTGGTCGAGCTTCGGGGCAGCGACGCACTGCAGCTGCACCACATGTGGGGCACCAACGGCCTGGTGCTCGAAGTCGAGGTGGGCCTTGCGCCGGCGCACGACTGGGTGGAGCAGCTGGTGGTGTTCGACAGCTTCGATGCCGGGCTGGACTTCGGCGACGCCGTCTCGCGCAGCACCGGCATCGTCAAGCGCGAGCTGTGCTTCCTGGCGGCACCCATCCCCGACTACCTGCGCCAGCTGGCCGACCACCTGCCGGCCGGCTGCCACGCCTGCATCGTGGCGGTGGCGCCGGCCAGCGAGCCGGCGCTGCAGGAAGTGGTGGCGCAGTTCGGCGGCAAGGTCACCTGCCGCAAGACCGCCGAGGAGGTGCGCACCAGCAACCGCACGCTGCTCGAATACACCTGGAACCACACCACCCTGCATGCCCTGAAGGTCGACATGACCCTCACGTACCTGCAGATCGCCTTCACCCCCGGCCAACACCTGGAGCAGGTGCGCCGGATGGAGGCGTTCTTCGCCGGCGAGGTGCTCACCCACACGGAATTCATCCGCAACATCGACGGTCACATGGTCTGCACGGCCCTGCAGCTGGTGCGCTTCACCTCCGAGGAGCGGCTGCGGGAGATCATGCGGCTGTACCGCGAGAACGGCATCCGCGTGAACGACCCCCACGTCTTCATCGTCGAGGACGGCCGGGCCCAGGGCTCCCTGGCCCCGGGCGCCCTCGCCATGAAGCGACGCTTCGATCCCCTCGGGTTGCTGAACCCGGGCAAGGTCAGGGCGTGGATGGATGGGGTGCCGGCATGAGCTGCCGGCCGGGACCGAACCGTCCAGGGGCCTGCCAGAAACGCCAGAGCGCAGAACGAACCCGCGTCGATCAGGCAGAGCCTGCCCACGCGGCAGGTGGTGCCTGGCAGGGTCGATTTGTGGGACGGCGGAGACGGACCGGGCCGGGCGGAGCGCGCGCCAGCGCGCATCGTGAACTGACTCCGGCTCATTGTCTGAACGGAGCGCTTAGCGCGCAGTGAGTTTGAGCCGGCAAGCCCGGCCCGGTGCTAGTTGGAGCGCAGTCGCGGGCGAGCGAAGCAAAGCCGCGACCGGCACACCATGAGAACCTGCCAGGCACCACCTGCCGCGCCCCCACCCCATCGCGCTCCCACCCGGCACGCCTCTTGCAAATCGCTCCCCGGAGTAGAAGCAGTCAGTGGCGCAGGCCGCGGGTCATTGCTCCGGTGGCGGGACGAGGGTCCCGCCGCGCACCTGATCGGTGCGCCTTGTTCCATCGACATCACCGGAGAACCGCATGCAGGCCAGATCCTTCTTCACCGTCTTCGCCCTCGCGGCAGCCGCCACGGCGGTCCACGCGCAGGACAAGGTGTCCATCCTCACCTCCTGGTATGCCCAGGCCGAGCACGGCGGCTACTACCAGGCCCTGGCGACCGGCATCTACAAGAAGTACGGCCTGGACGTCACCGTGAAGATGGGCGGGCCGCAGGTCAACTCGGTCCAGCTCATCGCGGCGGGCCAGGCCGACTTCATCATGGGCAAGGACTTCCAGACCCTGTCGGCCATCGAGCAGGGCGTGCCGCTGGTGACCGTCGCGGCGCTGTTCCAGAAAGAGCCACAGGGAATGGTCACGCATCCCGACGTGAACGGCCTGGGCGACCTGAAGGACAAGACCGTTCTGCTGGCCACCAGCGGGCGCAGCAGCTGGTGGCCGTGGCTGAAGATCAAGTACGGCTACAAGGACGAACAGACCCGGCCCTACAGCTTCAGCATGCAGCCGTTCTTCGCCGACAAGTCGGTGGTGCAGCAGGGGTTCCCGACCTCCGAGACCTTCATCGCCGACAAGGCCGGCCAGAAGGTGAAGTTCTTCCTGTTCGCCGACGACGGCTATCCCCCCTACGGCAACACCATCGTCACCACCCAGAAGATGGCCAAGGACAAGCCGGATGTCGTGCAGCGCTTCGTGAAGGCCACCATCGAAGGCTACAAGAGCTACCTGGACAACCCTGCACCCGGCAACGCGCTGATCAAGCAGGAGAACCCCAAGATGGAGGACGACCTGATCGCCTACGGCGTGCGGCGCATGAAGGAGATCAACTTCCTCGGCGCCGGCGACGCTGCCCGGATGGGCGTGGGCATCATGACCGACGCGCGCTGGAAGCAGACCTACGACCTGATGGTCACCAGCGGCCAGGTCAAGCCCATCGCCAACTGGCAGCAGGCGTACACGACGCAGTTCGTCAAGGACCTGAAGGTCATGCCCTGAACGAGCCAGGACCCCGCCCATGCTCGTCACCCGACAACCCGTCCTGCGGCGCTTCTGGTACGCCGTGATGCCGATGGACCGGCTCGATGCCGGACCGCAACCCTTCACCCTGCTGGGCGAGCCCATCGTCCTGTGGAAGAAGGCCGACGGCTCGCCCGCCGCCGTGCGCGACCGCTGCTGCCACCGCACCGCGAAGCTCTCCAGGGGCTTCGTCGAGGGCGACCACATCGTCTGCGGCTACCACGGCTGGACCTACGACTGCAGCGGCGCCTGCGTGCGCATCCCGCAGCAGCCCGACCTGCAGATCCCGGCCGGTGCCCGGGTGCCGGCCTACCACTGCGCGCAGAAGTTCGGCTACGCCTGGGTCGCCCTCGAGGACCCGCTGGTGCCCCTGCCCGACACCCCCGAGGAGAACGACCCGGCCTTCCGCCGCATCCACCAGATGGACGAAACCTGGAACACCGGTGCGCTGCGCATGATGGAGAACTCGTTCGACACGGCGCACTTCGCCTTCGTGCACAAGGGCACCTTCGGCCAGGGCGACCAGCCCAAGCCCAGGTTCTTCGAGCTGCGCGAGACCGACTATGGCTTCGAGGCCGAGGCCATCGTGCCGATCAACAATCCCCCGGCGTCGCACCGCATCACCGGCAGCACCGAGCCCACGACCACGCGCCACTTCCACAACCAGTGGCACCTGCCGTTCCTGCGGCGGCTGGGGCTGGCGTACCCGAACGGCCTGCTGCACAACCTGTACACGGCGGCGACGCCGATCGACGACCACCGGATCCGCCTGATCCAGTGGCTGTACCGCAACGACTCCGAGGCCGACTGCTCCGCCGAGGAACTGAATGCCTGGGACCGCCGGGTGGTCGAGGAGGACCGGGTCATCCTGGAATCGGTCGATGCCGACGCCCCCGTCGACGTCGGCCGCCGCGACGAGCAGAGCATGCTGAGCGACCGGCCCGGAATGATCATGCGCCGCCGGCTCCTGGAACTGCTGCACGCCCACGGCGAAACCGAGGTGCACGGCTGGCCCAGCGCAGCGCCGTCGCCCGAGAGGGAGACAGCCCCATGCTGACCACGCGACAAAACGTCCTGCGCCGCTTCTGGTACGCGCTCATGCCCATGTCGTTCCTCGACCAGGGCCCCCGCCCCTTCCGGCTGATGGGCGAGGACATCGTGCTCTGGAAGCAGGCCGACGGCACGCCGGCGGCCGTGCGCGACCGCTGCTGCCATCGCACCGCGAAGCTCTCGAAAGGCTTCGTCGAGAACGGCAACCTCGTCTGCGGCTACCACGGCTGGACCTACGACTGCACCGGCGCCTGCGTGCGCATTCCCCAGCAGCCCGACCTGCAGATCCCGGCCGGCGCCCGGGTGCCGGCCTATCGGGCCCAGGAGAAATACGGCTACGTGTGGGTGGCGCTCGAGGACCCGCTGCAGCCCATCCCGCACTTCCCGGAGGACGGCGCGCCCGGTTTCCGGCGGATCTTCCAGTTCTACGAGGAATGGAAGACCGCGCCGCTGCGCATGATGGAGAACTCGTTCGACAACTCGCACTTCTCGTACGTGCACAAGGCGAACTTCGGCATCCTCGAGAACCCCAAGCCGGCGCCCTACAGCTTCGAGGAGACCGACTACGGCTTCGAGGCCATCACCACGGTGCCGATCCGCAATCCGCAGCAGAGCCATCGCATCACGGGCACCACGGACCCGATCACCGACCGGCACCTGGTCAACCGCTACTACCTGCCCTTCGCGCGCCGCTTCGGCTGCACCTACCCGGCCAGCGGCCGCGCGCACATCATCTACAACTGCGCGACGCCCATCGACGACGACCGCATCATGCTGGTGCAGTGGCTGTACCGGAACGACACCGAGGCCGAGTGCAGCACGCAGGAGCTGATCGACTGGGATGCGCAGATCACGGCCGAGGACAAGGACATCCTGGAGGCGACCGACCCGGACGCCTGTGTGGACACCAGCCGCCGGGCCGAGTTCCACATGGCGTCCGACAAGCCGGGCCTCGTCATCCGCAAGCAGCTGCTCGCGCTGCTGCGCGCCCATGGCGAGGAGGAGGTCTACCGTGGCTCGGCGCCGGTGTCGCGCACGATCCCCATCACGTCGGCATGAGTTCGCTCCTCATTCGCAACGCGACGGCCATCCTCACGGGCCTCAAGGGCGGTGAGGCACGCCACCGCGGCCCGGACATCCGGCTGCGCGACGGCCGGATCGCCGCCATGGGCGCCCTGGCGCCCGAACCCGGCGAGGCCCAGCTCGATGCGACGGACTGCGTCATCTACCCGGCCTGGGTGAACACGCACCACCACCTGTTCCAGTCGCTGCTCAAGGGCGACCCCAGGGGGCTGGATGCCACGCTGGGGCCCTGGCTGCAGGCCACGCCTTGGCGCCTGCGGCCGCACATGGACGAGGCCATGTTCCGCCTGGCCGCCCGCATCGGCCTGGTGGAACTGGCGCTGTCCGGCTGCGGCACGGTCGCCGACCACAACTACCACTACTGGCCCGGCATGCCGTACGACGGCTCGGCGGTGCTGTTCGAGGAGGCGCAGGCGCTGGGCCTGCGCTTCGTGCTGTGCCGCGGCGGCGGCACCCTGTCGCGCGTGGCCCTGGCCGACCTGCCGCCCTCGCTGCAGCCGGAGCCGCTCGACACCTACCTGGCCGACGTCGAGCGCCTCGCGTCACGCTGGCACGATCCTGCGCCCGATGCCATGCACCGCGTCGTGGTCGCACCGACGACACCGCCGCACGCGATGCGCCCGGACGAACTGCGTGAGACGGCCGCCTTCGCCCGGGCACGCGGGCTGCGCCTGCACTCGCACCTGTCCGAGACCGTGGCCTACCAGGACACGGTGCACGACCTGCACCGCATGAAACCGGTGCAGTTCTGTCAGTCGGTCGACTGGCTGGGCCCGGACGTCTGGTTCGCGCACCTGGTCAAGCTCGACCCCGACGAGATCGCGCTGCTCGGCGCCACCGGCACCGGCATCGCCCACTGCCCGCAAAGCAACGGCCGGCTGGGCAGCGGCATCGCGCCCGTGCGCCAGCTCGAGGCGGCCGGCGCGGCGGTGTCCATCGGCGTCGACGGTGCGGCGTCCAACGAGGCGGCGGACATGCTGTCCGAGACGCATGCCGCCTGGCTGCTGCAACGTGCGCGCGCCGGCGATGCCGCCGTCGCCCGCTACCGGGGCGGCCAGGGCGAGGCGCAGGCTGCCGCCGCGGCGACCGTGGAGGACGTGGTGCGCTGGGGCACGGCCGGCGGCGCGCAGGTGCTCGGGCTGGACGCCGTTGGCACCCTCCAGCCGGGCCAGGCGGCCGACCTCGCGATCTACCGGCTGGACGACGATCCGCGCTACTTCGGCCTGCACGATCCCGCGATCGGGCCGGTGGCCAGTGGCGGGGCGGCGCACCTGCACGCCTTGCTGGTGGCCGGGCAGCCTGTCGTCTCGCAGGGCCGCCTGCCCGGCATCGACCTGCGCGACCTCGGGCAGCAGGCGCGGCGCGAAGTCCGGCGTCTGCTGGCGTCAGTCGGCTGAGGGGGCGGCCGGCGTGCGGCCGGCCAGGTCCATGCGCGGGGCCCGGCTGGCGAAGAACGCGCCGGCCGCGGCATACAGGGCCACGACGCCGAACACGATGTGGAAGGCATGGGTCACCTGCCCCGGATCCAGGCCGTCCAGTCGCACCGTGGCCCCTTCGCCGCCGCCGGCGCGCAGGTTCAGCAACGCGAAGGCCAGGCCACCGAAGGCCGCGGTGCCGACGGCCGCGCCGGTCGACCGGGTGATCGACAACAGGGCGGATGCGGCGCCCAGCCGTTCCCGGCCGCCCAGGACCTGGACGGCGATCTGCGCACTCGGCATCACGGTGCCGAAGCCCATCCCGCACAGCGCCGCGGCGACCGAGATGCCCAGGTGCGACGGCGGCAGCACGGCCAGCCCGAACAAGGCCACGGCGGCGGTGCCCAGCCCCCAGGGCGGCAGCACACCGCTGCGCTGGCTGCGGCTGCTGAAGCGGGCGTTGAGCGTCGAGCCCACCACCATGCCGATGGTCAGGGGCAGCAGCTGCAGGCCGGCGCCGGTGGCGCTGGTGTTCTGTCCCACCTGCAGGTAGATCGGCAGCAGGAACACCAGCGCGAACATCGAGCCCGAGAACCCCATGACCGACAGGCAGACCCAGCCGACGCCCGGCACCCGCAGCACGTCCAGGGGCAGGAAGGGAAACGGGTGCCGGCGCTGCTGGTATGCAAGCAGCGCGCCGCTGCCGGCCGCCAGCGCGAGCAGGCCTGCGCTCACCGCCGACAGCAGCGGGAAGCGGTGCCCCACCAGGCTCAGCCAGAGCAGCGCACTGGCGGCACAGGTCGCGAACAGCACCACGCCCATCGGGTCGTACGGCGCGTCTCGCACGGCCGAGCGTGCCGGCCGCGGCAGCGATGCCACCCGCCAGGCGGCCACCAGGCCCAGCGGCAGGTTGACCAGGAACAGCCAGCGCCAGTCGCCGTGGTTGACGACGAAGCCGCCGATAACCGGGCCGCCCACGCTGGAGACCGTGAACACGGCCGCGAAATAGCCCTGGTAGCGCGGCCGCTCCGATGGCGGCACCAGTTCACCGATGAGGGACTGCGACAGCACCATGAGGCCGCCGCCGCCCAGCCCCTGCAGCACGCGGGCGCCGATCAGGAAATGCATGTCGCGCGCCATGCCACAGGCGAGCGACCCGGCAACGAACACGGCCAGCGCCACCAGCAGGACGTTGCGGCGCCCGTAGCGGTCGCCCATCCGGCCGTAGAGCGGTGCGGCGATGGTGGCGGCCAGCAGGTAGCCGACCGCGATCCAGGAGGTGTCGGACAGGCCACCGAGGTCGCGTGCGATGCGGGGGGTCGCCGCCGCCAGCAGCGTCTGGTCGACCGCGGCCAGGAACATGGGCAGCATGACCGCGCTGAACAACGTCAGGAAACCGGAGCGGGCGTCGGCGGCACCGGCGACGGCAGGGGAATGGGCCATGGGCGCCGATCCTACGGGCTCGCGCCGGCAGGCGCCGTCAGCCCGCGGGCGCAACCGGCGTCGTCAGTCAGGCGTGCGACGACCAAGGGCGCCCGGCCGATGCGGCCCCACTGCGCCCCGGCGGCCGTGCCGCACTAGTAGCGCCAGTAGAAGCGGTCGTCGATCTGCTCCGACGCGCTGAGGTATTTCAGTTGCTTGAGCCGGGTGAACGGGTTGGCCGCGAAGCCGGCCGCATCCAGTCCGATGCGGGTGAACACGTCGTGCAGCTGGCGTGCGCCCTTGCGCGCATCCCAGGTGCAGCGGAAGCCGGGCAGTTGCCGGTGGATCTTGGCGAAATCGACGCGGTAGCTGCGGTTGTCGCCGCCGCTCGGGCCGAAGGTCAGCTCGCAGCCCGGATAGACGCCGGCCACGATCTCCGCGATCTCGCGTACCTGGTAGTTGTCGGCGTCGTGGCCGACGTTGAAGACCTCGCCGTGCACCGCGTCCTGGGGTGCCTCCAGCGCGCAGGCGATCGCCTCGCAGATGTCCAGCACGTGCACCAGCGGCCGCCACGGCGTGCCGTCGCTGGTCATCGCGATCTTGCCGGTGGTGGCAGCGATCCCGCACAGGTTGTTCAGCACGATGTCGAACCGCATCCGCGGCGAGGCGCCGTAGGCCGTGGCATTGCGCAGGAAGGTCGGCGAGAACGCGGGCGTCGCCAGGGCGGCGACATCGCGCTCGACCAGCGTCTTGCACCGGGCATAGGCGGTCTGCGGGTTGACCGGCGAGCGCTCGGTCATCGGCTCGGCCCCGTCGGCCACGCCGTAGACACTGCAGGAGGAGGTGTAGACGAAGCGCTTCACGCCGGCCGCCCTTGCCAGCTCGGCCAGGCGCACCGACGCGCGGTGGTTGATCTCGAACGTGAGTTCGGGAACGTTCTCGCCCAGCGGGTCGTTGGACAGCTCGGCCAGGTGCACGACGGCGTCGACGCCCTGCAGCAACTCGGGCGGAAGCTGGCGGATGTCGCCGTTGACCGTGCGCGGAAAGTGCGGAACCAGGGTGCGGTCGCTGAACAGCCATCCGTCGCGGTAGTACCCGGTGTCGAATCCGACGATGTCGTGCCCGCGCGCCTGCAGCAGCGGCGCCAGCAGGCAGCCGATGTAGCCCTCCACCCCGGTGACCAGCAATTTCATGGATGCATCCTTTCGAGCGCGCCGGGCGACCGGCCCGGCTCGGGAATGAAGTCCGGCCAGGACCGGTCCTTGTCGGAGATCTGCCGCACCGGCTGCGGCCAGCGGATGTCGAAGGCGGGGTCGTCGTGGCGCGCGCCGCGCTCGGCCGTCGGCTCGTAGAAGGCCGACATCTGGTAGCTGACCACGGCGTCGTCGGTGAGCGTGATGAAGCCGTGGGCGAATCCCTTGGGCACCAGCAGCATGCGGCCGTTCGATTCGGTCAGTTCCACGCCGATCCAGCGGCAATAGGTGGGCGATTCCGGGCGCAGGTCGACGATGGCGTCCCAGACGGCGCCCCGCAGGCAGCGCACGAGCTTGTCTTCCTGGTGCGGTGCGCCCTGGAAATGCATGCCACGCAGGGTGCCGGCCTGGTGGTTGACCGAGACGCTGCCCTGCACCATGCGCGACGGCAGGCCGTGGGCGGCGAACTCCCGCTCGCACCAGGTCCGGGCGAATTGCCCACGCTCATCCCGGCGCGGCTCGAGGTCGACAACCGTGGCCCCGGGCAGCTCCGTCGCCGTGAAGATCATGGGCGCATCGTCCTCGCGTCGCGGGCCACGCCCGGTGCATGCTGGACATGTGTGCCGGGCTTGGCGGCGGTGGCACGGGGACGGACACTGGGCACCGAATGCAGCCGCACCGGCGCCGCGGGCGACGGCGCGCTGCCGTCCCGCAACAGCTCGCCCACCACCCGCTGGCGCACCGGCGCAGCGGGATCGTCCGGGAACTTGCGGGCGAAGTAGGCGGGCGAGTCGCGCAGCAGCTGCAGGTCGCCCTCGCCGAAGGTCCCCACGTGCGCGCCGTCGAACCTCTGGATCTCGTGGTTCATCGGGCCACGTGTCGCGGCCAGCTGCATCAGCAGCGTCGGGAACAGGAATTCCTCGGCAATGCGCAGGCCGCTGAAATAGTCGCGCACGCCCGGCCGCTCGAACAGGCGCACCATGCCCTCGACCATCTCGCGCCGGGCGCCGAACCAGGCCGACCCGTAGTACGGGCGGAAGGCCTCGCCGAAGGGATGGCGCCCGATCGCGGGCCGCGCGAGGGCCTTGATCAAGAGGGCGGACGGCCAGGACAGCAGCCCCCTGCCCTCTCCGCTGTGCAGCCAGATGCCGGCCTCGTCGCGGCGTCCCGGCGAGTTGCCGAAGTACAGGTTGGACGCCTGCCGGGCGACGCGGTGGCGCCAGGTGTCCTGGGGCGTGAAGGCCCGGTAGCCCACGCTCATCAGCGCATCGCGGTCGCCGAGCAGGTCGATGCAGTCGAAATGGGCCTGCGCGCCGCCGTCCACGCAGGCCTCGAACTGGGCGATCGGCTTGATCGGCAGGCAGGTGGGGCTGAGCAACTGGAGGTAGTCGAACTCGAAGTTGCGCAACGCGTGGCGCAGCGAGTGGAAGATGCCGTCGACGAACCCGAAATACGCCCAGCCGGTGCGCTTCGGCTCAGGGACCAGCCGCACGTTGGGCGCATCGAGGGGAAAGTGCGGCGTCTGCGAGAAATCGTGGTGGACCAGCGCGACGTGCGGAGCCAATGTCCCAGCCAGCTGGTCGACGGTCTCAGGCCTGCTGACCGCCGACATGATCAGGAACAGGATTCGCGGCTGCATCAAGGTGCTCCTCGGGTGTCCATCGCAGCGGTTGCCCGGCTGGTTCGGCTAGGCCTCAAGGGCGGCCTGCACGGCAGAACTATACGGAGGCCCAGCTGGCCGCAAGGCATCCATGGCCCATTTTGGATGTTGTCCGACAGAGCGGCCCGCCAGCATCCGACAGGGCCCATCCGTATCGGCCGCTCCTGCGTTGCGGCCCCGCATCGAACAATGGCCGAGCCATGAACCCGCTGCAGGATCGCACTGCCCTCGTCACCGGCGCCAGCAGCGGCGTCGGCAGGGCGATCGCGCTGGCGCTCGCGGCGCACGGCGCCGACCTGTCCCTGGTGGGCCGGCGCCCCGGGGCGCTGGAGGCGGTCGCGCAGCAGGCCCGCACAAGCGGTGGCCGCGCCCGCTGCTACCAGGCCGACCTGGCCTCGGAACAGGACCTCGGGTCGCTGCTGGACACGCTGCGCAGGGACCTTCCCTCGCTCGACATCCTGGTCCATTCGGCCGGTGTCATCCGACACGGGTCGTTCGCGACGGCCAGCGCCGACCAGTTCGACCACCACTACCGGACCAACGTGCGTGCACCCTACGCACTCACCCAGGTTCTCCTGCCCGCCCTCCTGGCTGCGCGAGGCCAGGTCGTGTTCGTGAACTCCTCCGCCGGGCTCTCGGCCGGAGCCAACGTGGGCCAGTACGCTGCCACCAAGCATGCGTTGCGGGCGATGGCCGACAGCTTGCGTGCGGAAGTGAACCCTGGCGGCGTGCGCGTCCTCAGCCTCTATCTGGGCCGCACCGCGACGGCGATGCAGGAGGAACTGCATGGCGTGGAAGGCAAACCCTACCGCCCGGAGCTGCTGATTCAACCGGCCGACGTCGCGGCGGCCGCGTTGCACGCGTTGCAGGCGCCGCGCAACGTGGAGATCACCGAGATCTGCATGCGGCCCATGGTGAAGCAGGCATGAGGGCGCGCATGGCTGGCGTCCTACGCGGGGGCACTCCAACGTCCGACGGGGCTGGATGTGCGTGAACACGGATCAGCCCCAATAATGAAAACGGCCGAGCCTTCGTTGGCGGCCGGCCGACGCAACCGTGCAAAGCAGGGAGAACTTGATGTCGACGATTCTGGAACGGCTCGGCGCCACCACCACGGGTGCGCCCCGCCAGGCAACATGCCGGTTCTGCGGCTCCGCGCTGCACCACACCTTCACCGACCTGGGCATGTCGCCGCCCTGCGAGAGCTTCATCGCCGCAGAGCAGCTCAACCAGATGGAGCCGTTCTATCCGCTGCACGTCCACGTGTGCGACCAGTGCTTCCTGGTGCAGCTGGAGGAATACGTCAGCCCGCAGGCCATCTTCACCGAATACGCCTACTTCTCCTCCTACTCCACCAGCTGGCTGGCCCACGCGAAGGCCTACACCGACAAGATGGTCGAGCGCTTCGGTCTCGGCGCCGGCAGCCTCGCCGTCGAACTGGCCAGCAACGACGGCTACCTGCTGCAGTATTTCGTCGAGAAGGGCATTCCCGTGCTGGGCGTCGAACCGGCTGCCAACGTCGCGCGGGAAGCCGTGAAGAAGGGCATCCCGACCCTGGTGCGGTTCTTCGGCCGGGAACTGGCGGCCGAGATGGTGCGCGGCGGCACCCGCGCCGACCTCGTCCTGGGCAACAACGTCTTCGCCCACGTGCCGGACATCCGCAGCTTCGCCGACGGCATGCGGCTGCTGCTCAAGCCGCGGGGCGTGGTCACGCTGGAGTTCCCCCACCTCATGCGCCTGATGGAAGGCAACCAGTTCGACACGATCTACCACGAGCACTTCTCCTACCTGTCGTTCACCACGGCGATGAGGATCCTGGCCAAGTCCGGCCTCGCGGTGTTCGATGTCGAGGAGCTGCCCACCCATGGCGGCTCCCTGCGCGTCTATGCGCAGCTGGCAGACAGCGGCCCGCACCCCGTCGGCGAGCGGGTGCGGGAGCTGGCCCGGCGCGAGGAACTGGCGGGATTCGCGCGCATGGAGACCTACCGCGCGTTCGACGAGCAGGTGAAGGCGACCAAGCGCCGCATCCTGGCGTTCCTGATCGACGCCAAGCGCGACGGCAAGACCATCGTCGGCTACGGCGCGCCCGGCAAGGGCAACACCCTGCTGAACTACTGCGGCATCCGCAGCGATTTCCTGGACTACACCGTCGACCGCAACCCCTACAAGCACGGGAAGTTCCTGCCCGGCACCCACATCCCGATCTTCGCCCCGGAGAAGATCCGCGAGACCCGGCCCGACTACGTCTTCATCCTGCCGTGGAACCTGAAGGACGAGATCCGGGAGCAGCTGTCGTACATCCGCGAGTGGGGAGGCCGCTGCGTGGTGCCGATCCCGGACGTGGAGATCCTTGGGTGAGCAACCCGGCCGGCTCCGCCGGCGAGCCCGCACCGGACGGCGCGGCCATGCATGCGCTGGTGCGCGAGCTGTACCCGATCTGCCGCAGCATCACCGGGGACGGTGTGCGGCAGACGCTGGCCCGCCTGCAGCAGGACATCCCGCTGCAGGTGCACGAGGTGCCCAGCGGAACGCCGGCGTTCGACTGGACCGTGCCGCGGGAATGGAACATCCGCGACGCCTACGTCAAGGACTCGCGCGGCCAGCGGGTGATCGACTTCCGCCGCCACAACCTGCACGTGGTCAGCTACAGCGTGCCCGTTCGCGCGCGGATGTCGCTGGCCGAGTTGCGCCCGCACCTCCACAGCCTTCCCGACCAGCCCGACCTCATCCCGTACCGCACCTCCTACTACCGCGAGTCGTGGGGGTTCTGCCTGCCGCACCGGCAGCTGGAGGGCATGGCCGAGGACGACTACGAGGTGTGCATCGATACCACCCTCGAGCCCGGCCACCTGACCTACGGCGAATGCGTGCTGCCTGGCAGCGAGAGCTCCGAGGTGCTGCTCTCCTGCCACACCTGCCACCCCTCGCTGTGCAACGACAACCTGTCGGGGATCGCGGTGGCCACGTTCCTGGCGCGGCACCTGGCCGGGGTGCCGCACCGCCACACCTATCGCTTCGTGTTCATCCCGGGCACGATCGGATCGATCACCTGGCTCAGCCGCAACGAGGAGCAGGCCAAGGCCATCCGGCACGGCCTGGTGCTCACCTGCCTGGGCGACAGCGGCAACTTCACGTACAAGCGCAGCCGCCGGGGCGACGCGCCCATCGACGCCGCGGTCCGGCACGTGCTGCGGCACTCCCGGGGCGAGCACGCCCTCCTGGACTTCTCTCCCTACGGCTATGACGAGCGGCAGTACTGCTCGCCCGGGTTCGACCTGCCGGTGGGTTGCCTGATGCGCAGCCACTACGGCCAGTTCCCGCAGTACCACACGTCGGCCGACGACCCCGGCTTCGTCACGCCCGGCCAGCTGGCCGATTCGCTGGCGACAGTGCTGTCGGTCGTGCAGGTCCTGGAGCACGACCTCGCCTACGTCAACCTGAATCCGAAGTGCGAACCGCAGCTGGGCAAGCGGGGACTCTATGGCGCCATGGGTGGCACCAGCATCCGGGACCTGGAGATGGCCATGCTGTGGGTGCTGAACCAGTCCGACGGGCGCCATGGCCTGCTGGACATCGCCGAGCGTGCCGGCCTGCCGTTCGAGCGCATCCACGAAGCCGCCAGGCTGCTGCTGCAGCACGACCTGCTGGCGCCGGCAGCCGCCGCCCCCTCACGCGCCCAGCACTAGCTTGCGGCAGTGGAACGCCTCGGCGTGCCGTTCGGGCGCGCCGCTTTCGATGCCGCGCAGCCGGGCGATCGAGAGGAAGGTGTCCTCCGCCATCCAGTCCTTGCCGGCCTGCGAGCGGTAGACCTCCCGGATGATGCGGGCCTTGCGCTCGACCATCGCCTGCGGCAGCGGGCTGTAGAGGTTGGGCGTGCCCAGGTCGCCGTCGTACTTGGGGATCTCGTATTCCAGGATCAGGTGCCGCCGCCAGGTGTTCCAGGTCAGGTCGCTGACCGTGCGGTGGTCCTGGTGCCGGTCGTCGCGGTGATGGGTGAAGATCACATCCGGATCGACTTCCTGGCGCAGCTCGTCGAAGCACTGCTTGACCTCGGCGCCCTGGTAGGGGAAGTAGCCGTCCCGGAACTGCCGGACCACGACACGGGCCCGCCCTGCGGCATCGCCGAGGAAGCGGGCCGCGCCGGCACGCGCCTCCTGCTCGCGGACGGCGTCGGAACTGAAGACCACCCAGGTGACCTGCGCGTGCGGTCGCTGCGCCAGCAACTGCAGGATGGTGCCGCCGCAGCCGATCTCGATGTCGTCGCAGTGCGCGCCGAGGAACAGCAGCTCGAGCGGGCCGGACGGATCGCGGGCCAGGGACAGCGGCAGCATGCGTGGTCCGCGGTCACTGCCCCGCGGGAACGTCCGTGCGGCGCTCGACCGCCGCGGCCTTGCCGGCCTTCCACACCTCCCAGGGGGCGTTGCCGGTCGAGTACAGGTTCTCCAGGTGCTGCTTGTCCTTGATGGTGTCCATGCTGGCCCAGAAGCCGTCGTACACGTAGGCCAGCAGCTGCTGGTCGCTCGCGAGGCGGCGGAACGGCTCCTCCACCAGCTCCTCGCGGTCGCGCATGTACTCGAAGATCTGCTTGTTGAAGATGAAGTAGCCGCCGTTGATGCGGATCGCGCCGTTGTCGATGGGGCGGATGTCGGCCACCATGTTGCTGCCGGGTTGGAGTGAGACCACGTGGTAGCTCAGGTTCGGCCGCACGCACATGAAACTGGCCACCTTGCCGTGCTGGTGGAAGTAATCGAGGTGCTCGGTCAGCGGCAGGTCGGTCAGGCCGTCGCTGTAGTTGACCAGGAACTCATCCTCCCCCTGCAGGTACTTCTGCACGGCCCGCAGCCGCTGCCCGATGTTCGACGAGATGCCGGTGTCGGCGAACGTGATGCGCCAGTCCTCGATGTCGCGGCCCATGAGCTCCACGTTCCGGCCGCCGCCGGAGAGCACGAAGTCGTTCGAGACGCACTCGTTGTAGTTCAGGAAGTAGTTCTTGATCGCGTCGGCGCGGTAACCGAGGCAGAGGATGAAATCCTTGTGGCCGAAATGCGCGTAGTACTTCATGACGTGCCACAGGAGCGGCCGGTGCCCGATGTGCACCAGCGGCTTCGGCACGTTTTCGGCATCACGGATGCGCATGCCCAATCCACCGCAAAACAACACGACTTTCATGCCTGCCCGTCCTGTCAGATGCTGAAGGACAAACTTTGCGACAGATCAGGCGCCCGCACTTGAGCAAGCTAACAGCGGTTGCAGAGGTTACGTCTTGCCTTCCCATGAGCTCGATGGCGCGGACGGCGGGCCGACCCGGCGCTCTACAGCTTTTCGGTCTCGCCCTGCCGTGGCTGCCACTTCATGAGCCGGCGCTCAATGCGCCCCACCAGCCCATCGAGGGCCAGCGCGAAGGCCGTCAACACGACAATGCCCGCGAACACCGTGTTGACGTCGAACGTGCCCTCGGCCTGCAGGATCAGGTAACCGACGCCGCGGGCCGACCCCAGGTACTCGCCCACCACTGCGCCCACGAAGGCGAGCCCGACCGACGTGTGCAGGCTGGAGAACACCCAGCTGGTGGCGCTGGGCAGGTAGACGGTGCGCAGGAGCTGCCGGCGGTTGGCGCCCAGCATGCGCGCGTTGGCCAGCACCACCGGGCTGACCTCCTTGACGCCCTGGTAGACGTTGAAGAAAACGATGAAGAACACCAGGGTGACCGCCAGCGCCACCTTGCTCCAGATGCCCAGCCCGAACCAGAGGGCGAAGATCGGCGCGAGGATGACGCGCGGCATCGAGTTGGCGGCCTTGAGGTAGGGGTCGAGGATGGCGCCGGCCGCCGGCGCCAGCGCCAGCCACAGGCCGAAGCCCAGGCCGAGCAGCGTGCCGGCGCCGAACGCCAGCACCGTCTCCAGCAAGGTGATGCCCAGGTGCAGGTAGATGTCGGCGCGGCCTTCCAGGCCCTCCGGGAACAGCGCGTTCGGCGGCAGCGTGGCCGGCACGAACCACGCCCAGATGCGCCCGGCCACCAGCACCGGCTCGCCGATGAAGAACGCCGTCTGCTGGTTGCGCGACAGGAGATGCCACAGCACCAGCATGCCGGCCAGCACCGCCACCTGCCAGGCTCCCAGGTTGCGTTCGTTGGGGCGCACCGCAGACCACATCGCGCTACGCGGCCTTCTGCAGTTGCTGGGCATAGCCCTTGAGCACTTCGTCGCGCAGCACCGCCCAGATGCGCGCGTGCAGGTCGACGAAGCGCGGGTGCATTCGCACCTCGGCCACGTCACGCGGGCGCGGCAGGTCGATCGTGAATTCGCCGATGGGGTGCGTGGCCGGCCCGGCGGACAGCACGACGACGCGGTCGCTCATGGCGATGGACTCGTCGAGGTCGTGCGTGATGAACAGCACGGCCTTCCGCTTCGCCGCCCACAGCGCCAGCACCTCGTTTTCCATCAGCTGGCGCGTCTGGATGTCCAGCGCCGAGAACGGCTCATCCATCAGGATGATGTCGGGGTCGAGCGCCAGCACCTGGGCGAGCGCCGTGCGCTTGCGCATGCCGCCCGAGAGCTGGTGGGGGTAGCGGTCCTCGAAACCGGACAGGCCCACGCGGGCCAGCCAGGCGCGCGCCTGGTCGGCCGCGTCGGCATCGCCGGCGCCGCGATACTGCAGGCCGGCCATGACGTTCGCCAGCGCGCTGCGCCAGGGCATCAGGGCGTCGGACTGGAACATGTAGCCGGCCCGGCGGTTGGTGCCGGCCAGCGGCTCGCCGAACACCCGCACCTGGCCGGACGAGGGTTGCAGGAGGCCGGCCGCGACGTTCAGCAACGTCGACTTGCCGCAGCCGGTGGGGCCGACGACCGAGACGAACTCGCCGGCGGCCACCCGCAGGGTGGTGCCGCCGACGGCCGTGTAGCGCTGGCCGGGAGCGTCCTTCGACCGGAAAGTGACGGTGAGGTCGACGAGTTCGAGGGCGTCCGCAGCCATCCCTCAGGCTTTGAACTTGTCTTTGGCCCGGCGGGCGAACTCGTTGGTGTAGGTGCGGGCCAGGTTGATCTTGTCGACCTTGACCGTGGGCTCGAAGCTCGCCAGGGCCTTCAGCGCCGTGCGTGCGCCCTCCTCCGGCAGCAGGCCATCGAGGCAGATGGCCTCGCGCACCTTGTTGAAGGAGGCCAGGTAGAGGGCGCGGTCGCCCAGCAGGTAGCTGTCGGGGACGGTCTTGATGATGTCGCTCGGTCCCGCGGTCTGCAGCCACTTCAGGCCGTGCACGATGGCATTGGCCAGTGCCTGGCAGGTATTGGGGTACTTCTGGACGAATTCGACGTGCGTGTACAGGCAGGCGGCCGGCATCAGCCCGCCGAACACCTCCTGCGTGCCCTTGAGCGTGCGCGTGTCGCTGATGATCTTCACGTCGCCCTTCTGCTCGAGCATCGTCATGACCGGATCGATGTTGCTCATGGCATCGATCTGGCCGGAACGCAACGCCGCCAGCGCGCCGGCCGCCGTCCCCACGCCGACATAACTGACCTCGTTGGCCTTGATGCCGGCGCGCGAGAGCACCAGGTTGGAAACCATGTTGGTCGACGAACCGGGCGCGGTGACACCGATCTTCTTGCCCCGCAGGTCGGCCAGCGACGTGTAGCCCGACATGGTCTTGGTGGACACGCCCATCGCGATCTGCGGTGCGCGGCCCTGCAACACGATGGCCTCGATGAACTGGTTCTTGGCCTGCATGTTGATGGTGTGCTCGTACGCGCCGCTCACGATGTCGGCCGAGCCACCCACCAGCGCCTGCAGCGCGCGCGCGCCGCCGGAGAAGTCGGAGATTTCCACCTCGAGGCCTTCGGCGCGGAAGTAGCCGAGTTGCTCGGAGATGGTGAGGGGCAGGTAGTAGAACGCCGCCTTGCCGCCGACCGCCAGCGAGAGCCGGGGCTTCTCGATGCGCGCCTGCGCGCGCAAGGCGGGGACCGCCACTACCGCGACCGCCGCGCCGGCGGCGAGCGCGAAGCTGCGGCGGGTGATGGCGGGGGCAATCATCGGGGTTCTCCGGGGCGGCTGTCTCTCGTGCAACGAGGTTAGCCAAGGAGATCCCTGCACCGCATCGGGACCATCCCGTGCGGGTTTCCACGTAACCCCAGCGGGCAGCCGGGCGCTAGCGCAGGCCGGCCAGCAGGATGCCCACGTTCACCACGAACGCGAGGGCCCAAATGGCCGACCGGATGGTCGGCAGGCCGGCCACGTACATGGCGATGTAGACCACCCGCAGCGTGACGAAGACCACCGCCAGGATGTCCACCAGCGTCTGCGGCGCGGCCACCTGGTGGGCGATGACGACGGCTCCGATGAAGAACGGGAGCGCCTCGAAGCTGTTGGCCTGGGCGGCGTTCGCGCGCGCCCGCCAATCGGTGAGCTTGCCGAGCCACGCCCGGGGATCCTGGTTGTCGTACCCGCCCTGGCTGCGTGGCCGGCCGAATCCGCCCGACTTGGCCAGGTAGGCGCAGGCGTACGGCAGCAGCGCGGCGGCGAGCACGCACCAGTAGGCAACGGTGAAGCGGACAGGTCCCATCGTGGTCGTTCTTGTTGGAGTTGGTACGCCGCCCTGGCTCAGCGACGGTCGACGAGGGCGTGGGCGATGGTGCCCAGGTCCACGTATTCGAGCTCGCTGCCGGCCGGCACGCCGCGCGCGAGGCGCGTGACTTTCAGCCCGCGCTGCTTCAGGGCCTCGCCGATGACGTGCGCGGTGGCCTCGCCCTCGGCGGTGAAATTGGTCGCCAGGATGACCTCCTGGACGAGGCCGTCGGTGGCGCGCTGGAACAGCTTGCCCAGCCCGATGTCCTGGGGGCCGATGCCGTCCAGCGGACTGAGCTTGCCCATCAGCACGAAATAGCGGCCTCGGTACGCCGCAGTGCGCTCCAGCGCGGCCTGGTCGGCCGGCGTCTCGACCACACAGAGCTTGCTGGCATCGCGCTGCGGATCGCGGCAGGTCGGGCAGACCTCTTCCTCGGTGAAGGTGTGGCACAGGCTGCATTGCCGGATGCGGGCGGTCGCCTGCATCAGCGCCTGCGCGAGCAGCTGCGCGCCTTCGCGGTCGTGCTGCAGCAGGTGGTAGGCCATGCGCGACGCCGACTTCACGCCGACGCCGGGCAGGCGCCGCAAGGCGTCGACGAGTGCGTTGAGGGAGGGATCAGCCACGGCCGCCCGCCCGCGCGTCGCGCCCGTGCCCGCTCAAAACGGGAACTTCATGCCGCCGGGCAGGCCCGGCATGCCGGCAGTGATCTTGCCCATCTTCTCCTGCGAGGTCTCCTCGGCCTTGCGCACGGCGGCGTTGAAGGCGGCGGCGACCAGGTCTTCCAGCATGTCCTTGTCGTCGGCGAGCAGGCTGGGGTCGATGGCGACGCGCTTGACGTCGTGCTTGCACGTCATGGTGACCTTGACGAGGCCGGCGCCCGATTCCCCGGTGACCTCGATGGTCGCCAGTTCGTCCTGGGCTTTCTTCAGGTTGTCCTGCATGGCCTGGGCCTGTTTCATCAGGCCGGCCAGCTGTCCCTTGTTGAACATGCGTCGATTCCTTTGCGTGGTTGCCGCGTGCCGTAGCTACGCGGGCTTGATGCTTCCAGGCACGATTCTCGCGCCAAAGTCCCGCATCATCTGCTGCACGAACGGATCGTTCAGGATGACTTCCTCGGCGGCCTTCTGGCGCTCGGCTGCGGCAGCCGCGTTGCGGCGCGCGGGACTGTCGGTCACCGGCCCCACCTCGACCGCCAATGCCACGTCGTGCCCCGCCGCGCGCAGGGCGGTCTGCAGGCGCTCGCGCGCGGCCGGCTGGTTGAGCGATTCGCGCTCGACGCGCAGCAGCCAGTGCCCCGTGTCGCGGGCCACCAGCTGCGACTGCAGGCCCAGCTCGCGCACCAGCGCCGAGATGGCCTCCGCCGCCGCCAGCTGCTGCACCGTGGCATGCCAGAAATCGCCCTCTTCCGTCGCCACGAAACCGGTGGCCGGAGCCGACGCGGCCTCGCGCGCCGACTCGGGCTGCTGGCGCACCGGGACGCCGACCACCTCGCCGCCGCCCGCAGCGGGACGCTCGCGCGCCGGGGCTGCACCGCGCACGGCCGGCGGTTCGACCACGGGCAGCACGCGGCCGGGCGGAATGTTGTTGGCGGGCGCCGTGGCCGGGCGTGCCGGCGCGGCAGCGGGGGCCAGCGCCGCCGGAGCAACCACGGGGGGCGCGGCGGGTGCGCGAACCGGCGCGAGCGGCACCGCGGCAGGCGGCTCAACCGCCGGCCTGGCGTCGATCAGAGTTTTTTTTTCCGCCGCGGCGGTGGCCGTGCCGGGCTGGAAGGCGAGCAGCCGCAGCAGCACCATCGTGAGCGCGGCGTATTCGTCGGGGGCCAGGCCGAGCTCGGCACGGCCATGCAGGCACATCGTGTAGAGCAGCTGGGTCTCGTCGGCGGGCAGCAGGCCGGCCAGGCGCGTGACCTGCCCCGCGTCGGGGTCGGCGGCGTCGCCGGCTTCGGGCACCGCCTGCACGACCGCCATGCGCTGCAGCACGGCTGCCATTTCCTCCAGTGCGCCGGCGGCCGACAGGCCATTCAACCGCAGTTCCCCGGACACCGCCACCACGGTGCGGCCGTCGCCGGCGGCGAGCGCCTCGATCAGCCGGAACACGTGGCTGCGGTCGACGCTGCCCAGCATCTGGCGCACCGCCGGCTCGCGCAGGCCGCCACCACCGAAGGCGATGGCCTGGTCGGTGAGCGAGAGCGCGTCGCGCATGGAGCCCCGCGCGGCCCGCGCCAGCAGGCGCAGCGCCTGCGGGTCGGCCTCGACGCCCTCGGCCTGGAGCACGTTCGCCAGGTGGTCGTTGACCGTCTCGGGCGCCATCGGCCGCAGGTTGAACTGCAGGCAGCGCGAGAGCACGGTGACCGGCACCTTCTGCGGGTCGGTCGTCGCCAGCACGAACTTGAGGTACTCGGGCGGCTCTTCCAGCGTCTTGAGCATCGCGTTGAACGCGTGCCCGGTGAGCATGTGCACCTCGTCGATCATGAAGACCTTGAAGCGCCCCTGCACCGGCTTGTAGACCGCCTGTTCGAGCAGCGACTGGACCTCGTCGACGCCGCGGTTCGAGGCGGCGTCGAGCTCGGTGTAGTCGACGAACCGGCCGGAGTCGATGTCGGTGCAGGCCTGGCACACGCCGCACGGCGTGGCGGTGATGCCGCCCTGCCCGTCCGGGCCCTGGCAATTGAGCGACTTGGCCAGGATGCGCGAGACGGTGGTCTTGCCGACACCGCGCGTGCCGGTGAACAGGTAGGCGTGGTGCAACCGCTGCTGGGTCAGCGCGTTCGACAGCGCCTGGACGACGTGCTCCTGCCCCACCATCTCGCCGAAGGTCTTCGGCCGGTACTTGCGGGCGAGCACGAGATACGACATCGCGGCGATTCTAAGGGCCCGGTCCGACGAGCCCGGGCATCGCAGTCGCCTACAATCACCCCTGACGGGCCTCCCCGCATGGTGAAGCGGCCAACCGGGTCAGGTGGGGAACCAAGCAGCCCTAACTGTGGAGCCAGTGCCGGGGGTAAGGCTCGTCAACTTCCCCTCTCAGATGCCTTGCGGATCAAGCACTTAGCCGTGCTGGAGCGGTCCAAAAGGCGGCCTGTGTCACCTGACTGTGTCACCTCGGGTGCCTTCGCTGGCGAACCGAGCGCGAAAACTGCGCCTCGCCGTTGCTACTGGCGGCCGATTCCCTCGCTTCGATTGCGAGGATGGAACCGCCGGCACGGCGGAGCGACCTGACATCATTCGGCCGGCCACTGCGCCAGCTCTCGCGGCCGCTTCGATTTCCCTCGACGACAACTAGCCCCGCCCGTTACCCCGGCCGGAGTTGCCTGGTGCGGGCAGAGGTGCAGGAGCCGGTGTCGGCGCCGGCGTGGGGGCCGGAGTCGGCGCAGGCGTCGGCGCAGGCGTGGGGGCCGGAGTCGGCACCGGCAGGGGTGCCGGCGTCGGCGCAGGCCGGGGTGCCGCCGTCGGAGCCGGCGTTGGCGCAGGCCTGGGTGCCGCCGTCGGAGCCGGAGTCGGCGCAGGCCTGGGTGCCGCCGTGGGTGCCGGGGTCGGCGCCGGCGCAGCGACAGGCGCCGCGGAAACGGGAGTCACCTGGTCCGCGAAGGCGATGAAGCCAATCACCCGGTCCGGGCGCAGGGCCAGCGTGAACAGCCGCCTCGGCGCCCCGGTGGTATCCAGGTAGGCGACGCCCGAGATGGACGTGCCGTTCCCATGAAGGCAGTCGGCGCCCACGTAGGTGGCCGACAGCATGTAGACGTTCTTGCCGGTTGCGCGCGGGACCGCCTGGCCGGCCAGGGTGCACCCGGCGGAGGCCACCCAGGTGAAGCGCCCGATCGCGTCGATCACGGCGACGGTGTTTCCGCTCAGCTCGTACGTCCCCGCCAGGCCATTCGGCGTCGCGGCACTGTCGTAGCTGGCGTTGTAGGACAGAAAGAGGCGCCGGCCGGTGCTGGCGGTCGCGTCGAGGGCCGTGCGCGCCTGCACGCTGCCGACGAAGGTGGTCTCGGGCTGGAGGTTGTCCAGGAACGAGTAGTCGGTGACGGATGCATTGAGCGTGGTGCCCACGCCGCTGGCGACGCCCTGGATGGCGCCCTTGAGGCTGAAGCCGTCGGAGGCGATGCCCCAGGCCTGGCCGTCCTCCAGCACCACCAGGTCCTGCCGGTCACCGGCCGACGTGCGACCGAACCAGATCCCTTCGGCGTTGTTCCGGACGGCCACGGCTTGTGCCGTGCCCTGTTCGCTGGACCCACCGCCACCACCGCCGCACGCCGCCAGGACGAACGTCACGACCGCGGGAGTCAGGGTGCGCGGATTCCGGTACGACATCAGGCCACGTTACGGCGCGGCCGCCTCGCGCATGGGTCAGGCTTACAAGTCATTGCAGCGGAAACCCGTCGGCATCGGCCGAGCAGGTTCCGGGGCCGGGTCCTCAGGTCAGCAGCGGGCGCGGCAGGATTTCCCAGGAATCGGCCGGCTCCGTGGTCCGCACGGCTTGCCGTCCCTGGTACTCGGCCCAGGCGGTGAGGAACACCATGCCCACGAAGCCGCCGACGATGAGGAAGGGGTAGGCCATCAGGATCTCCGTCAGCGAGTACTTCCAGTTGAGCGGCCGGCCGATGCCCAGCAGGGCGGCATAGAACCAGGACACACCCGAGACCGAACCGACGAAGAGCGCCACCATCCGGCGCGGGAAGGTGAGCTTCATCAGGCTCCCGGCGCGGTGCAGGAACGGCATCACCTGCCGCTGCAGCACCATGCCGTTCAACGTCAGCAGGACCACCAGTGCGATCTTGGATTGCAGCTTGGGGTTGGCCAGCGTGCCGACGCCCTTGGCCAGGATGTCGAAGGAGACCAGCCCGATGCCGGTCAGCCAGAGCACGAGCAGCGCGCGCGAAATGGTCTTGTGCAGGTGGGTCAGGTGTTCTTCGTCCTGGGCGTCGGGTGTGGGCCGCAGCAGCCCCTTGATCATGGCGACGTCGCTGGTGAACACGAGGCCCAGGGCCACGCAGCAAGCGACGAGATGCAGGAAAACGATGCCCATGCGTATGAGTTCAGGATTCATTCCTCAAGGTCCTTCAATGGGGGATTGCAAAGTTCCGACCTATGCGATGCCAGCCAGGGCAACTGCGGTCGGAGCTGAAACGGGCGCTTTCGTCCCGAGGACCGGACTGTGACGGACGAGCGCGCTTTTCACCCCGCACTCTTGTAACGTGCCGTGTAGGACAAGGGCTTTAGGTCAAACCACCTACGGTCGGGCTGAACGGTGCGTCGGAAGAGCACTTTCTGGGGCGCTTCAGCCTGGATGTAACGATTCGTGGGGTCGAGCTGCTGCGATCGGTGTGGCACGACGCAGTGCATTCGGAAACAGATCCGACCGTCTGTCGGACGATTCGCACAGGCCCAGCAGGCAAGGTGGCTCGTCAGGAAGCCGGCTGATCGACCCTCAGCGCAGAGGTTCGCTCGCTCTCGCCGACGTCCACCAGAGTCAGTTCGAAGTGGAACTCCGTCCGCACGCCCGGCACGCTCTCGAAGCCGATGCTGCCGCCGTGGGCCTGGACGATGCTTCGGCAGATGTTCAGGCCCAGCCCGGTGCCGCCCTTCTCCCGCCGGTCGCTGCTGTCGGCCTGGGCGAACCGCTCGAAGACGCGGGGCTGGAATTCCGGCGGGATGCCCGGGCCATGGTCCAGCACGGCGACCCGGGCCCGGCCCGCTTCCTGCCGCAGTACCACCCGCACGGTGTCGCCGCGCGGGGAGAACTTGGCGGCGTTCGAGACCAGGTTCACCACCACCTGCGTGATGCGGTCCTCGTCGGCCTCGACCCAGGCGTCACCGGCGGCATCCACCTGCAGGTCCACTCCCAGCCCGCGCGCGTAGGGCTCGTTGTCCCGCACCGCTCGCTCGACCAGAGGACGCAGGTTGACGCGCGTGCGGCGCAGTTCCAGGCGCCCGGACTCGATACGCTCGACGTCCAGCACGTCGTTGATGAGGCGGATGAGCCGCTCGCAGCTGCGGATCGACATCTCGAGCAATTGCTGGCCTTGCGGCGGCAACGCGCCGCCGAGGCCGCCGGTGAGCAGGCGCAACGATCCGTAGACCGATGTCAGCGGCGTGCGCAATTCGTGCGACACCGTCGAGACGAACTCGCTCTTGAGGCGCTCGACCTCCTTGCGCTGCGAGATGTCGTGCATGAACGCGCACAGCACCTGCAGTTGGCCGGTGTTGATGACGCCGACCCGCAGTTCCACCGGGATCTCGCGCCCGGCGCGGTCGACCACGGTGCGCTCGATGGCGAGCCCGGCCGACGGGAACTGGCCGCTGGTCGTGAACTGCGCCAGCGTGTTCAAGGCCGAGGTACGGAAGCGCGACGGGATCAGGACCTCGACCAGCGACCGCCCGACGATCTCATCGCGGCGCCAGCCGAACAGGGCCTCCGCGCGGGAGTTCCAGTCGGTGATGCGGCCGCTGAAGTCGATGCCGATGAAGGGGTCGGGGGCGGATTCCAGGATGGTCTGGATGCGCTGTTCGTTCTCGCGCACGTGGGCGAAGGTCTCGCGCAGCGCCGCGCTGCGCTCCTCGACCCGGCGCTCGAGCGAGGTGTTGAGCTCGCGCAGCGCGGCTTCCTTCTGCTGCAGGTTGCGCACCAGCGAATCGAGCGCAGCGCCGAGCTGCGCCACCTCGCGATAGGGCTCCGCCCGCACCTGCACGACGGCGGCATCCTTCTCCAGGTCACGTGCGGCCGCCGCCAGCGTCTTCAGCGGACGGGTCACCAGCCGCGCCGCGCCCCAGCCGACCAGCGAGAACAGCAGCGCGATGCCCAGGCCCCAGGACGCCAGCCGCCATTGCAGCTCGCGTACCGGCGCATAGGCCTCGTCCAGGTTCTGGCGCACCAGCACGCGCCAACCCAGGCCCGGGTAGCCCAGGTAGCCATGGTCGTGGGCGTAGCCCACCAGGTAGTCCTTGCCGTCCGGCCAGCGCTCGGTGGCGTAGCCGGCCTGGCGCGAGGCGGCGGCCAGGCTCGGCACGGCCAGCTTGCGGCCCTCGACCTCCGGTGGTCCCAGCAGCACCGTGCCGTCGCTGGCCACGATCAGCGGATCCACCGAGCGATCCCGTCCGACCGGCAGGAAGATCGCCCGCCGCACGTCGCGCGCCCAGCGCCAGGACAGGTGCACGCCGAACACGTCGGGCTCGGCGCGGCCGGGCCGCGAGACCGGGAAGGCGATGTCGAGGAACCGCATCGGCTCCCCGCCCGGATTGGGCAGCTGCCTGGCCAGTGGCTCGGCCACGTGCACGTCGCCCACGGTCCCGCCTTCGCGGGCGGCCCGGAACCACGGCTGCGCAGAAACGTCGTCGCCCGCCAGCACGCCGCCGGTGGACACCAGGACGCGCCCCGCCGGATCGACCAGTCCCATCCAGGCATAGTTGGGATAGGTGCGCTGCATCGCCTCGAGTTCGGCGGTCACGGCCCGGGGGTCGGCCAGACGCGCAAGCCGCTGGGCCATCAGCCCCACCTCGCGATGGCGCTCGAACATGCCGCGATCGAGCCGGCTGGTGGTCTGGTTGGCCAGTTCCGCCAGGTTGCTGCCGATACTCGATCGCACCTGTTCGCTCGCGATCCGGTCGCCGGCCATCACCAGCAACGCCGTGACCAGGATCGAGAGCAGGGAGAAGGCGAAGGCCAGGTAACTGCCGAGTCCATAGCGAACGGCGGCGGGCTTCTCCGGAGCGGCCGAGCCGCCAGGAACGTCGAGATCTCTCACGCGGCGCATTGTCGGGCATGCCCGGACCGCACAGCCGTCACCTGAGTGAGCCGACAGACGGCGACGGCAAAGTCCCACAGCCGGGACTATCGTCGCCGCGCAGACTGCCTGCATCAAACAGGAGAAGTCGTCATGCGCAGTGTGGCGAAGGATTCGAGCAGCAAGCGGCCTCGGTGGCGAGCCCGTTGCGTCGCCGGTTTGTCCTTCGTGGCGGCCTGCTGTGCCAGCACGTGGTGCCTGGCCGTGGAACCAGACCCCGATCTCCTCCAGCTCGTGCAGGCAGTGGCCGCACCGGCTCGCGACGACCCGGTCAACCGCCTCTCCCTCAGCCTGGTGGCACCGCTGGCCGGCACGATGCCGTCGTCCCGAGCGGCCTTTGCCGCCGACATCGGCCTGCGCTGGCGCGTGCCTCTCGCCTCGCAGCAGGTGGACATCACCGCCTGGCACCGCATGGGACTGCCGGGCGATGCCCTGTCGCTGGCCCAGCAGCGCGACCCGGCGTTCGGCGCCCGGGTGGAGTTCCAGTTGCCCAAGGCCCGCAGTGGCTTCGCCAGCGAGTTGCGCTTCATCGGCCTGCAGCTCGACAACGGTGGCCGCATCGGCGTGCGACGCACCGACGGCAATCCCACGCTGTATTACCGCCAGTCGTTCTGAAGGTCTGGATCTCTGGCCGGGCTCGACCCGGCCTCCCGCTCTCGGACGCGATCGAGTGCGACCTGCGAGCCGGAAATGGCTTGCGACTCCAGCAAGACGGGAGTCGGGTCAGGCGGGCGATCGCGGGAGCGCCGCCCGGCGCGCCGCCGGCTCAGTCGATCGGCACCAGCCGGCCCTCGCCGGTGAGGAACGCGGCACGCACGCCTTCTCCCGGGTTCAACCGGGCGACGGCCGCGGCATACCGGCGCAGCTGGGCCTGCAAGGCCCCATCGCGCTCGGGCCGGGACGCCGACTTGTAGTCGACCACCCACCAGGTGCCATCGCGCCGGCGCACCAGGCGGTCCAGGCGCAGCACCTCCCCGCCGTCGGTGAGTTCCACCTCGTCTGCGTGCCAGTCGACGTGCGCCGGGCTCCACAGCCAGGCGCCCTCGCCGCCCGCGATGCGGTGCGCCATCGCCAACGCCGCTTCCTGCTCCTGCGGCGCCACGCCGAATGCGCGGCCCAGGCGCACCAGGGCGGCGCCGTCCGGCATGCCACTAGCGCCCTGCAACTCCAGCAGCCGATGCACGAGCTCGCCGAAGCGGGAGGCGGCGCTGCGCTCGGTGCGGGCGGGCGCAGTGTCGGCCGCCCGGCGCACGGGTCCCGCGGGGACGACCGGGATGACGACAGGCGCGAGGGCCTCCTGCGCCCCCATGGCCACGCCATCCTCGGGCAGTTCGGCCGGCTGGCACAGCGGCACCAGCCGTTGCCACCAGCTGGGCGCGGCCGCCACGCCGCGCGGCTCCACGCTGGAGAGGACCAATTCGCGTTGGGCCCGCGTCATGGCGACGTACAAGGCATTGAGTTCCTCGCGCGCGCGCGCCGCCAGTTCTTCCGCAAGGGCCGCGGTGTGACAGCCGGGCGGCCGGGTCTCGCTGGCCAGGAAGCTGAAGCGGCGCGGGGCCGCCTGCTCGCCCGGCCAGTCGACCAGCACGCCCATGGTTTCCGGCCGCGGCGGGCCGGCATCGGTGTCGAGCAGCAGCACGATGGGCGCTTCCAGCCCCTTGGCACCGTGCACGGTGAGAAGGCGCACCGCGGCGGCCACCCCCACGGCCGGCCCGCGCACGCCCTGCGCACGCAGGGCTCGCACGAACGCGTACGGCGTGGCGTAGCGCCCGCCTTCCAGCTGGAGGGCAGCCCCCGGCAGTGCGCGCAGGTTGGCCAGCGCCGCATCGCGCAGGGCGGGCGGCACCGAGGCGGCATAGCGCGCCAGCACGTCGCCCTGCTGGCAGATCGCGTCCAGGGCATCGTGGGGCGGCAGCTTGCGCACCAGCTGGCGCCAGCCCGCCAGCGTCTGGCCGACGGCGACCAGGGGGGCGTCGAGCCCGTCGCCGGCGCAAAGCAACTCCAGCCAGGAGCGCGGCGTGCCTTCCGCGCGGCGGCGGCGCGCCAGCTCGGCCAACTGCACCAGCGCCGGGTCGCCCAGGCCGAACACGGGAGACTTGAGGACTCGGGCGAGCGACAGGTCGTGCGTGGGTGAGACCAGGACGTCGAGCAGCGCGACCAGGTCCTGCACCTCCGGCGCCTCGCCCAGGTCGGTCTTCTCGGGCTGCTGGGCCGGCACGCGCAGCAGCCGCAGTTCGTCTTCCAGGACCGCGAGGCGATCGCGCTTGCGTGCCAGCACCAGGATCTCGGCCGGCGGCACACCGGCCTGGATGCGGCCAGCGATCCAGCGCGCTGCCTGCCGGCATTCGAGGGTGACGAGATGTTCCTCGGGCAGCTCGCGCGGCTCGGACAGGCTGTCGCGCCAGCCTTGCGGCTGCGCGTCGGCCGCGCGCACGGGGACGGGCCGGGCGACGACGGGCAGGTGCAGCAGGTTGCCGCGATCGCGCGAGCCGGTGCTGTGGACCCGGAAGTCCTGGTACTGGCCGGCGGCCTGCGCCTCGGCCATCACGTGGTTGACGGCGGCCAGCACCTCGGGCGCATTGCGCCGCGTGTGGTCGCAGCTGAGCCGCACGCCACCGAGGCCCTGCGCCACGAACCGCTGGGCGGCCGCGAACACTTGCGGCTCGGCGCGGCGGAACCGGTAGATGCTCTGCTTGGGATCGCCGACGATGAACACGCTGGGGGGCGTGCCACCGGCCCCGGCGTAACCGCTCAGCCAGGCGTACAGGGCCTGCCACTGCAGCGGGTTGGTGTCCTGGAACTCGTCGACCAGCAGGTGCCGGACGTGGGTGTCGAGCCGCTCCTGGATCCATCCCGACAGGACGGGGTCGGACAGCAGGCGGTGGGCCGCCTGTTCCACGTCGCTCATGTCGACCCAGCCCTCGTCGCGCTTGAGCGCGGCGAACTCGTGCACCAGCAGCCGCGACAGCCGGGTCAGGCGCTGGTGGTGCAGCCAGGCCTCGTGCTGCGCCTGGGCGCGGCACAGCCGCTGCAGCTCCGCCTCGGCTTCCTGGGCTGCCTCGTATTTGGCCAGGTGCTGCGTCAGCCGGTCGTCGCCGGCAACGAAGAACGCCTTGCGCAGCATGGCCAGGCGCTGACCGGGATCGTCGAGCGCGAAGGCATCGACCACGGCGTCGGCCGCCTTGCGCGGAGTCTTGTTCTCCTGCGCTCCGAGCAGCCGTGCACGCGCAAGCCAGCGGTCGCGAGCGCCCGGCGTGGCGAGCGATGCGTCCGGGCGGGCGAAGGCGGCGAAATCCGGGAACAGCGCCGCGAAGGGCTGGACGGACCCGGCCACCACGCCGGCGCCATCGGCCAGCATGAACTCGACCCGCTTGGACAGGGCTGCACGCAAGGCCTTCAGGGTCTGGAAGCGGCCGTGGGCGGCGACCGACTCCTCGTAGTCGCGCCGGGCCTGCGGATCGGTGACCACCACGGCATGGAAGCGGCGCCAGACCTTGTCGACCGCCTCGGTGTCGTCCTCCAGCAGAGTGTGGCGCGGCGGCAGCCCCAGCGCCTCCAGCGTGGCGAGCGGCGCGTTGCGCAGCAGTGCCGCGAACCAGCCGTGGAAGGTGCGGATCTGGACCGGCCGGCCGCCGGCCAGCAACCGGGCGTGCAGCGTGCGCAAGGGATCCGCGAGGCCCTGCGCCTCGGCGGCCGGCACACCGCGCAGCTGCAGTTCGGCGGCCAGCACGGCCGGCTCGGCCGTCGAGAAGGCTTGCAGCCACTCCTGCAAGCGTTGCCGCATCTCGCCGGCCGCCTTGCGCGTGAACGTGATGGCCAGCACTTCGTGCGGCTGGGCGCCGTCGAGCAGCGCACGCAGGATGCGCGACACCAGCATCCAGGTCTTGCCGGCGCCGGCGCAGGCCTCCACGGCCACGCTGCGCCGCGGATCACACGCCACCGCGTAGAACGCCGGTGGCGGCACGCGGACACCGTCGATTTCGTACGCCAGGTCCGTCACGGGTGATGCCTCAGCCATGCCACGCATCCCGTCGGCACAGGCCGCGCGCGGCGCAGAACTCGCACACGCGGCCTTCGCCCAGCGCCGGCAACGAGGCGCCGGCTGCGATGCGGCCCAGGTCATGCACGATGCCGGCAACCAGCGCGTCCCGGGCTTCGACGACGGCGGGCTGCTCCACCTTGTGCGTCTCGCCGCGTTCGCCCACGTTCACGTAGGCGGCCGCCAGTGTGTCGTCCTCCAGCAGCGCCGCGTAGAACGCCAGCTGGGTGTCCTCGTCGGGCAGTTTCACCCGGTCGCGGGAGGCCTGCAGGGCCTCGGTCTTGTAGTCGACGACCATGCGGCGGCCGTCCGCGAGCCGATCGATGCGATCGATGCGGCCGACCAGCCGGATGTCGCCGAGCCGGATCTCGTGCTCGGTCTCGGCGGTCTCGAAGCCGGCGCCGGCCGCCTCGTGCTTGTCCTGCCACGCCAGGTAGCCGGCGCGCACCTGCGGCCATGCGGCCGCGAACGGCAGGAACTCGCCGTCCGCCAGGCCGGCGCTCGACGTCGCCGATGCGGCGCAGCGGTCGATCAGGGTCAGGCGGTCCGTGCCGGGCTCGTCCTGCAAGGCCCGGTGGTAGTCGCGCAGGACCAGGTGCAACCAGTTGCCGAAGTCGCGCTTGTCGACCTCGACGTCGATCTCGGCGGCTTCCTGCAGGCCGAGCTGGCGCAGCGCGAAGAAGCGGTAGGGGCAGCGACGCAGGTCCTCGTAGGCACTGGCGGAGAGCGGGTCGACCGGCAGGGACGGCGCGACCGGCAGCGGCCGCGCAACCGGCCGCGCATCGAGCTCCCGCAAGGCGCGCGGATCAGGCGCCGGCGACAGGCCGGGCTGCTGCAGGCGCAGGGCCTGCACCAGCGGACTGGGCAGGACGGGCTCGCCGCTGTCGTCACTGGCGCGCCAGAGCAGGTCGACATGCGGGACGCGCAGTGCGTTGCGCCACCCGGCCTGCTGCTCGCGCGCCAGGTCCTCGCGCGACGGCAGTCCGAGAGCGGCGCGCTGGGCGGTGGTCCAGGCGCCGGGCGGCTCCGGGGCGGCCGGCAGGCGGACCTCGTCACAGCCGGGCATCACCAGCGCAGCGAAATCGCGCGCGAGCAGCTGGTGGAACGGCAGGATCACCACGTCCTCGATGGCGGGAGCCGGCGGGACGAAGCTGGCGCCCTCGAGGCTGTCGTCGACCCAGGTCGAGAACTCCGTGGCAGTGAGCCGACGGCTGCCGTGGGGAAGCAGGAGCCATTCGGCCTGGGCCGCGTCGGACAGCGCGAGCACGTCAAGGACCTGCGCCCCGGCCGCGTCGGCGTGCAGGCTGTCCCAGTGGCCGGTTGTTTCCAGCAGTTCGCGTAGCGCTTCCTGCCACTGCCGCAGGGGACGCGCAGCCTGCAGGGTGGCGCGCCAGGCGTCGGCCAGGGCCACGCTGTCGTCGGCCAGGCCGCGCGCATCGGACCAGTCGCGCAGACCGGCGCGGCGCACGCGCCGCTCCAGCGCGGAGGTGGAGCCGCTCGGGACCGCGGGTGCGTTCTTCAGCCAGTCGAGCACCACATCGGTCGACGCGTCATGCCGGCACGCGCGCAGCAGGCCCATGACGTGGGCGGCCGCGCGCGTGGTCGAGAGCTTCCAGCCGGTCTCGTCGCGCACCGCGACACCGCGGCCGTCGAGCAGCGCACGCACGCGCCGCGTCAACACGCGGTCGATGGCGGCCAGCGCGACCGGCGCACGGCCGGCTTCCAGGTGCCGCAGCACACTGGCCGCCGCGAGTTCCGCTTCCTGGGCCGGGTCGGCGGCCTGGTGGAGTGCGAGCTTGCCGGAGGACTGCGGGCCGTCGAGCGACAGGCGCACGGCCTTGTCGCCGGCGAGGGCAGCCAGGGTCCCGCCCAGTGCGTCAGCCTGGAAGCCTTCGCAGATCACCAGCAGGTCGAGGTCTGCGAGCACGCGGCTGTCCAGCAAGGGATCGGTGGCGTAGCGGCTGGCGGCAGCCCACTCGAGCGCGATGCGGGCGATGGCCGCCTCGAGTGCGAGCACCGGCGAATCGAGCCCGGACGACACGGCCTGGCGCGCCTGGGCGGCCCACGCCGCGCGTTCGGCGGGCGGTCGGGCGGCGGCTGCGGCCGCAGCCTGCCAAGCCGCTTCCACCAGCGCGCCGGCGAGCGAGCCGGCCCGTGTCGCGAGCCCGGCGCGTTCCAGCCAGCCGCGCGCGGTGAGCACGTCGCGGCCCATGTCGAAGGCGAGGTCGTCGGGACCGGGCGACTGGCCCAGGCGGGCCGCCCAGTTCATGCTGGTCTCGAAGCGGGGCGCGAATCCGTCGGGCTGCAGCAACGACCAGGCGCGTCGGGCGACCGGCATCAGCTGCGCATACGGCACCAGCACCACGGTGCGCGATGCATGCGCGCGGCGATCGCTCAGCAGACCTCGCACATGGCCCAGCACACGGGCCCAGAGCACGGCGGACCGATGGTCCGGCGCTATCCCATCCATAGCATCCTCCCACCCGCCCGCTCCCGGTGTGGGACCTTGGTTTCTGTCACAATGCCCTGACTGTAGCGGCATCGATCGTGACTCCATCGATCGCCACGTAGAAAGGAACTCCCCCCATGGCCAGCGACCTGATCAAGCACATCTCCGACGCCAGCTTCGAAGCCGACGTCCTGCAGGCGGGCAAGCCCGTCCTGGTGGACTACTGGGCCGAGTGGTGCGGTCCCTGCAAGATGATCGCGCCCATCCTCGACGAGGTGTCCGACTCCTACAAGGACAAGCTGCAGGTCGCCAAGATGAACGTGGACGAGAACCGCGACATCCCGGCCAAGTTCGGCATCCGTGGCATCCCCACGCTCATGCTGTTCAAGGACGGCCAACTGGCCGCCACCAAGGTCGGCGCGATGAGCAAGGCGCAGCTCACGGCCTTCCTCGACCAGCAACTGGCCTGAGCGGCCATCCCGGGCCGGCGGCCCGGCCCATCCGACGGGGCGCGCCAGCGCCCCGTTGTCGTTCCGGCGCCCACCGCCCGGATTTATTGCATAATCTGACGAATCGCTGAACCGCATCGCCGCGGTCAGTTCGATCCCCGGTCCGCCTGGCGCCTCTGCCTGGCTCCAGGACCTCCCCCCGCCGACCCAACAATGCCCGACCCCACCGGGGTCCATCCAAAGCAGTCGAGCCATGCACCTCAACGAACTCAAGGCGCTCCACGTCTCCGAAGTCCTCAAACAAGCCGAGGAACTGGAGATCGAGAACACCGGCCGCATGCGCAAGCAGGAGCTGATGTTCGCCATCATCAAGAAGCGCGCCCGCGCCGGCGAGCAGGTGTTCGCGGACGGCGTGCTGGAGATCCTGCCCGACGGCTTCGGCTTCCTGCGCAGCCCGGACACCAGCTACACGGCGAGCACGGACGACATCTACATCTCTCCCTCCCAGGTGCGGCGCTTCAACCTGCACACGGGCGACATGATCGAGGGCGAAGTCAGGACCCCCAAGGACGGCGAGCGCTACTTCGCTCTGACCAAGCTGGACAAGGTCAACGACGGCCCGCCGGAGCAGAACAAGCACAAGGTGATGTTCGAGAACCTCACGCCGCTGTTCCCGAAGGAGCAGATGAAGCTGGAGCGTGACGCGTTCAAGGGCGAAGAGAACATCACCGGTCGCATCATCGACATCATCGCCCCCATCGGCAAGGGCCAGCGCGCCCTGCTGGTGGCGCCGCCCAAGAGCGGCAAGACGGTGATGATGCAGCACATGGCCCACGCGATCGCGGCCAACTACCCCGACAGCCACATGATGGTGCTGCTGGTGGACGAGCGGCCCGAGGAAGTGACCGAGATGCAGCGCTCGGTGAAGGCCGAGGTCATCGCCTCCACCTTCGACGAACCGGCCGCCCGCCACGTGCACGTGGCCGAGATGGTGATCGAGCGCGCCAAGCGCCTGGTGGAGCTGAAGAAGGACGTGGTGATCCTGCTGGACTCCATCACCCGCCTGGCCCGCGCCTACAACAACGTCGTTCCCTCGTCGGGCAAGGTGCTCACCGGCGGCGTCGACGCCAATGCCCTGCAGCGCCCCAAGCGCTTCCTGGGCGCCGCGCGCAACGTCGAGGAAGGCGGCTCGCTGACCATCATCGCTACCGCCCTGATCGACACCGGCTCGCGCATGGACGAGGTGATCTTCGAGGAGTTCAAGGGCACGGGCAACAGCGAAATCCACCTGGACCGCCGCCTGTACGAGAAGCGCGTCTTCCCGTCGATCCAGCTCAATCGCAGCGGCACCCGCCGCGAGGAACTGCTGCTGGCCCCCGAGATCCTGCAGAAGACCCGCATCCTGCGCCAGTTCATGTACAACATGGACGAGATCGAGGCGATGGAGATGGTCCTGAAGTCCATGAAGGCCACCAAGACCAACGTCGAGTTCTTCGACATGATGCGCCGCGGCGGCTGATCACCGCTCTCGCGCTATAATCGAAGGCTGTCTTGCGGAAAGTAGTCCGGATGTCCCGGGCCGGCTCCCGCACCTGATCGAAGGAGAAGACCATGGCCAAAGAAGGCATCCACCCGAACTACCGCGACGTCCTGTTCGTGGACCTGTCCAACGGGTTCAAGTTCGTCACCCGCTCCTGCGTCAGCACCAAGGAGATGGGCAAGACCGACGACGGCAAGGAACTGCCGATGTTCAAGCTCGACACCTCGAGCGAATCGCACCCGTTCTACACGGGCACCCAGAAGTCCGTGAACGACATGGGCGGCCGGGTCGACAAGTTCTTCAAGAAGTTCGGCAAGACGGCCGCCAAGTAAGCAGCCGTCCCGCACGAAAAGGGCAGCCCGGGCGACCGCGCTGCCTTTTTTGTTGCCGCGGCGCGGCAAGCCCCGGACCGCTGCCTATGACACACTCGCGCGCGTGAACCAGCCCACCCCCGCCATCGTCGCCCAGAGCGCCGTGCGGCGGCTGCCGCGGCTCGCGCTGTTCCTGTTCTGTGCCGCCTATGTGCTGCCCGGCTTCGTCGGCCGCGAGCCGTGGAAGAACGCCGACATCACGGCGTTCGGCTACATGCACGAACTGGCCACCGGCGCCGCCAACTGGCTGGCCCCCACGCTGCTGGGCCAGCCGCCGGAGTTCGACGCACTGCTGCCCTACTGGCTGGGCGCCTGGGCCATCCGGCTGACCCAAGCCTGGTTGCCGGCCGACGTGGCCGCCCGGCTTCCCTTCATCGCGCTGCTGGTCCTGACGTTGCTGGCCACCTGGTACGGCATCTACCAGCTGGCCCGCACCACCCGGGCCCAGCCGGTCCCGTTCGCCTTCGGCGGCGAGGCCCTTCCGACCGATTACGCCCGCGCCATCGCCGACGGCGGCATGCTGGCCCTCATCGCCTGCCTGGGACTGGCGCAGCTGAGCCATGAAACGACGCCCGCCCTGGCGCAGCTCGGTTGCTCGGCCCTGGCCTTCTATGGCATGGCCGCCTTGCCCGACCGCAGGCCAGCTCCCTTGCTGGCGATCGCCGCCGGCCTCGTGGGGCTGGCCCTCAGTGGCGCCCCGACCACCGCCGTGCTGCTGGCGATTGGCGGCGGAGCGATCACGCTGCTCGATCCGGCCAGGGACGAGTCGCCGCACAGCCCGGCCTGGCTCTCGGCCGTCGTCCTGCTGGTCGTGGCCGGTGTCGTGGTGCTGCTCGCCGGCCAGCTCGGCCTCTGGCGCTGGCGGCTCTGGCCGCAAGGCCAGCGCGACTGGCAGGCGGCCGGCAAGCTGCTGCTGTGGTTCACCTGGCCGGCGGGGCCCCTGGCGATGTGGACGGTCTGGCGCTGGCGCCGGCAGTTGAGCAGCCGCCATGTCGCCCTGCCGCTGTGGTTCGCCGCCGTCGCCATTGCCTCGACATTGCTGACGCCCTCCTCCGACCGTTCGCTGCTGCTCGGCCTGCCGGCGCTCGCGGCCCTGGCAGCGTTCGCGCTGCCGACCCTCAAGCGCAGCGTCTCTGCCCTGATCGACTGGTTCACCCTACTGTTCTTCACCGGCTGCGCGGTGGTGATCTGGGTCGTCTGGATCTCGCTGCAGACGGGCGTGCCGGCCCAGCCCGCCGCCAACGTCGCCCGCCTTGCGCCCGGGTTCGTTCCGAGCTTCTCCGCCATCGCCTTCGCTGCCGCCCTGGCCGGCACGCTGGCCTGGGCCTGGCTGGTGAAATGGCGTGCCGGTCGGCACCGCTCGGTCCTGTGGAAGAGCCTGGTGCTGCCGGCGGGTGGCTCTGCCCTCTGCTGGCTCCTGATGATGACCCTGTGGCTGCCGGTGCTGGACTACGCGCGCAGCTACGCGCCTGTCGTGCGAGGGGTGACCCAGGCGATGGGCCGGCCCACCTGCATCCAGGAGTTCGGCCTCAACCGCGGGCAGGTGGCGGCCTTCCGCTTCCATGGCCAGCTCGAGGTGCACGCCGCCGGCGCCGACGAAGACTGTCCCTGGCTGGTGATCGCGTCCGACTACCAGCCGGTCGCCACGATGGCGCTGGACATGAAGCGCTGGACGCCGGTCGTCACCGTGCGCCGGCCCACCGACGCCAAGGACAACGTCCTGCTCTATCGCTTCCACCGGCCCGGCAGTTGATGGCGGAGTTGCGGACCATCGCCCGCCACGCGGGGACGGTGCTCGTGGGCCAGCTCGCCACCATGGCGTTCGGCGTCGCCGACACCATGATCGCCGGCCGCTACCGCACCGACGCCCTGGCGGCCCTCTCGGTCGGCTCGGCGGTCTACATCAGCATCTTCGTGGCGCTGACCGGCCTGGTACAGGCGCAACTGCCGGCTTGGGCGCAACTGCGCGGAGCCGGCCGCGAGGCGGAGGTCGGCCGCTCCGTGCGGCAGGCGCTCTATCTGTGCCTGGTGGCCTCGGCCGCGGGCATCGCTGTCCTGCGCTGGCCGGGCCCGCTGCTACAGTGGGCCCAGGTGCCCCCGTCGCTCGAAGGCGAGGTGCAGGCCTACCTGGGCATCCTGGCTCTCGCCTTGCCCGCCGCCCTGCTGTTCCGGGGTTACTCCACGCTCAACCAGGCCCTGGGCAAGCCGGTCCTGGTGACCTGGCTGCAGACCGGTGCGCTGGCGGTGAAGGTGCCGCTGTCGATCTGGCTGACCTTCGGCGGCGCCGGCGTTCCCGCCCTGGGCCTGGCCGGTTGCGCCTGGGCCACCGTCATCGTCCAGTACCTGCTGCTGGTGCTGGCGATCGCCACCATCCGCTTTGGATCGTTCTATGCGCCCTACCGGATCTGGCAGCGGATCGAGCCGCCCGATGGGGCCACCCTGCGCGGATTCGCCCGGCTGGGCGTGCCCACTGCCCTGGCGGTCATGGTGGAGGTCACGTCCTTCACGCTGATGGCCCTGTTCATTGCCCGCCTGGGCAGCCAGGCCTCGGCCAGCCACCAGATAGCGGCCAACCTCACGGCGGTGCTGTACATGATGCCGCTCTCGCTGGGCCTGGCGGTGAGCGCGCGGGTGAGCTACTGGCTCGGCAGCGGCGACGAGCGCCAGGCGCGCCAGGCCCTGCGCCTGGGCTACAAGCTGGGCCTCGCGCTGGCAGCCTCCAGCGCGGTGCTGGTGCTGCTCGGACGCCACGCCATCGCCCACCTCTATGCCGGCGACAAGCCCGAGGTGGTCGCAGCCGCGGGCAGCCTCCTGCTCTGGGGGGCGGCCTACCACGTGGCCGACGCCCTGCAAGCCCTCAGCTTCTTCGTGCTGCGCAGCTACGGCGTCGCCAATCGGCCGCTGGTCGTCTATTGCGTGCTGCTCTGGGGCGTCGGCTTGGGAGGCGGCTACGTGCTGGCCTACCAAGGCCTAGGAACCCTGGCTCCCATGCAGTCGCCGGCGGCGTTCTGGGCCGCGGGAGCCTTCGCGCTGGCGGCGACCGCGGCCACCTTGTTCATCCTGCTGTGGCGGGTTGTCCGCTCCCGGCGTCCTTCGTTCGCTTGAGCGGGCGCATCCTCCCGGCCGGGAAAGTGATGGCAAAGCAGGACCCAACGCCCGGCGTGCTGTCGATGCGCAACTGCGCACCGTGGCGCTGCACCACGTGCTTGACGATGGCCATGCCGAGGCCGGTGCCGCCGGTTTCGCGCGAACGGCTGCGGTCGACGCGATAGAACCGCTCGGTCAGCCGCGGCAGGTGCTCGGCCGCGATGCCTGGACCGGTGTCGCGCACGCTGAACTCGCCCCGGCCATCCGGCAACACGCGCCAGGCAACGGCCACCTCGCCACCCGACGGGGTATAGCGCACGGCATTGCTCACCAGGTTGGACATCGCGCTGAGCCATTCGGATGGCGCGCCCGACACCTCGTGGTGCGCGGTGGTGTCGAAGTGCAGGTCCAGCGACTTGTCCAGCACCGACGCCAGCGAGAGCGCCTCCTGCTCGCACTGGGCCAGGAAGGACGCGACCGGCGTCCACTCACCGGCCCCTGGCGCCGGGCTGCCTTCGAGCCGCGAGAGCGTGAGCAGGTCGCTCACCAGGGTCTGCATGCGCGAGCCCTGCTGGGACATCAATCCCAGGTAGCGCGTGCGGTCGGCCTCGCCGAGGGGCAGCGTCTGCAGCGTCTCGATGAAACCCGCCATCACCGTCAACGGCGTGCGGATCTCGTGCGAGACGTTGGCCACGAAGTCGCGCCGCATGGTCTCGGCCTGCTCGAGGGCCGTGACGTCGCGCGACAGCAGCAGCTTGCGGCCCTGCCCGTACGGGTGCAGCTGGACCGACACTCGCGCCGGCACCGCGGAAGAGCCGGCGCGTCCGGCGATGACCACGTCGCGGCTGAAGTCCCCCTGCGCGCCATAGGCCGTGAAGGCCGGATCGCGCAGCAGGTTCCCGATCAACTGTTGCAGGTCGCGCTCCGGGTCGATGCCCAGGTGGCCGGCCGCCGTCTCGTTCACCCACTCGATGCGCCCCTCGGGGTCGAGCAGCACCACGCCATTGGGCGAGGCCTGGATCGCCGCCAGGAATTCGCGCAGGCGCGCTTCCGCGTCCTCGACCTCGCGCTGGCGCCCACGCAGGACGCGCCGCATGCGCTCGGCGATCTCGCCCCACAGTCCGGACGTCGGTGGCGGCTCCTCCGCCGCGCCGCGGCGCAACCATTCGAGCACGAGCGAGCCCCGCACCACGTCGATCCCGAACCAGACCAGGGCACCCAGGAACACGCCCACGGCCGCCCCCCGGTCCGCGGCCGCCAGCCAGCCGGCCAGCGCACCGGCCGCCAGCAGGAGGAAGAAACTGCCTACGCGCCAAGCCATGGAAGTGAGGAGACCGTTGCCCGGCCTCAGCCGGCGCGCACTGCTGCCTGCGGTTGCGCCGTCAGCCGGTAGCCGGCCCCCCGCACGGTCTCGACCATGGCACCGGCCTCGCCCAGCGACTCGCGCAGCCGCTTGACGTGCACGTCGACCGTGCGCTCCTCGATGAAGACGTGGTCGCCCCACACCTTGTCGAGCAGCTGCGAGCGGCTGTGCACGCGTTCCGGATGCTTCATCAGGTAATTGAGCAGCTTGAATTCCGTCGGGCCGACCTTCACCGGCTGGCCGCGGAAGCTGACTCGGTGCGTCGCCGTGTCGAGGACGAGCTCGCCGATGGTGACGGTCTCCGTCGCCTGCTCCGGCGCCCGGCGGCGCAGGACGGCGCGGATGCGCGCCAGCAGCTCCTGGGTGGAGAACGGCTTGGTGATGTAGTCGTCGGCACCGGCATCCAGGCCCGCCACCTTGTCCGGCTCGTCGCCGCGCGCGGTCAGCATGAGGATGGGAACGGCCTTGGTGCGGGCGGTGCCTCGCCACTTGCGCGCCAGGGCCAGGCCGCTCTGGCCGGGCAGCATCCAGTCGAGCAGGATGACATCGGGCAGGACGGCATCGAGCTCGCGCTGCGCGGCATCGCCATCCTCGGCCCAGATGGGCTGGAAGCCGTTGTGGCGCAGGTTCACCGCCACCAGTTCGGCGATGGACGGCTCGTCTTCGACGAGCAGGACGCGGGGCATGCTTTTCATCGGTTCACCGCAGCGCGGACTCGATCTGCTCCATCGACGAATGCCGCACGTCGGCACCCTTGACGACATAGATGATGAACTCGGCGATGTTCTTCGCGTGGTCGCCGATGCGCTCGAGCGCCTTGGCCAGGAACAGCAGGTCGAGACTGGAGGAAATGGTGCGCGGGTCTTCCATCATGTAGGTGATGAGCTTGCGCACGAAGCCGTCGAACTCACGGTCGATGAGGTCGTCCTCCTTGAGGATCGCCAGGGCCGTGGCCGTGTCCAGCCGCGCGAAGGCGTCGAGGGCCTTGCGCAGCAGCCCGGAGGCCAGGTCGGCAGCCACGCGCAGTTCGGAGGCCGGCAGCGTGCGGGTCGCACCGCTGTCGATGATGGACTTGACCATGCGGGCGATCTTGGCGGCCTCGTCACCTACCCGCTCGAGGTTGGCCGTGGTCTTGGAGATCGCCATCAGCAGCCGCAGGTCGCGCGCGGTCGGCTGGCGCCGCGCGATGATGGACGACAGCTCGCGGTCGATGTCCACCTCCATGGCATTGACGCGCTGCTCGGTCTCGAGCACCTGCGTGGCCGCATCGGCATTGAACTGCGACAGCGCATAGACCGCCTGGCGGATCTGCGATTCGACGAGCCCGCCGAGCTCCATGACGCGCGAAGACACGCCATTGAGTTCGCTGTCGAACTGGGTGGAAAGGTGCTTGTCGGGCATGGCGGTCCTCCAGGGGCGGTCAGCCGAAGCGGCCGGTGATGTAGTCCTCGGTTTCCTTGCGGTTGGGCTTGAAGAAGATCTGCTCGGTCTGCCCCACTTCCACCAGGTCGCCCAGGTACATGTATGCCGTGTAGTCGCTGCAGCGCGCAGCCTGTTGCATGTTGTGCGTGACGATCACCACGGTGTAGTCGTGCTTGAGCTCCGCGATCAGTTCCTCGATCTTGGCGGTGGAGATCGGGTCGAGCGCCGAGCACGGCTCGTCGAGCAGCAGCACCTCGGGCTTGATCGCGATGCCGCGCGCGATGCACAGGCGCTGCTGCTGGCCGCCGGACAACCCGGCACCGCTCTGGCCCAGCTTGTCCTTCACTTCGTTCCACAGCGCGGCCTTGCGCAGCGCCCACTCGACCCGCTCGTCCATGTCGGTGGCCGAGAGGTTCTCGAACAGCCGCACGCCGAAGGCGATGTTGTCGTAGATCGACATCGGGAACGGCGTGGGCTTCTGGAAGACCATGCCCACCTTGGCGCGGATCAGCGCCACGTCCTGCTTGGACGTGAGCAGGTTCTCGCCGTCCAGCATGATCTGGCCCTCGGCCCGCTGCTCGGGATAGAGCTCGAACATGCGGTTGAACGTGCGCAGCAGCGTCGACTTGCCGCAGCCCGAGGGGCCGATGAAGGCCGTCACCTTGCGCTCGGGGATGTCGAGGTTGATGCCCTTGAGCGCGTGGAAGCGGCCGTAGTAGAAATTCAGGTCCCGTACGGAAATTTTGGCGGGGGCGGAGGCGTTCACGTTCATGGGGACTCGTCAGGTCTTGTGGCGGGTGAGCACGCGCGCCAGGATGTTCAGCGCCAGCACCGCCATGGTGATGAGGAAGACGCCGGCCCAGGCGAGCTGCTGCCAGTTCTCGTAGGGGCTCATGGCGAACTTGAAGATGGTGACCGGCAGGCTGGCCATCGGCTCGGACAGGTTGGAGGTCCAGAACTGGTTGTTCAGCGCCGTGAAGAGCAGCGGCGCGGTTTCGCCCGAGATGCGCGCCACCGCCAGCAGCACCCCGGTGACCACTCCGGCGCGCGCCGCCCGCAGCGTGATGCTCAGGATGACCTTCCACTTGGGTGCACCCAGCGCGTAGGCCGCCTCGCGCAGGCCAGCCGGCACCAGCATCAGCATGTTTTCCGTGGTGCGGATGACCACCGGCACCACGATCAGCGCCAGCGACAGGGCGCCGGCCCAGCCGGAGAAGTGCCGGAAGCGCGAGACGACCACGGCGTAGATGAACAGGCCGATGACGATGGACGGCGCCGACAGCAGGATGTCGTTGACGAATCGCGTCGTCGTCCCCAGCACGCCCTTGCTGTCGTACTCCGCCAGGTAGATGCCGGCCATGATGCCCACGGGCGTGGCCACGAACGTGGCCAGTCCCACCATCAGGCAGGAGCCGTAGATGGCGTTGGCGATGCCGCCGGCCTCGTTGGGCGGCGGCGTCATCTCGGTCAGGGTCGACCAGGCGAGCCCGCCGATGCCGAGGCGGAAGGTCTCGAACAGGATCCACACCAGCCAGAACACGCCGAACGCCATGGCGGCCAGCGAGAGCGCCAGCGCCACCTGGTTCACGCGCTTGCGCGCCGCATAGCGCCGCTCGCGGGCACGCGCGGCATCGGCCTTGCGCAGAAGGGTCTCGCCGGTGCCGATCACGATTTCGCCCCTTCGGCCCTGCGCAGGCGCGACAGCAGCAGCTTGGACAGCGCCAGCACCACGAAGGTGATGAAGAACAGCACCAGCCCGAGGTAGATCAGCGAGGCCTGGTGCAGGCCGCTGGCCGCCTCGGCGAACTCGTTGGCCAGCGCCGAGGTGATGCTGTTGGCCGGCTGGAACAGCGAGAGCGAGTCGAGCTGGTTGAAGTTGCCGATGACGAAGGTCACGGCCATGGTCTCGCCCAGCGCCCGGCCCAGGCCGAGCATGATGCCGCCGACCACGCCCGCCTTCGTGTACGGCAACACGACGCGCGAGACCACCTCCCAGGTGGTCGAGCCGAGGGCGTAGGCCGACTCCTTGAGCATGGGCGGGGTGACGTCGAAGACGTCCCGCATCACCGAGGCGATGAACGGGATGATCATGATGGCCAGGATGATCCCGGCCGAGAGGATGCCGATGCCGACCGGCGGACCGGACACGAGCGCGCCCAGCACCGGCACGCCGGCGAACAGGGCCTGCAGCGGCTGCTGCACGAACGTGGCCAGGATGGGGCCGAAGACCAGCAGGCCCCACATGCCGTACACGATGGAGGGCACCGCTGCCAGCAGTTCGATGGCGGTTCCGAGCGGGCGCTTGAGCCAGGCGGGCGACAGCTCGGTGAGGAACAGCGCGATGCCGAAGCTGACGGGCACGGCGATCACCAGCGCGATGAGCGAGGTGGCCAGGGTGCCGTAGATCATCACCAGGCCGCCGTACTCGCCGCCCACCGGGTCCCAAACGCTGCTGGTGATGAACCCGATGCCGTACTTCCCGATCGCCGGCCAGGCACCCGCCAGCAGCGACAGCAGGATGCCGGCCAGCAGTGCGAGCGTGAGGATGGCCGAACCGCGGGCCGCCCACCCGAACAGCCGGTCGCCCCAGGGCGCGGCCCGGCGGGGGCGGCTGGCGGGAGGAAGGCTCATTCGGCGCCCTCCCTTCCGGGCTGGCACGGCGCCAGGGACGGCGAAGGGGGCCTCATGGGCCGGGAGTGTAGAGGACACCGGAACTGTTCTCGTCTGTGGAACGGGGGCGGCCGCAGCCGCCCACCTCTCTTACTTGAAAGCGATGGCCTTGCCGCTGGCGTCCTTCAGCTCGGTCGCCCACAGCTTCTCGACCTGGGTCTTCACGGCCGCGGGCATGGGCACGTAGTCGAGGTCGTCGGCCGTCTTGTCGCCGCTCTTGTAGGCCCACTCGAAGAATTTGATGGTGGCAGCGGCCTGCGCCGGCTTGTCCTGCACCTTGTGCATCAGGATGAAGGTGGCGCCGGTGATGGGCCAGCTCTCCGCGCCCGGCTGGTTGGTCAGGATCTGGTAGAAGCTCTTGGACCAGTCGGCCCCGGCGGCGGCGGCCTTGAAAGCCTTGTCTTCCGGCGCCACGAACTGGCCGGCCGCGTTCTGCATCAGTGCGTAGGCCATCTTGTTCTGCTTGACGTACGCGTACTCGACGTAGCCGATCGCGTTGGGCAGCCGGCCGACGAAAGCGGCCACACCCTCGTTGCCCTTGCCGCCCGCGCCGGTCGGCCAGTTGACGGCGGTGCCCTCGCCCACCTTGGACTTCCACTCCGCGTTCGCCTTCGACAGGTAGTTGGTGAAGATGAAGCTGGTGCCGGAGCCGTCGGCGCGCCGCACCGGGGCGATGGCGGCGTCGGGCAGGCTCAGCGACGGGTTCAGGGCCTTGATGGCCGGGTCGCTCCACTTGGTGATCTTGCCCAGGTAGATGTCGCCCAGCACCTGGCCGTTCAGGCGCAGCTGGCCCGGGCCGATGCCCTTGATGTTGACCACGGGGATGACGCCGCCGATGACGGTCGGGAACTGGACCTGGTTCTTCTTGGCCAGTTCCTCGTCCTTCAGGGGCGCATCGGACGCGCCGAAGTCGACGGTCTTGGCGTCTATCTGGCGGATGCCGGCACCGGACCCCACGGACTGGTAGTTGATGCGAATGCCGGTCGCCTTGTTGTAGTCAGCCGCCCACTTGGCATACAGCGGCGCCGGGAAGCTTGCACCGGCGCCCGTCACTTCCTGGGCCGCCGCGAGGCCCGCGAACGTCAGGGAGACGAGGCCGAGGGTGGCCACACGGAAAGTCGAAGTCATGCTTGTTCCTGGTTGGGGATGGGACCGGCGGAACTCTAAGAAGCTTCCGTGACAACGGGATGACATGCGCAACTCCTTCACACCTGGGTCGTCACGGATCTGTCACGGCAGGTCACTACGCTCGCCGCCGACCCAACACCGCAGAGGAGAACCCCCATGTCCATTCACCGACTCGTCCTGATCGCCGGCGCCGCGCTGCTCGCCGCCGGCTGTGCCACAACCCAGACCCCCGTGTCAGTGGCCGACACCATCGCCCACGATCCCGAGCTGTCGACGCTGAACGGCCTGGTCCAGAAGGCCGGCCTGGCCGACACGTTGAAGTCCGGCGGCCCCTACACCGTGTTCGCGCCGACCAACGAAGCCTTCCAGGCGGTACCGGCCAAGACGCTGGACGAGCTCGGCAAGGACCCCGCCAGGCTCAAGGCCGTGCTGTCCTACCACGTGCTGCCGACGCGCCTGACGGCTGACCAGGTCAGCACCAGCAACGCGAAGACCACCGAAGGCGGGAACCTCGCCCTGGCCAAGGCCGGGGCCTACCTGACGGTAGAAGACGCCATGGTCCAGACGGCCGACATCGCCGCCAGCAACGGGGTCGTGCACACGATCGACCGCGTGCTGATGCCGCCGCGCCGCTGACATGAGTCCCAAGCACCAGCGTGCATCGTTCACGCCGCGGCGCCGCGCCCTCCTGCTGGCCACGCCGGCCGCCGCGGTCGCACGCCCGTCGGCGGGCCAGCCCGGCCGGCCGGCCGGCAAGCCGCTCACCGTCGCGCAGATCGTCGACACCTCGCCCGCACAGCAGGACGTCTCCAAGGACTTCCTGATCGGCTCGCGCGCGGCCTGGCAGGACATCAATGCCAGGGGCGGCGTCCGCGGCCGGCCCGTCACCCACCTCACGGTCGAGGTCGATGGCACGCCGGCCAGCCCGCGGGCGGCGCTCGGCTCGCTGCGGGACAACCCCTCCTGCGTGGTCCTGTCAGGGACGGCAGGCGATCCGGTCGCCGTCCAGGTGATCGACCTCCTGCGGCAGGACAACTTGCCGATCGCGCATGTTGCCCCGTGGCTGCAGGACTCCGTGAGCGACGTCGACGACAGCACCTTCCCGATCTTCGCGTCCCGCCAGGAACAGATCGTCCATGCCCTGAAGTCGCTGACCACGCTGGGCGTGAAGGACGTCGGGGCCGTGTTCGCGTCCCCGACCGAGCAGGCGCTGTATGGCCGCGAGCTCGAGCGGGTGGCCGCCACGCTTAATCTCCAACTGAAGACCTACCGGGGCGGCGGCGATCTCGTGCGTCTGGGCTTGCAGCTGACGCCGGGCACGCCGGCGATCCTGCTCTTCATCGGGGGAACGCCCGAGCTGGTGCAGTTCACCCAGGGGCTGGAGCAGCAGCAACGGCAGCGCTACCTGGTGGCGCTGGCCGACGTGAACCTGCAGACGATGGTGCAGATGGGTGGGGGCCGCAGCATCCCGGTGATCGCCACCCAGCCGGTGCCGATGGTCACCGCCAGCCTGCCGATCGTGCGCGCCTACCGCGACACCCTGGGCCGGCTGTTCGACGAGCCGCCGGCGACGCTGTCCCTGGCCGGCTTCATCGCGGCGCGCTACACGTCCGAGGTCATGGCCGAAGTTGACGTGCCGCTGACGAGGCAGTCCGTGCTGGCGGCGTTCCGGCGGCGCGCGACACTGGACCTGGGAGGGTTCCGCGTGAGCTTCGACCAGCGCCGCCGCAGCGGGGCCTTCGTCACCCAGAGCATGCTGACGCCGGACGGGCGCGTGCTGGGCTGAAGCCGGCCCGGCGAGCCCCTGCCGACGGCCTCCTTTGCTATGCTGGCCCGCGAATGGACAACGGAACCCTCCTGGCCGGCGTCGACCTAGGCTCGAACAGTTTCAGGCTCGAGATCGGTCGGCACGACCACGGGCAGGTCCACCGCACCGAATACCTGAAGGAGACGGTGCGGTTGGGCGCCGGGCTCGACGACTCGCGCAACCTCACCGTCGAAGCCATGCGGCGTGGCTGGGAATGCCTGGCGCGATTCGGAGAACGGCTGGCCGGTTTCCGGCGCAGCCAGGTCCGGGCCGTCGCAACTCAGACCCTGCGCGAAGCCCGCAATCGCGATGATTTCCTCGGCCGGGCCCACGACATCCTCGGGTTCCCGATCGAAGTGATCTCCGGCCGCGAGGAGGCGCGCCTGATCTACCAGGGCGTCGCCCACCTCCTGCCGCAGTCGGACGAGCGGCGGCTGGTGGTGGATATCGGCGGCCGGTCCACCGAGCTGATCCTGGGTCAGCAATTCGAGGCGCGGGTGACGGAGAGCTATCGCGTCGGCAGCGTCGCGTGGTCGCTGCGCTACTTTCCGGACGGCACCCTGTCTGCCGCTGCCTTCGAGCGAGCCCGGGTGGCGGCCCAGGCCGTGCTCGAGGACGCCACGGTCCGCTACGGCCGCCGCCAATGGGACGTGGCGTACGGATCGTCAGGCACGATCGGGGCGGTCGGCGACATCCTGCTGGCGGCCGGCCGGCCGGCGGTGTCGCGCGAGAGCCTGTCGTGGCTGCAGGGGCAACTGATCGCGGCCAAGTCGGTCGATCGGGTCCGGCTGGAAGGGCTGAAGGACGACCGGCGGCCGGTGATCGGTGGCGGACTGTCCGTCCTGCAGGCTGTGTTCGACCAGTTGGACATCCAGGAGCTGCTGCCGGCCGAGGGCGCGCTGCGTCAGGGCGTCGTGTTCGACCTCCTGGATCGCGAGCATGTCGGAACCGACGTCCGATCGGTCACCGTGCAGAGGCTGGCTACCAAGTTCGGCGTCGACACCCCCCAGGCCACCCGCGTGGGCAAGGTCGCGCGCCAGCTCCTGCGGCAGTTGCGCGGGGCCGACGACTCCCCACAGGCGTTGGCGCGCCACGAGCGCAAGCTGGGCTGGGCCGCCCTGCTGCACGAGATCGGCAGCCACATCTCGCACAGCGATGCGCACAAGCACGGCGCGTACATCCTCGACCACGCCGATGCACCCGGTTTTGCGCAACCCGAACTGCACCGCCTGGGCCTGCTGGTCCTGGGCCACCGCGGCAAGCTGCGCAAGCTCGACGCCGACTTTTCCGACGTGGTGTTCGTGCACCAGCTGCTGTGCCTGCGGCTGGCCGTGATCCTGTGCCACGCCAGGCGCGATCCCAACCTCTCCGGCCTGCAGTTGCGGGCCGGCAACCAGCAGTTCACGCTGTCCATCCCGGCCGACTGGGCGCGCGCCTACCCGCAGTCCGCGCATCTCCTGCGCGAGGAAGCGGTCGCGTGGCAGAAGACACCCTGGACTCTCGCCACCGGTTGAGTTACCTGGCGGAAACGGTCTAAACTGTATATACCGTTTCGAGGAAGGACCCGGATCATGGCAACAGTGAAGAAGCCGGTGGCCAAGGCGGCCAGGACGGCCAAGCCCGTCGCACGGCGCGCAGCGCCGAAGGCGAGCAAGCCTGCACCCAAGGCCTCGCTGGCCTCCAGGGCGGCCGAGCCGCCCAAGGCTGCCAAGGTCCCGCCGCCATCCAACGCAGCCAAGTCCCCCGACGGCGCCAGGACCGAGAAGGACGACAAGGCCCGCAAGCCGAAGCTGGTGCGCGACAGCTACACCATTCCCAAGGTCGAATACGCGGTGCTCGAGGCCCTCAAGGTGCGGGCCGCCAAGGCCGGTACGCCGGCCAAGAAGAGCGAGTTGCTGCGCGCAGGCATCAAGGCCCTGGCCGTCATGCCCGAGTCGGCCTTCCTGGCCGCGGTGGGCGCCGTGCCCGCCATCAAGACGGGCCGTCCGGCCAAGGCCTGAGCGCCGCTCAGGTCGCGTCGGGCGACTGTACGGCCACCACCACGGTCTGCTGGTGGCCGTCCCGCTCGCGGGTACGCAACCACCACGCCGTGCCCTTGCGCACCTGGCAGGTGCCGCTGTCCATGCCCAGCAGCTGCGCCACGACCTCGCCCAGCACCGGCTGGTGGCCGACCACGACCACCGGCTGGCGCGCCGACGGCCACTGCGCCGCCTCCAGGATGCCGGGCACGTCCGCAGCCGGCCCGAGTTCCGGGCGCACCTTGAACTTGCGGCCCAGCGCCCTGGCCGTCTGGTCGCAGCGCCGCGCCGGGCTGCACAGGATGCGGGCGCCCTCGGGCAGCAGCCGATCGAGCCAGGCCGCCACGCGGGCCGCCTGCTTTTCGCCACGGGCGGTCAGCGCCCGCTCCAGGTCCTCGAGGCCCTCGCGCTGGTCTTCGGCCTCCGCGTGGCGCCACAAAATCAGGTCCATGCCGGCTCCTGTGGAATGGCGCGCACCCCATGGCGGGCCATGAGGGCTTGCTGCGCGCCGTGCCCTTTCGACCCCCGCCGCGAGCGCACGGGCTCGTAGCGGCCATCCGACTGCAGTTCCCAGGCGTCCCGATCGTCGTGCAGGTAGGCCACCAGGCACTCGTCGACGATGCGCTGGCGCAGCACCGGGTCGGTGACCGGCCAGGCCAGTTCGATCCGGCGCAGCATGTTCCGGTTCATCCAGTCGGCGCTGGACAGGAACAGCTCCTCCTCGCTTCCTGCCCGCAGGTAGAAGACGCGCGAATGCTCTAGGAAGCGGCCGACGACGGAGCGCACGCGGATGTTGTCGGTCCAGCCGGGCAGCCCCGGGGGCAGCATGCACGCGCCGCGGATGATGAGGTCGATGTGCGCGCCGTGGCGGCCCGCCCGCACGAGCGCGTGCATCAGCTGCTCGTCGGTCAGTGCATTCATCTTGAGCACGATCCGCGCCGGCAGCCCGCGCGCCGCCGCTTCGCCCAGCACGTCGATCTTCTCGATCAGGCGCCGGTGCAGGTGGAACGGCGCCATCAGCACGCAGTTGAGCCGCGGGAGCCGCGTCTGGCTGGCCAGGTGCACGAAGATCGCCTCCACGTCGGCGGTCAGCTTGGGATCGGCGGTCAGGTAGCTGAGGTCGGTGTACAGCCGGGCCGTGGACGGGTTGTAATTGCCCGTGGACAGGTGGGCGTAGCGCACCAGCGCACGCCCTTCCCGCCGGGTGACCAGCAGCATCTTGGCGTGCGTCTTGAGGCCGACCACGCCATAGACCACCTGCGCCCCGATCGACTCGAGCTGCTCGGCCCAGTTGATGTTGGCCTCCTCGTCGAAGCGCGCCTTCAGCTCCACGACGGCCATCACCTCCTTGCCGCGCCGCACCGCTTCGCGCAGAAGGTCCATCAGGGCCGACTCGTTGCCGGTGCGGTAGATGGTCTGCTTGATGGCCAGCACGTCCGGGTCGTCGACGGCCTCGCGCAGGAACGCCAGCACGCCGTCGAAGCTCTCGAACGGCTGGTGGATGAGGACGTCGCCACGGCGCAGCTGGTCGACGATGGGCTCGTTCACGTTCAACCCGGCCGGGAACGACGCCGTGTAGCGCGGGAACTTCAGCTGCGGCGCGTCCACCAGGTCGATCAGCTGCTGCAGGCGCACCAGGTTCACGGGACCGGACACACGGTACAGCGCCACCGGCGGCAGCGCGAACTGCTGCAGCAGGAAATGGGCGAGGAACTCCGAGCAGCCCGACGACACTTCCACCCGCACAGCCTGGCCGTAGTGCCGGTGCTGGAGGCCCACCCGCAACGCGGTGCGCAGGTTGCGCACGTCGTCCTCGTCCACCGCGAGGTCGGAATGCCGCGTCACCCGGAACTGCGAGAACTGCCCCACCTCGCGGCCCGGGAACAGGTCCTGCAGGTGGGCCCGGATCACGCTCGACAGCGAGACGAACAGGGTCTTGCCGCCCGACACCTTGGCCGGCATGCGGATCAGCCGGGGCAGGACGCGGGGAACCTTGACGATGGCGATCTCGTTCTCGCGGCCGAACGCGTCCTTGCCGCCCAGCCGGACGATGAAATTGAGCGACTTGTTGGCGATCTGGGGAAACGGGTGCGCGGGATCCAGGCCTACCGGCACCAGCAACGGCCGCACCTGGCGCTCGAAGTAGTCGTCGACCCAGCGCTTCTGGGGTGCTGTGCGCTCGCCGTGCGACACCAGCTCGATGCCCTGGCGGGCGAACGCCGGCATCAGCTCATCGTTGAAGAGCGCGTACTGCCGCTCCACCAACCGGTGGGCCGCGACCGACAGCGCCTCGAAGCTCGCTACCGTGTAGAGCCCTTTTCTCTCGCCGGCGAGCGCCGCCGTCAGGTGCGGCGCGGCACGCACTTCGAAGAACTCATCGAGGTTGGACGACACGATGCACAGGTAACGCAGCCGCTCGAGCAGCGGCACGTCGTCGCGATGGGCCCAGTCCAGCACGCGCTCGTTGAAGGCAAGAATGCAGTGGTCGCGATCGAGCCATGGAAGGCTCGAGATGTCTGCGCTGGTCTGGGGCGATGTCATCCGATGCGAGTGTGACGAAACGATGACGAGTTTTCATCGGGAGGATGACAGAGTTGTGACAGCACCGGTGGGCCGCGCGTCGCCGACGGGGTGCCGCGCCGGCACGAGGAAGTCGGCGAACAGGCGGCTGGCGTGCGCCCAGCTGAAATCCAACGCCCGTTCGCGGGCTTCGACCCGCGGGATCGACAGCGCCGACCGGATCGCGGTGCCCAGGTCTTCGTGCATGGTTCCGCCCAGGCTGCGGCCACCGTCGGGATGCGGGCGCCCCAACACCTCCAGGGGACCGTCGACCGGGTAGGCGGCCACCGGCGTCCCCGCGGCCATGGCCTCGACCATGACCAACCCGAACGTGTCGGCGTGGCTGGGAAACACGAGCACATCGGCTGCCGCATACAAGCGCGCGAGCTCGGGCCGGGACAGCAGGCCGATCCAGCGCACATGGGGATGGCGGGCCTTGAGTGGGGCCTCGACCGGCCCGACGCCACACACCACCTTGCTCCCCGGCAGGTCGGTCTCGAGGAACGCCTGGATGTTCTTCTCGTACGAGACCCGGCCGACGAACAGCGCGATCGGCCTCGGCAGGTCCCGCAGCAGGTCGTGCGGCAGCGGCTGGGCGCTGAAGCCGAACAGCCCGGTGTCCACGCCGTGCGTCCAGGCCCGCAGGTTGCGAAAGCCCCGCCGTTCGAGCATGGCCAGCACGCTCCGCGTCGGGACCATGACACCCGACGAGGGACGGTGGAAATGGCGAAACAGCGCGTAGCCCCACCCCACCGGCACCATCGCGGCAGCATGCAGGATCTCGGGAAACTTGGTGTGGAAGGCCGTCGTGAAGGCGAGTCGGCGCCGCAGGCAATAGCGGCGGCCGGCCCAGCCCAGTGGCCCTTCCGTCGCCAGGTGGATCGCATCCGGCTGGAAAGCATCCAGCTGCGCGGCGAGCTGGCGCCGGGGCGCGACGGCGAGGTCGATCCCCGGGTAACCCGGGCACGGGCGGGTGCGGAAGTCGCCCGGCTGCACCACCAGCAGGTCGTGCCCCGCTGCCGTGAGTTCGCGCACCAGTTCCACCAGCGTGGTCACGACGCCGTTGACCTGGGGCATCCAGGCGTCGGTGACGAGGGCGATCTTCATGCAAGCTCCTTGTGGGCGATCCGCGGGGAGGCGACCGGGTGGTCGACGGCGCCCCACTCCACCAGTTCCAGGCGGCCGTCGAGGTGTTCGACCAACGCGGTCCGGCTCTCCACCCAGTCGCCGTCGTTGCAATAGAGCACGCCGTCGATCTCGCGCATCTCGGCGCGGTGGATATGCCCGCAGACCACGCCCTGGTGGCCGCGCCTGCGCGCTTCGTGCGCCACCGCCTGCTCGAACCCGGTGACGTAGTTCAGTGCCCGCTTGACCCGGTGCTTGAGGTAGCCCGACAACGACCAGTACGGCAGCCCGAACCAGCCCCTGGCCCTGTTCAGGTGGCGATTGAGCCGCAACGTGAACTCGTAGAGCGTGTCGCCGATGTGGGCAAGCCACTTGGCGCACTGCACCACGCCGTCGAAGGCATCGCCATGCAGCACCCACAACCGGCGGCCATCCGCCGTCACGTGCACGGCTTCCTCGGCCAC